>NZ_JBBMRJ010000005.1:0-389859 GCF_037993085.1 Pseudomonas sp. YNh | reverse complement strand
CGGACAATATCGATAGAACTGACCACCACTGCGCGAGTGAAGCCCAACTTTCTCGGGTTGCTCACCTCGGGCGGTGGCGGTGGATTGAACGCGGGGATGCTGTGGTTCAACATCTTATCGCTCAAGACGGCCTATAACAGTCTGCAAAAGAACGATGCACCGGAATACACCTTGGGCTTTGCTTCATCGATTTTTGGGGTGATCGGTGCAGCGGTGGCGACGATGGTCAGCGTGCGGGCAACGCAGAAGGCCGTGATGTTGAGATTGAGCTCAACGGCGCCGGGCATGGCCTTTGGTAATGGAATCATCAAGTTCTTAAGCAGTAATTTGTTTGCGCGTTTGGCTGGTTATCCGGCAATAGCATTTAGTTTTTTCGCGGACAGTGCTAAGGCGCTGCGACAGCATAACAACGGTAACCTAACTGCAGCCAGTTACACGATGGCTGGTGGATTCACCATGGCTATTGGCTCCGCTGTCGCCCTTGAAGCAGGACTGGCCGTTGCTGGCGTGACATCAGTTGTGCCATTTGCCGGATGGGCCGCAGCTGCTCTTGTTCTAGTAGGCGTAGCCATCATTGCTGGAGGCCTTTACCTGCACGCCAAGGCCCATGAGCACCTTCACAGCCCAATTGAGCTTTGGGCCGCACGCAGCATCTTCGGTAATCGCATCAATGATGGAGAGGGGCGCGCTGGCATTACCTTGGACTATGAGCAGAAACTTCCGGCTTACGCGTCGCTACAAGCCGAGGTCAAAGCCTGGCACAACGAGCATTACGGACCAAAACTACTATCCGCCGAGCAGGCCCTGTCACTTGGTATAACTAAAGTCGACACTAAATGGCATCGGAATGACCACTGGTCTCCGCCCAACTGGACTGCCATCACCCATAACGAAGTAGCCACACCTCAACCCACCGTTGAGTTCACCGTGCTGCTGCCTGGCTTTGTGCCTGGGGTAAGCGAATGGTCAGGAAGTTTGAGCACCCTACATGACGACCAAGGAATGCACGTATTCCCAGCCGCCCCGACCGGCCACATCGTAGGTGGTGGTTTGGTTCTTCATTTCGAGAACAGACTGGCAAACCAAAATCATGTCTCACTGCATTTATCTTACAGCGCCAATCAAGGTTTGGACGAAGATAATGAGACCCAATCAAACTTTCATCTGAAGCGTTAATTATGGCAACCACCTGGATATTCAATTCAAAGTCAGACTCTGGACACAAACCTGCAATTGGGGGACAGCTGGCAAACGCATCCGAAAATATCTTATGCCTGCGAAATCCATGGATAACAGACTCCGTATTCATGGGAAAACTGTACTGCGCAATAACAGTCATATCACTCGTCGGATTTTACCCTCAAATCCTCCCAATCACCTTAGACCTCTACAATAAAAATGCTGCTTTAATGCTTTTGTTCTTAATCTCTCCACTTCCCTTCGTTCCATTTCTGATTTATCGTATCTATTTTATAAAAAACCTATCAAACTTTTTCCTCAACCGTTCGACCCAAAAAATCTACTACCAACGCTTGAGCAAAGTATTAGTCTTCGAGTGGAGCAATACCGGAGGGGGCATATTCAAACGCACCGAATACGGCGGCTCATCCTTCAGCACCAGCTATGCCCTCGCCTTCGCCCCTCGCCGAGCGGATGGCAGTCTCCACCAAAAAGACTGCCTCTGGATCGACAGCAACGACCCCACCGAGCCCGGCGTAAAGCACGTCGCTGAAGTCTGGGAATACCTGCGACACTTCATGGCCCACGGCCCGGACAAGCTCCCCCCGCCCGGCGAAGCCAACTGGTGGCACAAGCCACTCCACGCCATCTGCCTGACCCCGGCAGAAGCCTGGCAACACTACGCGCCCTGGCGAACCGGCGAGCCCGGTGAAATGCAGGGCAAAAAGAACTGGCAACTGCCGTTCTGGGCCGTGCTGTTCCCCTACAACCTCACCGTCGCCATTTGCTGGTACGGCATCTGTCGCCTGTTCAATGTTCGCGTCGCCTCACCACCGCCTGAAGCGTTTGAGGAGCGCCCGGCACATTCGGGCAAAAGGAAGCGCGCATGACTAACGCCTCCGTCAGCAATGCCACCTCCGCCCCTGCCCGCAGCGCACGCATCTCTGTAGGTGCTGGCCTAGTTATGTTTTTCGAGAACACGCTAGCCAACCAAAATTACGTCTCACTGCACCTCGCTTACAGTGCCTATATAGGGTTGGACGAAGACGATGAGTTCCTCGCACCTTTTCGTCTGGAACGCTGAGCATGGCAACCATCTGGATATTCAATTCAACGTCAAACTCTGGGCACAAACCTGCAATTGGAGGGCAACTGGCAAGCGTATCCGAGAACACTTTATGCCTGAGAAATCCATGGGTAACAGACTCGGTATTTATGGGGAAACTTTACTGCGCAATGACAATAACACTGATAATAGGTACTTACCCTTATCTCTTACCCAGTATTCCGGACCTCTACGACAAAGACATTGTATTGATGCTTTTATTTTCAGCAACCCCTTTCATATTCGCTCCTTTCCTGGCTTATCGAATCTTCTTTATAAAGGGCTTGTCGAATATTTGCCTCAACCGATCAACCCAAAAAATCTACTACCAACGTTTGAGCCGGGTATTCGTCTTTGAATGGAGCAACACCGGCGGAGGCCTTTTCAAACGCACCGAATACGGCGGTTCATCATTCAGCACCGGTTACGCCCTCGCATTCGCCCCTCGCCGGGAGGATGGCAGCCTCCACCAAAAAGACTGCCTCTGGATCGACAGCAACGAACCCACCGAACCCGGCGTCAAACACGTCGCTGAAGTCTGGGAATACCTCCGTCATTTCATGGCCCACGGCCCGGACAAACTCCCCCCGCCCAGCGAACCCAACTGGTGGCACAAACCGCTGCACGCCATCTGCCTGACCCCGGCAGAAGCCTGGCAACACTACGCGCCCTGGCGAACCGGCGAACCTGGTGAAATGCAGGGCAAAAAGAACTGGCAACTGCCGTTCTGGGCCGTGCTGTTCCCCTACAACCTGACCGTTGCCCTCTGTTGGTACTTCGTCTGCAAACTATTCAACGTCCGAGCAGAGCCACCGCCCCCTGCAGCCTTCGAAGAAGCCCCTGTTCACCCAAAGAGAAAGAAGCGCAAATGAGACCCATCGTACTTGTAGGCCATCGTCATAGTTGCCCGCTCCATGGCGAAGGCACCGTGCAAACAGGCGCAAGCGCAACATTTGTGGATGGCAGGGCCGTCGCACGGGTGGGCGACCGCATCAGTTGCGGCGCCGTCATCGAAACCGGCGCTGCCTGCACGATGATCGAGGGCCAACCAGCCGCACGAGAGGGAGACACCACCAGCCACGGAGGGACTTTGATCGAGGGGGACCAGGGTTGGCTCATTGATTGAAAGTAAATACCGGCACTGAGCCGAGGCCGGTTAAACGCCAGAACCCAAACGAGATCATTCCCCTAACTCTAAAACCTGTCAGTCACGTGATTAGGCCGTCTTTCGGCCCAATCACCCAACAAGCGCTCACAGGCAGTTTAACCAACGGTAATTCCCTGAGACCAATAGTTCCTCCGGCGTCAGAATATCCTTACACAAAGCTCATAAAACTAAACAACTCCACGATTCACAAAGCCATGGTGGTTAACCAAGAAAAATCCTTCAAATTATTTCGCCGCTTGCATTTCCGTTCGGCAACCCTTAACACTAACCCCATCAGCCGATGGAGATTAACCATGTCCCGCCTCGCCGAGTTCCGCGCCCTCGAACGACTACTCGCGACTAAAAAGTCCGAACTCTCATTCATACAAATCGACCCGCGCCTCATCCGCGAATTCGAATTCGAAAGCAAACTCCACAACCTGCTTGCAGAATATCAGTTCAATCTCTCGAACATACTGGCCATCATCGAGAGTGAAATCGCAACCCAAGGTTACGGTGTCTATCAACAACCGCCCCCGGTCGTATCGCCCGCACGTTACAGGGCTCGGCAAAGCAAATACTACATAAACCCTCATACCGGGGAGGAAGTAGAAGCAAAAAGCACCCTGCACAAAACCGTAAGGTTGTGGATAAAGCAGTACGGCCGTGCCGAGGTCGAAAGCTGGGCAACAGCATGGTCGGTATGCACGCACAAACCTGGCCTGTAGCCATTGCTGTGCAGCACAGCCTGCCCTTCCCTGCCTGGCCTGCGCCCATCAAGCAACAAGGGTGAAAGCCTTCTACCCTTTAATGACGTGAATCCCTGCCGCGCCCACAGGGCAACGCAACCGTTCGGTAACCGAACAGTAGCCCGTCTCTCGAATTGACGCTGCCGCCTTCACTGCGCACCATGCACCGGCCTTGCGTGCCCCCTGCCTGGGACTTGGTCACGCACCTGTAGTACCGCAGCTGAATACAATTTCAAGAAACGAGCAGTTTATGAACCACACCAAGACCACCCCCGCCGCGCCCCGGATGCACAAGGGTTCGATTGGCGACAAGCTTCGTGGCGCCTTCGGCGTCGGCAAGACCCGTTGGGGCATGCTTGCCCTGGTGTTCTTCGCCACCACCCTGAACTACATCGACCGAGCCGCCCTTGGCATCATGCAGCCCGTGCTGGCCAAGGAGATGAGCTGGACGGCGATGGACTACGCCAACATCAACTTCTGGTTTCAGGTCGGCTATGCCATCGGCTTTCTGCTGCAGGGCAGGCTGATCGACAAGGTCGGGGTAAAACGCGCCTTCTTCTTCGCCGTACTGCTGTGGAGCCTGGCCACTGGCGCCCATGGCCTGGCCACTTCGGCGGCCGGCTTCATGGTCTGCCGTTTCATCCTGGGCCTGACCGAGGCCGCCAACTACCCGGCCTGCGTGAAGACCGTGCGGCTGTGGTTCCCGGCGGGTGAACGGGCCATCGCTACCGGCCTGTTCAACGCCGGCACCAACGTCGGCGCCATGGTCACCCCGGCCCTGCTGCCGCTGATCCTCGCCGTGTGGGGCTGGCAGGCCGCGTTCATCGCCATGGGCAGCCTGGGCCTGGTGTGGGTGGTGTTGTGGGTGTTGAAGTACTACAACCCTGAAGACCACCCCAGCGTGCGCCAGAGCGAGGTGCAGTACATCCAGCAGGACGATGAACCCGAGCCTGCCCGCGTGCCGTTCAGCCGTATCCTGCGCCTGCGTGGCACCTGGGCGTTTGCGGTGGCCTATGCGATCACCGCGCCGGTGTTCTGGTTCTACCTGTACTGGCTGCCGCCGTTTCTGAACCAGCAATACAGCCTGGGCATCAACGTGACCCAGATGGGCATCCCGCTGATCATCATCTGGCTGACGGCGGACTTTGGCAGCATCGGCGGCGGCATCCTGTCGTCCTGGCTGATCGGCCGTGGCGTGCGGGCCACCACCGCAAGGCTGGTGTCGATGCTGATCTTTGCCTGCACCATGGTCAGCGTCGTCTTTGCCGCCAACGCCAGTGGCCTGTGGGTCGCAGTGGCCGCCATCTCGCTGGCGGTCGGCGCGCATCAGGCGTGGACAGCGAATATCTGGAGCCTGGTGATGGACTACACGCCCAAGCACCTGGTGAGCACGGTGTTCGGCTTCGGCAGCATGTGCGCGGCGATTGGCGGGATGTTCATGACGCAGATCGTCGGCAGCGTGCTGACCGCCACCAACAACAACTATGCCGTGTTGTTCACGATGATTCCGGCCATGTATTTCCTGGCGCTGGTGTGGATGTACTTCATGGCACCACGCAAGGTCGAGAGCGCCTGAGGGCGCTAGCCACTTACCTCTACGGGGCCCTTGCGGGCCCTTTTTTTGGTCTGATGATCAGACCGTGAAAGCGCGTTTTCTGTCGGGGCAGCGTTGATTGCAAGGGGAAACACAAGTCCTGTAGGAGCAGCCTTGCGCTGCGAAGAGGCCATTGCAGCCGAAGATAATCTTAAGCCTTACCGGCCTCTTCGCAGCACAAGGCTGCTCCTACAGGGGTTAAGCGGGAGACTGCGTGATGGTTCCGAAATCAGACGGTGGCCAGCACCGCCATGGCCTTCTCCAGCGCCATGCACGCGCGCTGTTCGCCGCTGACGCCTTGCTCCAGCAGCTGCCGTGTGGGGATTTCCAGGCTCAGCGGCACGGTGGGCGGCAGGCCGCGCAGCAGGCTGACCAGGTCGGCATCGCCGTCACCGGGGAAGCGCCGCTCGTTTCGCGCCTGCCGCAGGATCTCGTCCATGTCGGCGGGTACCGGGCCGGCGACGTCGCACAGCTGGGCGTAGCGCATGCGCTGCGGCGCCAGTTGTGCCAGGTCGTCCAGCGAAGACCGGGAGCGATTGAAGTGGAAGGCATCCACCAGCACGCAACCATTGCTGCGGTCGGCGTTGGCCACCACCCGCATGGCCTGGCTCAGGTCGCGCACATCGGTCCAGGGCATGAACTCCAGATGCGGGTAAATGCCATACCCCGCTGCCAGGTCACACAACGCGGCAAAGCGCTCGGTCAGACGGGCCTCATCCGGGTCGTTGCCGGCCACCAGCAGCTCTGTGCCACCTAGCTCGGCGCCTACCGCCAGAATCGGTTCGAAATCGGCCACGCTGGTTTCGGGCTTCAGGCGCAGTATTTCCAGGTCGAGCACCTTGATACCGGTGTCGCGCAGGCGCGCCTGGGTTTGCCGGCGCAGGTCGGCGTCGGCCACAAGCGGGAAGTGCTGCTCCTGTTCGGTGGCCGGCACCAGGCGCAGGCCAACGTGGCTGTAACCGGCGCGGGCAGCTGCCTCAACCATGTCCGGCGGGGACAGTTCGAGCACCGTCAGGGCGGCGAGGGAGAAAATTCGATCAGTCATTGTTAGTCACCAAAAATAACTCAAGGTCGGCTTAGGCAATCTGCTCGGGGGCACAGGCCCGGCCGCTTTGCGCCGCCTGGCGGATGGCTTCGATCAGCGCCAGCGTGCGGCCACCGTCGGCAGCGTCGATCAGCGGCGCCTGCTCACCGCGGGCAACCCGCACGAAATGCTGCAACTGCAGGGTCAATGCCTCGCCATCAGGAATGGTTTCTTCGCTCTGCAGCAGCGGCGTGTGCCAGCCAGACCCCGCCTCGGCGTAGTGCCAGCGCTTGAGCTGGGGAATACTCAGCGCCCCTTGGGTGCCAGCCAGCAGGTAGCAAGGCTGGCCATCCTGGCGCGGGTAGATCGGGCTTTCGCCGGAGTCCAGCTCCCAGCTCCACGGCGCGGCCACCGCGTCGGAGCCGGTCAGGCTGCCCAATGCGCCGTTGGCGAACTGCAACAGCACCGCGGCGCTGTCTTCGTTGGCAAAACCGCGTACATCGTTACGGGTGAACGCCTGCACCTGCACTACCTCGCCGCACAGATGACGCAGCAGGTCGAGGTCGTGGATCAGGTTGGTCAGCAAGAAGCCGGCCCCCGGCTCGCGACGCCATGGGGTGTCGAAGTAGCTGTCTGGCTTTTGCAGTTGCCACAGTGCGGTGACATTGATCAGCCGGCCCAGCTTGCCGTCGGCAATCACCTGGTGCGCCTTGGCGATCAGTGGATTGTGCCGCCGGTGATGGCCGACCAGCACTGGCACACCACGGCTGCGCGAGCCCTCTACCAATGCACGAACTTCATCCAGGTGCACGCCCACCGGCTTCTCGACCAGCACTGGCACGCCGGCCTCGATGCAATCCAGCGCGGTAGCCACATGCAGGTTGTTCGGGTTGGCAACGATCACCGCCTCGGGGCGCACACGCTCCAGCATCTGCCGGTGGTCGGCAAAACAGGGCACGCCGCACTCGGCGGCAAAGGCCTCGGCCTGCGGGCCCGGGTCGGCCACCGCGCACAATTGGGCTTGCGGCACGTTACGCAGGTGCTGATAGTGCTGGCGGCCCATGATGCCGGCGCCAATCAAGGCAATACGAAGGGGTGCATTCAACAGCCTGTCCTCTTGTCGTTGTTTTTTGGCAGATTCTGAAACCGAATTCCAGAACCAACACTAAACAATTTAGAACCAAGTTCAGCTTTTCAGAAGAACCGGTAGAACAGACTGTGCGGTAATCGACCAGTAATGTGGCTTCAGGCAAACAATTCGCTTGCCCGGCTGGCTGCAGACAGCTCTTGCGCCGCCGCCAGCAACAGCGGCGCCAGCTCTGCCAGGCGGCTTTGCGCCATCCGTGCGCTAGGCCCGGCGATGCTCAATACGCCAATCACCTCGTCCGTTTGCGGGCGACGCACCACCGCCGCCAGGGCCGAGGTACCGATGGCCGAGGTTTCCTCCACCCAGGCATATCCCTGCTCGCGGGCACGGTGCAGGTAGGCAAGCAGTTCCTCAGTGGAACGTGGTGCGTTGGGGCCGAACTGCGCAGGGTCGGCAATGCCCTGGCGCAACACCATCTGCAGCGCCTGTTCATCGTCCAGGCTGGCCAGCCAGGCATGCCCTGAAGCGGTGTAGAACAGTGGCGCATCGCGGCCCATGTCCGGGTCGTAGCGCAGCCCGGAGCGGGCGCCCTGGGACTTGGCGATCCAGGTCTGGCGGGTACCGTCGATCACGCCAAGGCGCACCAGCTCGCCGCTGTCCTGGGCCAGGCGGTCGAGAATCGGCTGGATGATGTCGGCACCGTTGCTGGACAGGTAACGAAAGCCCAGGGCCACCAGCTTTGCCGACAGCTGGTAGCGGCTGTTGTCGCGGTTCTGCCGCACGTAGCCTAGCCGCACCAGCTCGGTGAGCATGCGGTGGGCCGCGCTTTTGGGGATGTCCAGGCGCTCGGCCAGGGTTTGCAAGGGCAGCCCCTGGGGTTCGCCGGTAAGGCTCTCTACAAGACTGAAGGCGCGTTCGATCTGACTACCAGCCATGACACAGTTCCCTGATTTTTTTGCGGATTCTAGAAGATGATTCCATATGAGCGGTAGAGCGCGCAGCCAGCCTCCCTTGAAATGTCCGGTTATCGCCCAGTAGTTGCCCTTCCAGGCTGCCAGGCCATTGCGGGCCGACCCACTGCGGATAAAAATATGGAACCTTGTTCTAATAACAAAACAGGAACGCCGCAATGCCTTCTGCTGCTCTCGATACCGAATACGATGTACTGGTCATAGGCTCTGGCGCCGCCGGGCTGGCTGCGGCCGTGACAGCTGCCTGGCACGGGCAGAAGGTGATCGTGCTTGAGAAGGAACCCGTGTTTGGCGGCGCCACCGCGTGGTCGGGCGGCTGGGCATGGGTGCCACGCAACCCGCTGGCCCAGCGGGCTGGCATTGTGGAAGACATCGAGCAGCCACGCACCTACCTGCGCAATGAACTGGGGGCGAATTACAACGCCGAGCGAGTGGATGCCTTTCTCGAAGCCTGCCCGCACATGGTGGCGTTCTTCGAAAAACACACAGCGCTGCAGTTTGCCGACGGCAACGGCATCCCGGACATGCATGGCGACACACCCGGTGCGGCCCAGGGCGGCCACCAGGTAATTGCCGCGCCGTACGACGCCCGCCAGGTGGGCGCCTTGCTGCCGCGCCTGCGCAAGACCCTGCGCGAAACCTCATTCATGGGCATGCCGATCATGGCCGGCGCAGACCTGGCCGCCTTCCTCAACATGACCCGCTCGCCCAAGGCCTTGCTGCACGTGTGCAAGCGCTTTGGCCGCCACCTGTATCACCTGGCCCGGTATGGCCGGGCGATGCACCTGGTCAACGGCGTGGCATTGGTGGCGCGCCTGGCCAAGTCGGCACAAGACCTGGGCGTGCACCTGCAGGAGTCGGCGCCGGCCAAACGCCTGCTGGTCGAAGAAGGCCAGGTACGTGGGGTGCTGGTGGGCACACCGCAGGGCGACCGGCAGATCCGGGCCAAGGCCGTGGTACTCGCGGCAGGTGGCTTCCCCAACGACAGCGCCCGGCGCCGGCAGCTTTTCCCGCGTGATGCCAGCGGCCACGACAACCTGGCCCTGCCGCCGCAGGGTTGTTCCGGTGACGGCCTGCGCCTGGGCGAGTCGGCCGGGGGCGTGGTTGCCACCGACCTCAAATCGCCAGTGGCGTGGGCACCGGTTTCGCAGGTGCCGCACCGCGACGGCAGCGTCGGCCACTTCCCGCACATCATCGAGCGCGGCAAGCCCGGCATCATTGGCGTACTGGCCAACGGCAAGCGCTTTGTCAACGAAGCGCATGGCTATTACGACTATGTGTCAGCCATGGTCGCGGCGGTGCCGTCGGACGAGGAAGTGTGCTCGTGGCTGGTTTGCGACCATCGCTTCTTGCGCCGCTATGGCCTGGGTTACGCCCGCCCGGCACCGCTGCCGGTAGCGCCGCATGTGCGCAGCGGCTACCTCAAGCGCGGCGCCACGCTCGAACAACTCGCCCAGGCGTGTGGCATCGACCCGTCCGGGTTACGCGCCACGGTCGATGACTTCAACAGCCACGCCCGCAACGGCCAGGACCCGGCATTCGGCCGTGGTTCCACACCGTTCAACCGCAAACAGGGCGACCCGCAGCACAAAGGGCCCAACCCTTGTGTAGCGCCCATTGAGCATGGGCCGTTCTACGCGGTGAAGGTGAAGCCTGGCTGCTTTGGCACCTTTGCCGGGCTGCGCACCGATGGCAATGCCCGCGTGCTGGACGAGGCCGGGCAGCCGATCCCGGGGTTGTATGCTGCAGGTACCGACATGGCCAGCGTGTTTGGGGGCTGGTACCCGTCGGGTGGCATCAACCTGGGCCCGGCGCTGACCTTTGGTTATGTGGCCGGGCGGCACATTGCCGGGGTGCAAGGGTACGAGTGAGGTACGCCGAAAGGTTTGCATCAGGTGGCAGGCATTGCTGCGCTCGAAGCGGATATCTGCGCCAGCCAGTAAGGCACATCGACCTCGTCGATCTGCTCGGCGCGCAGGAAACGCTCGGCATACTGGCGGTACACCCCGCTGCTCAAGAACAGGTGCAGCAGTTGCCCGTCGATGTGCCTGTCGCGGGCCATGAACACCAGGATTTTTACTGATTCGGACAGCGTCTTCGGTGGCTTGTACGGCCGGTCGGCAGCGGTCAGCGCTTCGAAGATGTCGGCAATCGCCATCACCCGTTCGGCAATGCCCAGGTCGTGCTCGCCCAGCCGGCGCGGGTAACCGCTGCCATCCATCTTCTCGTGGTGGTTGCCGGCAATGGCCGGTACCCTTTTCAGCTGGCGTGGAAACGGCAGCGCGCTGAGCATGATGATGGTCTGCACGATGTGCTCATTGATCTTGAAGCGTTCCTCGTCATTCAGCGTGCCGCGTCGAATCGACAGGTTGTACAGCTCGCCATGGTCGCTGGCATGGGCTGGCAGGCGCATGTCGAACCCCCAGTGGTTGCGCGGGTCGCCCTTGGCCACCGGTGGTTTGCGTTCACCCCAGGGCACGCGGTGCTCCGGCCGGTCGGCCAGCAGGGGTTCGTCTACCGGGAGTGCAGGTTGCGGTAAACCTGCAAAACGCTCCGCCTCGTCGCGGGAAATGCCCAGGCGGTTGTCGAAGTGGCGCTGCCAGCGGCGCTGGCCAATCTGCTGCAAACGCTCGATGTCGGCGTCCTGCATGAACTCGCCGCCGATGTTGGCCTGGGCGACGAAGGCAAAGTCATTCTGCAGCCGATCCTGGCTTTGTACCAGGCTGGCTTGCAGCGCCCGCTGATCGGCACCGCTGGCCAGGCCCTGCCAGTACGCGAGCTCGGCATCGCGCCACAGCACTTCAAAGCGCATGCGCACCTCGTGAATGCGATTGTGCAGGGTTTCCAGCTTTGTCGCCTTGTCCACCACATACTCGGGGCTGGTGACCTTGCCACAATCGTGCAGCCAGGCCGCCACGCGAAATTCATAGCGCTCGGCTTCGGTCATGTTGAAGCTGGCATAGGGGCCGGTGTCGGCGGCAACTACCTGGTCCAGCAGCATCTGCGCCAGCTGCGGCACCCGCTCGCAATGGCCGCCGGTATAGGGGCTTTTGGCATCGATGGCGTCGGCCAGCAGCTTGATCATGGCATCCATCAGGCGTTGCTGGGCTTCGACCAGCTGCCGCGTCTCGATGGCCACAGCCACCACACCCGACAGCTCTTCGACAAACTGCCGGAACGGCTGGCCCAGCTGGTCGTCGTCCAGTTGCAGCACCAGGATGCCCAACAGCGCCTGGCTACGGTCTTTCAGCACCACAGCCAGGCTGCGCTCGTGCAGGCCGAGGGCCTGGTTCACGGCAGCGGGCAGCGTGGGCCGGGCAGCTTCATCCACGGCCAGCTCGGCCGGGTATTGCTCACCGCGGCAGGAGGCGGCCAGGCGCAGCAGCGCGTGCTCGGCGTCAAACAGGTACACCACACCAGCATCGGCCCCGGCAGCATGCACCAGGTGGGTGAGTACGCCATCGAGCATGTGCTCGAGGTCGCGCTCGCGACTGAGCGCGAGGGTAATGGCCTGAAAGCTGCGGATGGTGCCAGACATGCGGCTCAGTACATGGCTCAGTTCGCGTACTTCGGTCACCCGCGACTTCACCCCCACTTCGCGGCTGAAGTCGAAGCCGGCCAAGCCTTGCACCTGCTCGGCCAGCACCTTCAACGGGCGACCGATGCGCCGCCCAAGTACCCCGCCGAGCACCAGCAGCACGGCCATCAGCGCAGCGGTCCAGAGCAACTGTTCGAACAGCACCTTGCGCGCACCGGCCAACAACTCATGGGCCGGCACGGCAATCAGCACCTGCAGGTCCTGCCCGGCCAGGTTGGTCAGCGGGATGCGCATGCCATACCAGGTCTGGCCCTGCACCTGATAGGGCTGTGCCCGGGTGCCTTGCTGCTGGTCAGCGTAAAGGTGTTGCAGGCTTGCAACGCCCAGTTCGCCGACACGCGACAGGCGCAGGCCCTGCCCTTCATGCACGATTACCCGCTGCAGGTTCGGGTAGGCCACGACGCTGCCTTGGTCGTCGACCACCGCAATCTCTGTGCCGGGGGTGATGCGCAGCCCCTGGGTTTCGCTGGCCAGGTCGTTGACCGAAACATCCATGCCGATCACTGCACCACCGTCAACGCTGCGCTGCGCCATGGTCAGGCCGATCTCGCGGGTGGTGAAGAACACATAGGGCGGCGTTAGCGCGGTACCGCGCTGTGCGCTGGCTTCGGCGAACCACGGGCGCGTGCGTGGGTCGTAGCGGTAATCGGGTTTGGCCTGAGCCTGCAACAGGTTCAACGCCCTGTCGTAGTAGCGCCACTCGCCCTGTACCACCCCGCCTTCACCCCGGCTGACACTCTGCACCAGAAACGCCGTGCCCGCCGGCGCGGCAAAGCGCTGCAGCAGCTGTGGGTCCCGCAGCCGGCGCACCAGCAGGAAATCACCATTGGTGTAACCGATGTAGGCAGCACTGAGCATGCGGTTGGCATCCAGCGTCTCGACCAGCTGTGGCAGCCGTTCGAAGCGCTGTGCCTGGGTATGTGCAGCGGGGTTGTGGGCCAGCAGGCGGATACTGCTTTGTGCCGGGTCGATCAGCCGCCGGGCGCGTTCGTCGATGGTCTTGCCAACTTGCTGGGCGGCATCGCCGGCGGCGGCTACCAGGGTCTGGCGAATGCCGTAATAACCCTGCCAGGCCAGGGCGGCGCCGAGCAACAGCATGCCCAGCACGACGGCCAGCGCTACCAGCCATTGCAGCGAGATGCCACGCCCGGCTTTACCGGCAACACGGCCATTCGACACGCAGCCCATTCCAGGTACTCCATGTGTGGCAGTTTGAAGGAGCAGCCAGAACGATCATGCAGGCCAGGGCCATTCGCAGGCAGCGTGACGGGCCGAATGGTGGCAAGTAGCCCTGGTCCATCTTGGCAGCAGTGTAGAGCGCACGTGGGCTTTCTGCCGGGATGGCAAAAAAAATTAACCTGGGCCAGTAAAAGCCGCACAGTCGTTACATAAGCTTCAAACCCGCTGTTCCAGCATGACCAACGCCCCGACAATCAGCGCCTGCATGCCCTCAGGCAACCCCGCTTCCTCTCCGATCGCTCTGCGGCCCTTTCGCGACACAAGCCGCTCCTGCAACCGACCAGGTGCTCTGCGAACCTCAGCCGCGCAGCTGGTACCAGGTGGTCTTGAGCTGCGAATACTTATCGAACGAATGCAACGACAGGTCGCGCCCGAACCCCGACTGCTTGCCACCGCCGAAAGGCACCGTCACATCCAGCGCGTCGACTGTATTCACAGACACGGTACCGGCTTTCAACGCCCGCGCTACCCGGTGCACCTGGTTGAAGTCATCGCTCCACACCGAAGCCGCCAGGCCATAGATACTGTCGTTGGCCAGGCGCACCGCCTCTTCTTCCGTGTCGAAGGCGCTGATTGCCAGCACCGGCCCGAACACTTCCTCCCGCGCCAGGCTCATGCGGCCATGGACACCGGCAAAAATGGTCGGCTCGATGTAGTTGTCCGACCCTTCGATGGTCAGGCGCCGACCGCCACACACCAAACTTGCGCCCTCTTGCCCGGCGCGCACAATGGCGGCTTCGATGCGGCCGGTTTGTTCGGTATCGACAATGGCACCAGCACGGCTCGCCGGGTCCAGCGGGTTGCCCGGCAACCACTGGCGGGCTTTGGCTTGCAGGCGCTCGACAAATTCGTCATGGATGGAGCGCTGCACGTACAGCCGCGAGTTGGCCGAACACACCTCGCCCTGGTTGAAGAAAATACCGAATGCGGCCTTTTCCGCCGCCAGGTCCAGGTCCTGGCAGTTTTCGAACACCAGGTTGGGGCTCTTGCCGCCGCACTCCAGCCACACCTGCTTGAGGTTGGACTGCGCCGAGTACTGCATGAAGTACTTGCCCACCTGGGTGGAGCCGGTGAACACCAGGCAATCCACATCCGGGTGCAGGCCCAGCGCCTGCCCAGCCCGCTCGCCCAAGCCAGGCACCACGTTCAGCACGCCTTCCGGCACACCGGCTTCCAGCGCCAGCTGGGCCAGGCGCAGGGCCGAGAACGGTGATTGCTCGGCAGGTTTGAGCACCACGCTGTTACCGGCAGCCAGCGCCGGGGCGAGCTTCCAGGCGGCCATGTCGAGCGGGAAGTTCCATGGCACCACGGCAGCGACCACGCCGAGGGCTTCGCGGGTGATGGTAGCCAGCGCATTGGCAGCAGTGGGCGCCACCTGGTCATACAGCTTGTCCAGCGCCTCGCCGTACCAGGCGAACACATGGGCCGAGCCCGGCACGTCGATGTTGTAGGCGTCCATCACCGGCTTGCCCATGTTCAGCGAGTCAAGCAATGCCAGTTCTTCGCGATGGGCCATGATCAGCTCGGCCAGGCGCAGCAGCACCTTCTTGCGCTCGCCTGGGGCCATGCGCGGCCAGGGGCCTTGTTCGAAGGCCCGACGTGCGCTGGCCACGGCAAGGTCGACCTCGGCCTGGCCGCAGGCAGCGACCTGGGCCAGTACGGTGTTGGTTGCGGGGTTGATGGCGGCGAACGTGGCGCCATCCTGTGCGTTGACGGGTTTGCCGTTGATCAGCGCCTGGGATGGCAGGTACAGGTCCGAGGCGCGTTGTTGCCAGAATTCGAGGGTGTACATTTGTACTCCAGGCGACCGCTGTGGCGATCTTTTTTGCGGAAGTAACAGGTACCACACAGTCCGCAAGCGCGCCGCGCCTCCTCTGTGGGAGCGGGCGTGCCCGCGAATCAGGCGACACGAAGGATGGCACCGGCTTCGCCGGTGTTCGCGGGCATGCCCGCTCCTACAGGGGAAACCGGTTGCCCTTGGCAACGGCTTAGAGCTTGCCAACCAACCGAGCGGTGCGGTCCACGGCAATGCGGGTTTTCTCTACCAGCTCATCCAGCTCGCTGTGGTTGGCGATCAAGGCCGGTGCCATGATCATCCGGCCCAGGGTCGAGCGAATGATCACGCCTTCCTCGAAACCAAAGGTGCGGCATTGCCAGGCCAGGTCGTTCTCGTTGGCGAAGCGTTTGCGCGTCGGCTTGTGCTCGGCGAACTGCAACGCTGCCACCAACCCGGCGCCCTGCACCTGGCCGATCAACGGGTGGTCGGCGAACACCTCGCGCAGGATGCGCTGCAGGTACGGCCCGGTGTCATCCTTCACCTGGGTGACGATGCCTTCGTCGCGCAGCGCCTTCAGGTTGGCAGTCGCCACCGCCGCCGCCACCGGGTGGCCGGAATAGGTCAGGCCGTGGGCAAACACCCCGCCACGTTCCACCAGCGCCTCGGCAATGCGCTTGCTCAGCACCAGGCCACCCATGGGCACATAGCCGCTGGTCAGGCCCTTGGCGATCGACAGGGTGTCGGGCTCGAATCCGAAGTATTCATGGGCAAACCACTCGCCGGTGCGGCCAAAGCCACCAATCACCTCATCGGCGCACAACAGCACGTCATACTGGCGGCAGATGCGCTGGATTTCCGGCCAGTAGCTTTCCGGCGGGAAGATCATGCCGCCTGCGCCCTGGAACGGCTCGGCGATAAAGCCGGCAACGTTCTCGGCGCCCAGTTCGAGGATTTTTTCCTCCAGCTGCAAGGCGCAGCGGCGGCCGAACTCGGCCGGGGTCAGCTCGCCACCCTCGGCGTACCAGTACGGTTCGTCGATGTGCGCCACATCCGGGATCAGCCCGCCCATTTCGTGCATGAACTTCATGCCGCCCAGCGCCGTGGCCGCCAGGGTCGAGCCGTGGTAGCCGTTCCAGCGGCCAATCATGACCTTCTTGTTCGGCTGCCCGACCACTTGCCAGTAGCGGCGTACGGTACGGATCAACACTTCGTTGGCTTCAGAGCCGGAGTTGGTGTAGATCGCATGGCTGTAGTGGCCGGGCAGCAGGCTGAACAGCAGCTCGGACAGTTCGATCACCGCCGGGTGGGTGGTGTGGAAAAACATGTTGTAGTACGCCAGCTGGTCCATCTGCGTGGCGGCAGCGACAGTCAGGTCGCGGCGCCCGTAGCCGAGCTGGGTGCACCACAGGCCAGACATGCCATCCAGGTAGCGCTTGCCCTCGCTGTCCCACAGGTGCAGGCGTTCGCCACCGACGATCACCCGCGGCCCTTCGGCATTCAGCGCCTTCTGGTCGAGGAAGGCATGGATATGGTGCGCGGCATCGGCTGCCTGGTAGTCGCGGGTCTGGCGTTGCGGGGCGAAAGGCGCATTCATTGTTGGTTTTCCTTTGCGGTGGGGTTGCAGGGTGGCTGGCGCTCAGCGCAGCTTGCCCATGTAGCTTTCCAGCGGGTCCTTGCCCAGCACGCCCTGGGCATTGGCCAGCGCGTCGATGAACAGGGAAAACAGCTCGGACTGGGTGCCGATGTCGAGCTTGGCGTAGACGTTCTTGCGGTGCGACTTGATGGTGTCTTCCGACACGCCCAGGCGCTCGGCCAGCGACTTGGTCGAGTGGCCACGCAGGATCAACTGGGCGATACGGCATTCACGTTCGGTCAGCAGCGAGCTGCCAAAGTTGTTCAGCGCGGCGTGGATGCGTTGTTCGAGGATGTTCTCGAAGCGCGCGGCGCGGCTGTCCAGCCCGGCGAAGTGCTTGCTCAGCACCGCCAGCACCCAAGGCGTGATGCGCCCGTACAGCTCGCGGGTGTGTGCATCCAGCTTGTCGGTGAACGCCAGCGACACCGCCAGGCTCTGCCCCGGCGCAACCTGCAGGATGTAGTTGAGCTCATCCTCCAGGTGCGAGTGCCGGTAGAACGACTGGTAGTACTCGCTGACCTCGAAATGGTCGGGTGCCACTTCGAACAACCCATAGCACCCCGACGCTACCTGCTCCACACAGGCACCGTAGAACGGGTCGAGCAGGTAGAAGCCGGACAAGTAGCGGCTGACATTGCCCTCAGGCTGCCAGGGCGCCTTGTCGTCCTGCTCGAACAGCGCACAAGGCATGCCGTCGTGCGGGTACAGGTACACCGTGGTCGCCTGGATCGGCCGGATAACGCCAAGTGCGGCAAACAGGTTGGCGGCAAAGCCCGGTCGGCCGATTGCCTCGGTGACCTTGGCCAGGTGCTCGAACCACTGTTCTGAAAGCAATTGATTAGTCACTGTGGGCCTGCCGTTTCTATTCAGTGGCACCGCCGCCAGTGCGGTGCGTTGTTGACCAGATACTCCCACGCCACCGCAGACGCCGAAATCACCCTTTGGGGTGAGCCGGGCAAGGCTGTACCCGCTCACCCCAAAGGGTGATTCCGGGTACCTGCAGGGTGTGGGAGCATCAACCCGCCCCAGCGCTGCGAGCCTTCCGCTCGACCTCCTTGCACTTCACCCACCGGTAACGAGCCAGCTCGCGTACCGCGGTGTCTTGCATCCCCTTCCAGGAGTTAGCAATGCATACAACAACAAGTACAGCCCATAGCCCCTCACATGACACCGCCGCGCATCCCTGCGCCAACACCGGCCGCTTCCGCAAGTCCATGGGGCTGACTGCCCTGGTCCTGTTCGGCCTGGCCTACATGGTGCCCCTGGCCGTATTCACCACCTACGGGCTGGTCACCCAGATGACCAAAGGGCACCTGCCCACCGCCTACCTGCTCACCCTCGCCGCCATGCTGCTGACTGCCTACAGCTACGGCCGCATGGTTCAGGCCCACCCCTACTCCGGCTCGGTCTACACCTATACGCGCAAGGCCTTCGGCAGCCACATCGGCTTTATTACCGGCTGGACACTGCTGCTCGACTACATCTTCCTGCCGCTGCTCAGCTACCTGCTGATCGGCATCTACATGTCGGAATACTTCCCGGCTATCCACGCCTGGGTGTGGGTGGCAGGCTCAATTGCCCTGGTCACCTTCCTCAACCTGATCGGCATCGAGTCCATCACCCGGGTCAACTGGATCCTGGTAGTGGTGCAACTGGTGTTCATCATCGTCTTCGTCGCCCTGTCCGTGCTCAAGCTCAGCGGGCACGCGGAGCCGGTGTCGCTACTCGCCCCCTTCCATCACGAAGGCTTCAGCGTGCCGCTGATCATGACCGGCGCTGCCGTGCTGTGCCTGTCCTTCCTGGGGTTTGATGCCGTCTCGACCATGGCCGAAGAAACGACCAACCCGACCTACCGCATTCCGGTGGCGATCCTGGCGGTTTCGCTGATCGGCGGCTTGCTGTTCTTGGTGGTGTCGTACTGCGCGCAGATGGTGTTCCCCGACTGGGGCAGCTTCGCCGACCCGGATTCGGCCTCGGTGGATGTGATGCGCCGTGTCGGCGGCGAACTGCTGGTAACGGCCTTCACTGCCACCTACGTGGCCGGCTGCTTCGCCTCGGCCATGGTGTCCCAGGCCAGCGTGTCGCGCGTGCTGTTCGCCATGGGCCGCGACGGCGCGTTGCCGCGGGCGTTCGGCCAACTGGTGACGAAAAAACGCGTGCCAGCCACTCCCATCCTGGTGGTCAGCCTGCTGTCGCTGATCGCCCTGGTGATCACCCTCGACACCGTGGCCAACATGATCAGCTTCGGCGCGCTATTCGCCTTTTCGGCGGTGAACCTGGCGGTGGTCAAGCACTACCTTGTCGACCAGAAACTGCGCGGTGGCCGCAACTACCTGCTGTACGGCGCCATCCCAGGCCTGGGCTTTCTCAGCACGCTATGGCTGTGGAGCAGCCTGACCAGCCTGTCGTTCACCATCGGCCTGTGCTGGATGGGCATGGGCCTGGTGGTGCTGATGGGGCTGACCCGCGCGTTTCGGGTGAAGCTGCCGGAATTGCAGATGGCGGAGTGACGCTACACGCTGGGTGATAACTGGTCGTTATCACCCGATCCGCATTAATCATTATTCAGCCCCCCGTTCGCCCCCTACAGTCCCAGTGCAACGACTGTCATTGCCAACGGGAAACGAAATGTCCATCGAACATCGCCTGAACCATATCGCCGGCCAACTCAGCGGCAACGGTGACGTACTGCTGAACAGCGTCGACGCCCACACCGGGGAGCCGCTGCCTTACGCCTTCCACCAGGCGACCGGCGACGAAGTAGAGGCTGCCGTGCAGGCCGCCGACGCCGCCTATCCCGCCTACCGCAGCACCAGCCCGGCCCAGCGTGCCGCTTTCCTCGACGCCATTGCCAACGAGTTGGACGCACTGGGTGACGACTTCATCCAGCATGTGATGCGCGAAACCGCGCTGCCCGAAGCCCGCATCCGTGGCGAACGCAGCCGTACCAGCAACCAGCTGCGCCTGTTTGCCGAGGTGGTGCGCCGAGGCGACTTCTACGCCGCGCGCATCGACCGTGCCCTGCCCCAGCGTACCCCGCTGCCGCGTCCGGACCTGCGCCAGTACCGCATCGGCGTGGGCCCGGTGGCCGTGTTCGGTGCCAGCAACTTCCCGCTGGCCTTCTCCACTGCTGGCGGGGACACCGCCTCGGCGCTGGCCGCTGGCTGCCCGGTAGTGTTCAAGGCGCACAGCGGGCACATGCTCACTGCCGCCCATGTGGCTGGCGCCATTGACCGCGCGGTGGCCAGCAGCGGCGTGCCGGCAGGCGTCTTCAACCTGATCTACGGCGCCGGCGTGGGCGAGGCGCTGGTCAAGCACCCGGCCATCCAGGCGGTCGGTTTTACCGGCTCGCTGCGCGGTGGCCGCGCCCTGTGCGACATGGCGGCAGCACGCCCGCAGCCAATCCCCGTATTTGCCGAAATGAGCAGCATCAACCCGGTGATCGTCCTGCCCCAGGCGCTGCAAGCACGTGGCGAGCAGGTAGCCGGCGAACTGGCTGCCTCGGTGGTGATGGGTTGCGGCCAGTTCTGCACCAACCCTGGCCTGGTGGTGGGCATCCAGTCGCCGCAATTCGAGCATTTCGTGCAAACGCTGGTGGCACGCATGGCCGACCAGGGCCCGCAGACCATGCTGAACGCCGGCACCCTGCGCAGCTACCAGAACGGTGTGCAGCACCTGCTGGCGCACCCGGGTATCCAGCACCTGGCCGGGCAGCCACACACCGGCAACCAGGCCCAGCCACAGCTGTTCAAGGCAGACGTAAGCCTGCTGCTGAAGGGCGACCCGCTGCTGCAGGAAGAAGTATTCGGCCCGACCACCGTAGTGGTGGAGGTGGCCGACGCCGAGCAACTGGCCGAAGCGCTGCGCCACCTGCAAGGGCAACTGACCGCCACGCTGATTGCCGAGCCTGATGACCTGCACGCCTTCGCCTCGCTCGTGCCGTTGCTGGAGCGCAAGGCCGGGCGCCTGCTGCTCAACGGCTACCCGACCGGTGTGGAGGTTTCCGATGCAATGGTGCATGGCGGGCCTTACCCGGCCACCTCCGACGCACGCGGCACCTCGGTCGGCACCTTGGCCATCGACCGCTTCCTGCGCCCGGTGTGCTTCCAGAACTACCCCGATGCACTGCTGCCGGATGCATTGAAAAACGCAAACCCGCTGGGGATTGCGCGGTTGCTCGATGGCGTGAACAGCCGCGACGCAGTGTGATACGGCGCATGTTGAGCAGGCACGGTGCAGCTTAGCCGTGCCAGGCTTGCAGGCAACGTTGGAAAGACGCAATTACCTGGCTGCTCTGCCGATCAGCCAGGCAATACAGGTAAGTCTCCGTGTACACCGGGTCCTGCGCAATGCGGATCATCTTCAGGCGCGGGTCGCCAATGTATTCCGCCTCGGACACCGCGCCGATGCCGATGCCACGGATCACCGCCTCGCGCAGCGCCTCGCGGCTGCCGATTTCCATGGCGATGCGCGGTGTTACCTGCGCCGCTTCCAGCGCATTGTCCAGCGCCAGCCGCGTAGTCGAACCCTGCTCACGGCGTAGCAACGGCTGCCCCTGCAGGGCTTGCAGCGGCACCTGATCGTGGCGGGCAAAAGGGTGATCGGCGCGGGCGAACAGGATCACCGGGTGCCTGGCATAACGTTGTGCGACAAACGCCGGATCATGGTGCAGCCCCGCCAACACACCGATGTCGGTCACATAGCCCTGCAGATCGGCCAGCACTGACGCCGAGTTGCCCACGCGGATGGACACGTCGATCTGGGGGTACGCCTGCCGATAGCGGTCGACCATTTCGATCACATGAAACGGCCCCACTGCACCGATCTTCAGCTCACCACGGTTTAGCTGGCCACTGTCGCGCAGCAGGCTGGTCGCCTCGGCTTCGAGCATCGACATCTGCTGGGCAATGGGCAGCAAGGCGCGGCCAACTGCGGTCAGCTCGATGCGCCGACCGCGGCGGTGAAACAGCTCGACATCAAATTCGCGTTCCAACCCCTGGATCTGGTTGGTCGCGGTCGGCTGGCTGAGGCCGATGGCCCTGGCCCCGGCGCTGAAGCTGGCGTGCCGGGCCACGGCAAGGAAAGTGCGCAGGCGAGCGGTAGACATCCATAGATCCTTTGAATGGTTGGCTGGCCAAACGCATATTGAATTGATGCTGTGACTGTCACATGACAGCCCTAGCTTTGGCGTTACCGACAACAACCACTCCGGTATTGCCATGACACCCTTCCCGAAACTGTTGCGCTGTGCCCGCCTCGCCCTGCTGCCACTGCTGCTCGCCCCCGCCGTGCAGGCACAGCAGGTGCTGACCGTCGGCCTGATCCCGTCGGAAGACTCCCAGGCCATGATCAAGAGCAGCCAGCAGGTGCTCGACCAGTTGCAAGCGCGCCTGGGCATGCCGGTCAAGCCATTCGTCGCTACTGACTACAACGGTGTGATCGAAGCCCTGCGCGCCGGCAAGCTGGACGTGGCCTATCTCGGCCCGTTTTCCTACGTACTGGCCAACCAGATCGCCGGTGCCGAAGCGTTTGCCGTGGCGGTGACCAAAAAGACTGCCGGCAGCGCCTACCACAGCCTGATCATCGCCCGTCAGGACAGCGGCATTCGAACGCTCGACGACCTCAAGGGCCACACCTTCGCCTTCGTCGACCCCAGCTCGGCCTCCGGCCATCTGTTCCCCAAGGCCGGCCTCGAGCACGCTGGCCATGACCCGAAAACCCTGTTCTCACGGGTGATCTTCTCCGGCTCGCACGATGCCAGCATTCTTGCCGTGGCAAACCGCAAGGTTGATGCAGCGGCCGTGGCCGACCGTATCCTGGCCGGGGCTGTGAACAACGGACAGGTTCAGCAACAGGACTTCCAGGTGGTGTGGACCTCCCCGGACATTCCCGAATCACCGATGGTCTGGCGCAACAACCTCGACCCCGAACTGCAGGCCAGGCTGCGCACCGCGTTTGCCGGGATCAAGGACGTGCCATGGGGCGATCAGGGCATGCTCAATGGCTTCCAGCCGACCACCGACGCGGCCTACAACGTGGTTCGTGACACCGCCAAAGTGCTCGACCTCGACCTGCGGAGCCTGAAATGATCCGTATCCGCCAGCTGACCAAGGGCTACGCCGACAACCCGGTACTGCGCGGCATCGACCTGGATGTTCAGGCCGGTGAATTCGTGGTGATCCTCGGCCAGTCCGGCGCCGGCAAGTCGACCCTGCTGCGCTGCATGAACCGGCTGGCCCAGGCCGACACCGGCGAGTTGCAGGTGGCCGGGGTAAACGCCATGCGTGCAGCCGACCAACGCGCACTGCGCCGGCAGGTAGCGATGATCTTCCAGCATCACAACGTGGTCGCGCGGCTGTCGGTGCTGAAGAACGTGCTGACCGGCCGTCTCGGCCACTGCAGCACCCTTGCCTCGCTGCTACAGCTGTTTCGCCGCGACGACGTGGCCCTGGCGCGTGATTGCCTGCGCCGGGTCGAGCTGGAGCACAAGGCCGGGTCGCGCACCGATGCGCTGTCTGGCGGGCAGATGCAGCGGGTGGGTATCGCCCGTGCGCTGGCCCAGCGACCACAGGTGATCCTGGCCGACGAACCGGTGGCCAGCCTCGACCCGAACACCGCGCATGTGGTCATGCAGTACCTGCGCGAAGCCAGCCGCACCCTCGGCATCACCGTGGTGTGCAACCTGCACCAGGTGGAA
Source organism: Pseudomonas sp. YNh (assembly GCF_037993085.1). NCBI lineage: Bacteria > Pseudomonadati > Pseudomonadota > Gammaproteobacteria > Pseudomonadales > Pseudomonadaceae > Pseudomonas > Pseudomonas sp. YNh. The sequence continues at coordinate 366,059 of NZ_JBBMRJ010000005.1, read as the reverse complement.
CTGGCGCGGGCATTCGCCGATCGCATCGTCGGCCTGGCCAACGGGCGCCTGGTGTTCGACGGCCCACCCGGTCAGCTCGACGAAGCCGCGCTGCAGCGCATCTATCACACCCCCTCTGCCAATGAGCCCGGGCAGGCAATGGCTGCACCACGGCCAATGCTGGCCACTGGCACAGGAGCCTCGGCATGAACCCGCAGAGCCACCAATGGCTGGTCAACACACCCACTCGCGCTCGCAGCTGGCTGGGCGCTGGCGCGCTGTTGCTGGCGATCGTCCTGGTGCTGCAGTGGAGCGCCGAAGGGGCACAGCTGAGCTGGGGCGAACTGGCCAACGGGCTGCCACAGATCGGCGACTTCCTTGGCCGCTCGCTACCGCCAGACCTGAGCATAATGCCCAGTCTGTGGCGCCCGGCCCTGGAAACCTTGCAAATCGCGCTATGGGGCACCCTGCTGGGGATCGTTCTCGCCGTGCCGCTGGGCTTTCTGGCCGCGCGCAACCTGCATGGCAACCGCTGGCTGTACCAGGCCACCCGGCAGCTGCTGAACGTGATCCGCAGCATCAACGAGCTGATCCTGGCCTTGGTGTTCGTCTCGGCGGTAGGGCTGGGGCCCTTCCCAGGCGTGCTGGCCCTGGCGCTGCATGGCGTGGGCATGCTCGGCAAGTTCTTTGCCGAAAGCATCGAGGAAATCGACCAGGGGCCCATTGAAGCGCTGCGGGCCACCGGTGCGCGGCCACTGCAGGTGATCGCCTTCGGCGTGCTGCCGCAAGTGATCACCGCCTGGATCGCCGTGGTGCTGTACCGCTTCGAGGTGAACCTGCGTTCGGCCACGGTGCTGGGCATGGTCGGTGCAGGTGGCCTGGGCTTCGAGCTGGTCAGCAGCCTGAAGCTGTTCAAGTACCAGGAAACCGCCACCTGCATCCTGGTAATCACTGTGATGGTGGTGCTTGCCGACCTCATCTCCAACCGCCTGCGGCATGCCATTCAGGGCAACGCCCGCCACTGATTCGCCGCCCATTTAACCCCTTGCCACGTGCGCCCGCTGGGCGCGCGACGGGCAGACCATGCCTGGAGCTCAAGCCCATGCACTTTGTGTCCGTTATCGGCTCAGCCGATAGCACCCTGCAATCAATCGATTGGATCGAAACCCGCCAGCCGACGAGCATGGCTGCACCTTCCAACAACAATAAGGAACTGCCCATGCCTGCCTGCTTCCACAACCCGGTCACCACCGTTTTCGGCGGTGGCAGCCTGGACCAGATCGCCCGACACTGCCCCGGCAAAGTCGCCCTGGTCACCTTCCCCGAGGCCGAACAGCTCGGCCTGGTTGCGCGGGTGCGCAGCCTGCTGGGCGAGCGACTGGTGTGCGTGATCGACAACGTGCAACCCAACCCCGATGTCGCCTGGCTGCGCGGTGTGCATGAAGCGTTCTGGGCACAGCACGGCGACTGCGATACGGTGCTGGCGCTGGGCGGTGGCAGCGCCATCGATACCGCAAAGGCGTTGATCGTCGGTACCGCTTCTGGCCACTTCGATGAACTGCTTGAGCTGCTGGCCAGCGGCAAACCGTTTTCCCCGGCCCGACACAAGACGCTGGTGGCCGCGCCGACTACGGCAGGCACCGGCAGCGAGGTGACGCCATGGGCCACCTTGTGGGACGCGGGCCAGCAGAAGAAGTACTCGCTGCACCTGAGCTGTACCTGGCCCAGCGTGGCGCTTATCGACCCGGAACTGATGCTCAGCGTGCCGGCCGGGGTGACGGTATCCACCGGGCTGGATGCCTTGTCCCACGCGCTGGAATCGATCTGGAACCACAACGCCAATCCGCTCTCCGATACCTTCGCGCTGTCGGCCATCGACGACATTCTCGACTGCCTGCCACGCCTGCAGCAGGACCTGGGCAACCGCGAGCTGCGGGCACGCATGGCGTTGGCTGCACTGAAGGCCGGGCTGGCGTTTTCCAACACCAAGACTGCCCTGGCCCACTCCATTTCCTACGAAATGACCTTGCGCCACGGCCTGCCCCACGGTATCGCCTGCTCGTTCACCCTGCCGCTGGTGCTGGGCCTGGCCTGGGGCCGTGATGCCGGGCGTGACCAGATCCTGCAGAAGGCCTTCGGCCGCGACCTGGCAGCGGCCCAACAGCGCTTGCGAGCATTTCTCCATCAGCTGGGCGTGCGCACCGAATTCGCAGACTACGGCGTGACAGCCGCCGAGGCCCAGGCGATGATCGACGCCGCCATGCAGGGCGCCCGTGGGCGCAATTTCATCGGCGCCCAAGCCGCCTGACATCCCGCGTTTTTCCTGTAGCACCTTTCAAGAGTGCCGACTCGCCGTGCCCCTTGGGCCGGCGCCAGAGAACAAAAGGAAACCGTCATGAACCGTGCACAAACCCTGACTGGCGCGCTGCCCAGCACCATGCCGTTTCGCCTCGCGCAATGGCGCATGCTGCTGGCCGCGATGTTCTGCTACCTGTTCTTCTACACCGGGCGCCAAACTTTCGGTTTCGCCATCCCCGGGATCCAGGCCGAGTTCGGCCTGAGCAAGGAAACCCTCGGCTGGGCCTCCACCGCCATGCTGTGGATGTATGCCATTGGCCAGGCCATCAATGGCAACCTCGCCGACAAGTTCGGCGGCCGGCGCATCATGAGCATCGGCGCCGTGCTGTCGTGCGGCGCCAACTGGGTCACCAGCTTTGCTGGCGGTTTTCTCAGCCTGATCCTGCCGTGGGGCGTCAACGGCTACTTCCAGGCCCTGGGCTGGGCGCCCGGCAGCCGCTTGCTGTCAAACTGGTGGGGCGCTGCCGAGCGCGGCAAGGTTTATGGCTTCTATGTGTTCGCCGCCGGCTGCGCTTCGGTGCTGTCGTACGTCACCTCGGTAGTGGTGATTGATGTACTGCACCTGGAGTGGCGGTGGATCTTCCGCCTGCCGGTGCTGCTGATGCTGGCCGGTGGCATCGTTTTTTACCTGGTTGCCCGGGAACGCCCGCAGGACATGGGCTACCCCGCGCTGGACGACACCGGCGTAGCCAACGCCGAAGACAGCGCCAACGCGGCCACCCAGGGCGGCGAAGAAACCTCGCGCCAGCGTTACCTAGCCGTTCTGAAAAACCCGCGCCTGCTGGTGGCCGCAGTGTCGCTGGGCTTCCAGAACGCTGCGCGCTACGGGCTGATCGTCTGGGTACCGGTGCATTTCCTGGGTGCCAACTGGCAGAAAGGCGACAGTTTCATCGACCCGAAGTGGATCACCATCGCCTTGCCGGTGGGCATGGCCGTGGGCGCGCTGAGCAACGGCTGGGTGTCGGACAAGCTGTTCGGTAGCAAGCGCTACAAGGCAATCATGCTGTACATGGTGTTGGGCGCGCTCACCAGCCTGTGGATGTGGAGCCTGCCGGCACACAGCGCGGTAGGCCTGCTGGCGCTGTTCCTCTGCGGTTTCTTTGTCTATGGCCCTGCATCGAGCTTCTGGGCGTTGTGCCCGGACCTGGTTGGCGCGCGCCGGGCCGGCACCGCCACGGGAATCATGAATTTCGCCTCGTACCTGTTCGCCGGGCTGGCGGAGCCGCTGATCGGACGTATGCTCGATACCACCGGCAATACGTCGCTGATCTTCGTCGTGGTCACCACAGCCTGCGCCTGCAGTGCCCTGGTGGCCCTGTTCGTGCGCCGCTGAGGTTGCCTGCCATGTCGTCCGTGCCATTGCCAGAGAGGTGTCATGTACCAGTACCACAAGTGGTTGCGCTCCTTCCATGCCGTGGCGCGGACCGGCAGTTTCACCCAGGCCGCCGAGCTGCTGAGCATCGGCCAGCCGACTGTCAGCGAGCAGGTCAGCGGCCTGGAAAAACGCTTTTGCGTGGAACTGCTCCACCGCCGAGGGCGCTTCATCGAGCTGAGCCCGGCAGGCCACCAGCTCTACGAAATTACCCAGGGCCTGTTCGGCCAGGAGGACGAAGCGTTGCAACTGCTACACAGCTTCCAGCAACGCAAGCAAGGCATGCTGCGCATCGGCGCGGTGTCGCCGCCGATCGCCATGAGCCTGACGTACGAGCTGATGCAGCGCTACCCGCAGATCGAACTGGAAACCTCGTTCAGCAGCGAAGCCGGGACACTGGAGCGGCTGTACAACTTCGACATCGACCTGGCCATCCTCGCCCTGTCGGAGTTCGACCAGCGCCTGAACACTCGGCTGTACCGCACCTGCCCGATTCTGGCGGTGGTGCGCGACGACCATCCCTGGGCCGGGCAGACGAGTGTCAGCGTAAAGGACATTGCCGGTCAGCGCGTGGTGCTGCGCGAGGCGGCATCGCGCACCCGCCAGCTTGTGGAGGAAGGCTGCCGCCGGCATGGCGTTTCACTGGACTGCGCGATGCAGTTGAACAGCCGCGAAGCGATTGTGCATGCAGTGGTACACGGCATCGGCGTGGGCTTTGTCTCGGCGGTGGAGTATGCCGACCGGCCCGGCACGCGTTCTGTCGCGTTTATCGAAGACCCGTTCCACATCAGTTACTACCTGTGCTGCCTGGGCATCCGCCGTAACCGGGCGATTATTGCCGAACTGTTCGACGCGCTCAGCGCGCACTGATGCACCACTGACTACAGCGAGCCTGCCAATGCGTCGGGCGGGCCGCGCTCACCTTGAGTTTTTACCCACTGGAGCTTTGCCATGCACTATCAGCACCCCAAGCAACTGCAGGCCGCCATTCTTGACTGGGCCGGCACCGTGGTGGATTTCGGCTCGTTCGCCCCCACCCAGATCTTCGTCGAGGCCTTTGCCGAGTTCGGCGTGCAGGTCAGCCTGGAGGAAGCCCGCGGGCCCATGGGCATGGGCAAGTGGGACCATATACGCACCCTGTGCGATGTGCCCGCCATTGCTGCGCGCTACCAGGCCGCATTCGGCCATATGCCAAGCGACGATGATGTAACAGCCATCTACGAGCGCTTCATGCCCTTGCAAATCGAGAAGATCGCCGACCATTCGGCGCTGATTCCCGGGGCCCTGGAAGTCATTGCCCAGTTACGCCGGCAAGGGCTGAAAATCGGCTCCTGCTCAGGCTACCCTGCAGTGGTGATGGAAAAGGTGGTGGCCCTGGCCTTGAGCAACGGCTACAGCGCCGACCACGTGGTGGCGACCGATGAGGTACCGAATGGTCGCCCCTACCCCGCGCAGGCACTGGCCAACGTGATTGCCCTGGGGGTCAGCGATGTAGCGGCTTGCGTCAAGGTCGACGACACTTGGCCGGGCATTCTCGAAGGCCGCAGCGCGGGAATGTGGACCGTGGCCCTGACGTGCTCAGGCAACGCTCTCGGGCTGACCTACGAGCAATACAAGGCCCTGCCCGAAGCGGAACTGGAACAGCAACGCCGGCGCATTGGCAGCCTGTTCGAAGGTGCGCGACCGCATTACCTGATCGACACCATCGCCGAACTGCCTGGCGTCATCGCCGATATCAATGCCCGCCTGGCGCGTGGAGAAATGCCGCAAGGCTGTTGAACCTGACGGCATGGCCTGGTTTGTCCGCGAACAACGCGTAATCCGTTTCGCGGGCAAACCCGCTTCTGCGCGAAGGGCTGATACACACATACGCCATTGATGAAATGCCCTTGTCAGCATTCAATATGCTGCACTGACAATGGAACCCAATTCATCAACAAGGCCAGCCATGTACTCCTCCGAACGCCTTAAAGGCATCGACGTATTCGTTGCCGTCGCTGATCTGGGCAGCTTCACGGCAGCCGCAGAGCGGCTCAACCTCACCAGCTCGGCCATCAGCAAGAGCGTGGCCCGGCTGGAGGCCCGCCTGGGCGCAAGGCTATTCAACCGCACCACACGCACCTTGTCGCTCAGCGAGGCTGGCGTCATCTTCTACCGTACCTGCACCTCGGTCCTGGCCGACCTGGAAGAGGTCGAGCACGCACTGGTCGCCAGCGACAACGAACCCCATGGCAAGGTCCGGATAGAACTGCCAGCCTCCTACGGCCGCCTGCATGTGCTGCCCTTGATTCTGGACTTCATCCGTCTGCACCCATTGCTGCAACCGCACGTGTCTTTCTCCGACCGTTTTGTCGACCCGGTGCACGAAGGTATCGACATCGTGGTGCGAATCGGTGGCCCGGATGCCTGGCCGGCCGCACTTGGCCACCAGTACTTCGGTGCCCAGCGCCTGATGTTCTGTGCCGCACCCGCCTACCTGGAAAAGCACGGCGTGCCACAAGACGAACGCGACCTGGAATACCACCACTGCGTCGGCTATGGCCATACCGATGGCATGGTCAGCCCCTGGCTGTTCAAGGGCCGCCAACCTGGCGAAATGGAACGACGCAGCGTCCAACCCCGCATCGCGGTGGGGGACGGTGAAGGTGAAGTTGCAGCAGTGCTGGCCGGTCATGGTATCGGCCAGCTACCGACCTGGCTGACCCAGCAACACCTCGATCACGGGCGGCTGGTCGAAGTGTTGCCCGCGCTGGCCACCGACGGCCTGCCAATGAATCTGGTGTGGCTCAAAAGCCGCGAGGGGCTACCCAAGGTCCGCGCCCTGCTCGACTACCTGCTGCCTCGGCTGGCGCCTCATGGTACCCGGGCCAGCGACGCGCGCTGACGCGCAAGGCCGCCGACCAGCGGCACAAGCCCCAGCGCCACCACGGCCACGCCTGCGGCTACGTAGCCCAGGTATTCGATACCCAGGCCAGGGATGGTCAAGCCACCGAGGACGGCGCCCAGGCCAATGCCCGCATTGGCCGCCGACACATTAGTGCTACCGGCCAAAGCCTGGGCATGTGTCACAGACCCCATCACCCGTACCTGGCTGATGGGGTATAGCGCGGTGTTGGCCACACCCCACACCCCCAGTGCCAGGCAGAACACCAGGCCTGCATGGGCCAGCGGCACGAACGCCGCCATGCCGATGGCCAGCAGCAGCAGAAACAGCGCCGTCGCCCTGAGCGGTGAACGGTCCACGACCCGTCCACCGATCCAGTTGCCGAGCAGGCCCACTGCGCCAAAGCCCATCAGCCACCAACCGGTATATGCGGGTGGTACGCCCGCAACCCGCTGCAGCAGCTCGGCCAGATAGCTGTAGCCTGTGAACATCGCGGTGAACACCACCACCGAAAGCAGGACATTGGCGAGGAAATAGCGCTCCTTGAAAATGCGTGCCTGTTGCATGAAGTCGACTTTTGCCGCGCGGGGTACGTGCGGCATCCACACCCACATGGCCAGCGCCATCAGCAATGACAGCGCGGCCAGTATCCAGAATGCGCCACGCCAACCCACGGCATTGGACGCCACGGTGCCCAACGGAATACCCAGCAACATCGCCGCCGAGATGCCCAGGTACACCTTGGAAATGGCTTGCCCTGCTTTATCGGGCCCGGCCAACTGGCCAGCCGTTTCACTGGCCGTGCCCCAGAACACCGGCAACGCCAGTGCCGGGACGACCCGCGCAATGGCCAGCACCCAGAAACTGGTCGAGGCCGCAGCCAATGCATTGGCTGCGGCAAATACCAGCAGAATGGTGATGAATAAACGCTTGCGGTCCAGGTGCGCCAATGCCGCCGTCAAGAACGGGCCGGCAAGCATCACAGTAAAGGCAAACAGCGTGACCAACTGGCCCGCCATCGAAATGGATACCCCAAGGTCCTGGCTGAGCGCGGGCAACAAGCCGACAATCAGGAATTCAGTGGTCACGATCAAAAAGGCCGAAAAGGCAAGCACCGCGACGCTGATTTCAGCAGTACGGCCAGTGGCAGTAGCCCCAAGGCGGGGTTCAAAAGCAGACATCGAAACAGGCTCCAGAAAAGATCCTGCCAGTCTATTGATAAATAAAATTCCTATTTCTGGTTATTTTTCACGAATTGAATGAAGCAAAATCATCAATAGCACTTGAGTGTATACAACTTACAGGGTTCCTGATTACATTATCCCTCGCCTACGACCTCGGTAATCGCCAAGGCGTATTGCAACGGGCTTAAGCCATGTTATCTGCAACCGGTAAGAAAACCCTCCTCGTCAAAAACGCTGCACTTCTGGTCACCATGGACGGCCAACGCCGCGAGATCAAGAACGGCGGGCTGTACATCGAAGACAACCTAATCAAACAAGTCGGCCCCACCGATACCCTGCCACAACAGGCCGACGTCATCCTCGACATGGCCGGCAAAGTGGTCATCCCAGGCCTGGTCAACACCCACCACCACATGTACCAGAGCCTCACCCGCGTGGTGCCGGCAGCCCAGGACGGCGAGCTGTTCAACTGGCTGACCAACCTGTACCCGATCTGGGCACGCCTCACCCCCGAAATGATCGCGGTGTCGACCCAGACCGCCATGGCCGAACTGATCCTGTCGGGCTGCACCACCTCCAGCGACCACCTGTACATCTACCCCAACGGCTGCAAGCTCGACGACAGCATCCACGCCGCCGCCGAGATCGGCATGCGCTTCCACGCCGCGCGCGGCAGCATGAGCGTCGGCCAGAGCCAGGGCGGCCTGCCGCCTGATTCGGTGGTGGAAAAGGAAGCTGACATCCTCAAGGAGTCCCAGCGCCTGATCGAGGATTACCACGATGCCAGCCACGGCTCGATGCGCCGCATCGTGGTAGCGCCGTGCTCGCCCTTCTCGGTCAGCCGCGACCTGATGCGTGAAGCCGCCGTGCTGGCGCGCCAGTACGGGGTGTCGCTGCACACCCACCTGGCCGAGAACGTCAACGACATCGCCTACAGCCGCGAGAAGTTTGGCATGACCCCTGCCGAGTACGCCGAGGACCTCGGCTGGGTCGGCCACGACGTATGGCATGCCCACTGCGTGCAGCTCGACCAGCACGGCATCGAGCTGTTCGCCCGCACCGGCACCGGCGTCGCCCACTGCCCATGCTCGAACATGCGCCTGGCCTCGGGCATTGCCCCGATACGCAAGATGCGCGACCACGGCGTACCGGTCGGCCTTGGGGTCGACGGCTCTGCCTCCAACGACGGCGCCAGCATGATCGGTGAAGTGCGCCAGGCCCTGCTGCTGCAGCGGGTAGGCTTCGGCCCCGACGCCATGACCGCCCGCGAAGCACTGGAAATCGCCACCCTCGGCGGCGCCAAGGTGCTCAACCGCAATGACATCGGCGCCCTTGCCCCGGGCATGGTCGCCGACTTCGTCGCCTTCGACCTCGGCCACGTCGCCTATGCCGGTGGCCACCACGACCCGCTGGCGGCACTGGTGTTCTGCACCCCGACCCAGGTGCACACCAGCGTGATCAACGGCCGCGTCGTGGTGAAGGACGGCCAGCTGGCCACCGTCGACCTGCCACGCGTGCTGGAGCGCCACAACCAGTTGGCACACCAGCTGGTCAGCGGCAACTGATAGACCCGGGCTGCTGCGGCCAAGGCCGGTTGCAGTAGCCCACACCTCCCATTCAAAACTCAACGAATGCGACTGAGACCGTGCTGTTAGACGCATAAAATAACAAAGCGAGCTACTCACCATGACTTCTCCCGCTTCACCTCGTCCGGAAGACGAGAACCTCGGCGTGGGCGCCAACCTGGCCTATGGCCTGCAACATGTACTGACCATGTACGGCGGCATGATCGCCGTGCCGCTGATCATCGGCCAGGCCGCAGGCCTCAGCGCTGGCGATGTCGGCCTGCTGATTGCCGCCTCGCTGTTCGCAGGGGGCTTGGCAACATTGCTGCAGACCTTGGGCATTCCCTTCTTCGGTTGCCGCTTGCCGCTGGTGCAGGGGGTTTCCTTTGCCAGCGTCGCCACCATGGTTGCGATCATCGGCAATGACGGCACCGGCGGCATGCAGGTGGTGTTCGGCGCAGTGATCGTGTCGTCACTGGTCGGCCTGCTGATCACCCCGCTGTTCTCGCGCATCATCAAGTACTTCCCGCCCTTGGTGACAGGCATCGTCATCACCACCATCGGCCTGACCCTGATGCCGGTTACCGCGCGCTGGGCCATGGGCGGGAACAGCCAGGCCGCTGATTTTGGCAGCCCGGCGAACATTGGCCTGGCGGCGTTCACCCTGGCCTCGGTACTGCTACTGAGCAAGCTGGGCAGTGCCAGCCTGTCGCGCCTGTCGATCCTGCTGGCTATCGTGATAGGCACGCTGGCAGCGATGGCCACCGGCATGGCCGATTTCTCCCAGGCGCTGCAGGGGCCGTGGGTGGCCATGCCCGAGGTGCTGCACTTCGGCGCACCGCAGTTCCAGGTGGCGGCGATCCTGTCGATGCTTATCGTCATCGTGGTGACCATGGTCGAGACTTCGGCAGACATCCTGGCCGTGGGTGAAATCATCGGCACACCGGTCGACTCCAAGCGCCTGGGCAATGGCCTGCGTGCCGACATGATCTCCAGCGCCCTGGCGCCGTTGTTCGGCTCGTTCACGCAAAGTGCCTTTGCGCAGAACGTCGGCCTGGTCGCCGTGACCGGGGTGAAGAGCCGCTACGTGGTGGCCAGCGCCGGCCTGATACTGGTCACGCTGGGGCTGCTGCCGGTGATGGGCAGGCTGGTCGCCGCGGTGCCTACTGCCGTGCTTGGCGGTGCCGGGCTGGTGCTGTTCGGCACGGTCGCGGCCAGCGGCATCCGCACCCTGGCCCAGGTGGACTACCGCAACAACATGAACCTGATCATTGTCGCCACCTCGATCGGCTTTGGCATGATCCCGATTGCGGCGCCGGGCTTCTACCACCACTTCCCGACCTGGTTCGAGACCATTTTCCACTCCGGCATCAGCTCGGCGGCGATCATGGCGATTCTGCTCAACCTGCTGTTCAACCACCTGCGCGCCGGCAACTCCGACCAGCAGTCGGTGTTCGTTGCCGCCAGCGAACGCACCCTGCGCTACCGGGATATCGCCGGGCTGAATGAAGGTGATGTGTTCCGTGATGGCAAGCTGTATGACCGCGATGGCAACGAGGTTCCGATCATGGAGCCTGATGAGGGCCATTTGAAACCGGCCAAGGTGCCTGCTATGCACTGACACCTACTCACCAAGGCTGACGTGCACCCTGTGGGAGCGGCCTTGTGTCGCGATAGGGCCGCAAAGCGGCCCCGGCAATCTATGCCGCGTCGCTGAACTTGTGGGGCTGCTGCGCAGCCCTATCGCGACACAAGGCCGCTCCCACAACAACGGCGACAGACCGCGGGCCCTGGCTTACTGCTGCTGGCGAGTAGCGCACACCACGATTTCGCGGATGCACACGGACTGCGGCTGGCCATAGGCAAAGCCGATGGTCTCGGCAATGGTCTCGGCCGTGAGCACCCCACCCATCTCCTGCTTCCAGTCGTTGTAGCCCGCCTTGATGGCGGCATCGGTCGTGTGGCTGAGCAATTCGGTATCGACTGCACCCGGCTCGATGGTGATCACCCGCACATTGCTCGGTGCCAGCTCTTCTCGCAGGTTTTCCGACAGGCCGGTAACAGCAAACTTGGTGCCGACGTAGGCGACATGGTTGGGGAAGGCCTTGCGCCCGGCCACGGAACTGACGTTGATGATGGTGCCCTGCCTGCGCTCGACCATACCGCTGGCGACCGCATGAATGCCGTTGAGCAGGCCGCGCACGTTCACGTCGAGCATGCGGTCCCACTGCTCCGGGTCCTGGGTGGCGATACTGCCCAGCAGCATCACCCCAGCATTGTTGATGATCGCGTCCACCGGGCCAAACCGTGCTTCGCCCTCGGCGACGGCTGCCAGCACGGCAGCGCGGTCGGTGATATCGACCGCCAGTGCCAGGGTATTGGGCAGCTGCAGTTGCTCCATCGGCGCCAGGCGCCGGGACAGCAGCAACAGGGCGTGGCCACGGCTGGATAGCAGCTTGGCGGTGGCCAGGCCGATACCGGAGCTGGCACCGGTAATGACTACCAAAGGTTTAAGGGTGTTGGTCATGGTCACCATACTGTTATCCGATTTGCCTATGGGTAAGAAGTAGAGCGAGTATAGAAGCTGGTTTTTCTTGCGAAAAATGGGAAATTCTTTTCGCAGCCATCGGCATCACTTATGGGTAACCCATGGATTATCGTCAGCTTCGCGCCTTCATCGCCGTGTTCGAAGAGCGCAACATTACTGCCGCCGCGCGTTCGATACACCTTAGCCAACCGGCGCTTTCCGGCAGCATCCGGGCACTGGAGCAGGCCTTGGGCACCACGCTGTTCGTGCGCCAGGCCCGCGGCGTCGAGGTGACCGAGGATGCCCGCGCGCTCTACCCCGAAGCGCAGCGCATGGTCGCCGACGCCAATCGCCTGCTCGGCCGCTTCAAGGGTGATCGTGAGCGTGCGCCGTTGCAGATCGGCGTGGAGCAGGATGTGAGTGCGGCGGTACTGGGCAAGGTTGTACTGGCAGCCGCTGCCATGCAGCCCCCGGTGCGCTTGCAACTGGCGACCGGCTGCATGGGCGCGGTGCGCCTGGCCAGCGAAGAACTGCGCTGTGAGGATGAGTTGTTTTTGCCGCTGCACAGCGACCCGTTCGTGCTGGCGATTGCGCAGCAGGCAACCACCGAAGCGCGCTGGATCACCTGCCCGTCACAGCCCAGCCATCAGCGCCTGCAACCTTTCTACAGCGGTATTCTGGTGGCAGAGGCAGACACCTTTACCCTGGCCCTGGAGCTGGTTACGGCGGGGCTAGGTGCCGCGATCGTGCCAGAATCGCTGGCCACCGAGCACCCCGGCGTGCGCATCGAGCCCCTGCCACAGCTTGACCTTCGCCGGCGCATCGGCCTGTGCTACTCGGCCCAGGCGCTGGCGCTTGCTGGCGTTGTCAAGCTACGCGATACGTTGCAGGGTTGAATGGGGTGCGAAGCAGGCCCATGGTCTCAGGTACGCAGCACTTGTTCCCCGGCATTGCTCGGCAAGCGCATGGCATCTGCCAACGCCACGCAGGCAATCAACGCCACGCCAATCAACGCCCAGTGGAAGTCGCTGACTGTCATCTCGCCTTCGCCGCCCCGCACCATCATCGCCACGCGCAACAGCAGTGCCACCACCGCCACACCCAACGCCATCGCCAGCTGGAAGCACATGCTGAACAGCGTCGAAGCCTCGCCCATCTGCTGCTTGGGCACATCGGCAAAACCGACAGCGTTGTACGTGGTGAACTGCATCGAGCGCGAAAGCCCGCCCACGAACAACACCACGGCCATCCAGTACCACGGCATGCCTTGCTGCAAGCCCAGGCAGGCCAGAATGCAACCAACCCCAATCAGCCCGTTGACCAGCAACACGCGGCGGAAACCATAGCGGCGCAGCAACCCGGTGGTAAACGGCTTCATCGCCAGGTTGCCGGCGAAGATCGCCAGCACCAGCAGCCCGGCATCCACTGGCGACAAGCCGAAACCAATCTGCAGCAGCAACGGGATCAGGAACGGCAAGGCGCTGATCGACAGGCGGAACAACGTCCCCCCCACGATGCTGACCCTGAACGTGGGAATAGACAGGGTATCCAGTGGCAATAGCGGCGAAGCATGACGCCGGCAATGGCGGATTGCCAACCAGGTCAGCAAGCCGCCCAGCGACACCAGTCCCAGCCCGGCGCCCAAGCTGCCACCCGCCAGCGAGCCAAGCATTTCCAGACCGACCAGCCACGCTGCACAAGACGATGCCAGGAAAACGAACCCCAGCGTGTCGAAACGGCGTTTTTCATCTGACCGCGCATTAGGAATCAGCACCCAGGCAGCCGCAATGGCCAGCAACCCGAGGGGGATGTTCAGGTAGAAGATCCAGGGCCACGACCAATGCGTGACGATCAGGCCACCGAGTGGCGGGCCCAATACTGGCGCCACCAGGCCGGGCCAGGTGATCACTGCGAGCATGTTCACCAGGTCCTTCTTCTCGGTCGTGCGCAGCACCACCAGCCGGCCCACCGGGACCATCAGGGCGCCGCCAATGCCCTGAAGCACCCGGGCAGCGACGAAGGTTTCCAGGGTCGGGGCCATGCCGCACAGCAACGACGCCACGGTGAACAGGCCGATGGCCCCGGTATATACCTGTCGCGGTCCGAAGCGGTCGGCCACCCAGCCACTGAGCGGAATGAACACCGCAACTGCCAGCAAGTAGGCACTGATGCCGATGTTCAGGCTGACAGCGCTTTCACCGAAGTCACTGGCCATTTGCGGCAAGGCCGTGGCAATCACGGTGGCGTCGAGGTTTTCCATGAAGAAGGTGATAGCGACCAGCAAGGCGATGCAGGTGGCTTGGCGGGGGGTGTTGGTTGCTGCCAGGCTGGCCAAGGTTACGGGTCCTTTTGGTTGGTAATCAGTCATGGGCCTTGTGCAGCCTTTGTGGGAGCGGGCATGCCCGCGAAGCAGCCACCACGTTGCATGGCACCGGCTTTGCCGGTGTTCGCGGGCTCGCCCGCTCCCACAGAGGTCGGTGTCAGGGCTTAGAGCATGCGCATGGCCGCACGCAATGCGAGCAGGTAAGTCTCGACGCCAAACCCGCAGATCTGCCCGCGCACCACTTCGGCAAATACCGAATGATGTCGGAACGGCTCCCTAGCATGGATGTTGGACATATGTACTTCAACCACCGGCGCTTCGAGAATGGCCAATGCGTCACGAATGCCATAGCTGTAATGGGTCCACGCCCCGGCATTGATCAGCACCGCATCCACCCGGTCCTCAACGGCCTGATGGATACGTTCGCACAGGGCACCTTCGAAGTTGGTCTGGAAGCTCTCGACCCTCGCCCCCAGCTCTTCTCCCAGCGCCTTCAAGGCCTGATCAATGTCGGCCAGGGTCGCGGAGCCGTATTGGCGCGGGTCGCGCTTGCCGAACATGTTGTGGTTGATGCCGTGCAGCATCAGGACATTGGCGGCCATGGCTTACTCCAGCGGGATCGTCAGGCGATCGATCACAGCACGGGTTTCGGGCCGTATCCCTCGCCACCAGGCAAACGCCTCTGCGGCCTGTTCGACCAGCATGCCCACGCCATCAGCAACGCGTGCCACACCGGCCTCCCGCGCCAGGTGCAGGAACGGCGTGAGGCCTTTGCCATACGCCAGCTCATAGGCCAGCCGCGTCTCGCCCAGTACCGCGCCAGGTAACGGCGGCAGTTCCCCGACCAGGCTGGCGGAAGTGGCGTTGACCACAATGTCGAAGGTTTGCCCTTGCAGCGCTTCGTATCGGCTGATACGCAACCTCGGGTGATCCAGTTCGTTGCGCAACGCAAGGGCTTTGCTCATGTCGCGGTTGGCAATCACCAGCTCGCTGGGCCCCGCCTGCAGAAAGGGCAACAGTGACCCACGTACTGCACCCCCGGCACCGAGCACCAACACGCGGCGGTTGCGCAGCGGTTCACCGAGGTTGTCTTCGATGTCGCGCAGCAACCCGATACCATCGAAGTTTTCGGCCACGATGCAGCCATCTTCGAACTTGAGTGCGTTGGCAGCACGGGCCAATTGCGCACGCTCACTGCGCCGGTCAGCCAACTCGAAGGCGCGCAGCTTGAACGGCGCAGTGATGTTCATGCCCAGCCCGCCGTCACCGCGAAATTGCAGCACCTGGGCCTCGAAGCCTTCCAACGAGCCCTCGATGGCTCCATAGTCCAGGTGCTGGCCGCTGGCCTGGGCGAACAGGCCATGAATCAGCGGTGACTTGGTATGGTTGATCGGCCGGCCGATCACTGCGTAACGGTCGCTCATCGTGCATCTCCGTGGGTAAACAGCACACCGTCTGCCTGCATGGCGGTGATTTCTTCAGGGCTGAAGCCAAGCGCCGCGGCCACTTCGGCATTGTGCTGGCCGAGGTCCGGGGCCACTTGGTGGATCGTGGTGTCACAGTCGGAAAAGCGAAACGGCAGGTTGGGCAGGCGCAAGGTGCCATAACGCGGGTGCTGCTGCTCGATGACCATATTGCGCGCCTGGATTTGCGGGTCGGCCAGCACCTCGTCGATGCGCTGGACCTTGGCACTGGGGATATCGATGGCGTCGAGCAGGGCGAGGATGTCAGCCACCGAACGCGCGCCCACCCAATCACGGACCACTGCCAGAATCGCCTCGCGGTGGGCATTGCGGCCGTTGAGGCTGTGGTAACGGCTGTCGTTGCCAAAACCTGCAGGGCCGCCGTTGGCTTCGAGCATGGCTGCAAAACGCTGCCAGGCATCATCGACCTGGGCAGCAATCACCAGGTCGCCATCCGCGGCGCGGAATACGCCATACAAGGTGGACGTGGGCATGTCATGGCCGGTCTGCTCGGGCAGCACGGTGCCGTCGGACAGCGTGTAGCACTGCACGGCGTATTCATGCATCGACACCAGCGTGTCGTACAGGGCCATGTCGATGTGCTGGCCGCGACCACTGCTCACCCGCCCCAGCAACGCCGCGTTGATAGCCGCGACAGCGTGGATGCCGGTGTACATGTCGCCCAGCGAAATGCGCAGCAGTGGCGGCGCTTCACCCGGCACGCCGACCATCTGCATGATCCCGCTCTTGGCTTCGGCAATAAGCCCGAAGCCGGCGCGATGGGCATCCGGGCCGGTGTGGCCGTAGGCGGAAATCGAGCAATACACCAGGCGCGGATTACGCGCCGACAGCTCGGCATGGCCCAACCCCAGCTTGTCCAGCGCGCCGGGCCGGTAGTTCTCGATGAACACATCGGCCGAGTCGGCAAGGCGCTGCATGAAGGCTTTGCCGCGCGGGTCCTTCATGTTCACGCTGACCCCCTGCTTGCCCATGTTCAATTGCAGGAAGTAGCCACTCTGCTGATCGTCCAGGGTAAACGCGTGCTGGCGGCCGGCATCGCCGCTACCCGGTCGTTCGACCTTGATCACTTCGGCGCCCAGCGCCGCCAGGCAACGTCCGACATAAGGGCCGGCAAGGAAGTGGCTGTAATCGATGACGCGGATACCCGCCAATGGCAATGCCTGGCTCATGCCTGCACCCTCCGCGGCACCATCAACCGGTGCTCGCCACGCTGCACGACCTGCCCATGCTGGTTGATCAGTTCCGATGGCAGCACCACGATGCCCCAGCCTGGGCGGCTGTTGCTCGGGCGCATCGCACCCACGCGCATGCGCACGTGCAGCACATCGTTCACCTTGATGGGTAACACGAAGTCCCAGGTCCAACCCAGCGACATGCCCGGCAGGAAGCGGTAGGCGCACTGGGTCTTCAAGCCATCTGCAATCGAAAGGCCGAACAGGCCATGGGCGACCAGGCAACCAAAGTGGCTGGCATTGGCGTAGGCCTCGTCCACATGCACCGGGGTGTGGTCCCCGGTCAGGTCGGCGTAGGCCAGGATACGCTCGCGGGTCACGGTGTAGGTCGGGCTGATGCACTCATCGCCTTCGCGGGCATCGTCCCAGTACTTTTCAATCACGCTCATGCCTGTACCTCCGCACGCGGGTCAATCGCCAATGCCTGCGCGACACAGGCCCTGGGCAGCGCCTGGATGAATTCCACTGCCAGGCCATCAGGCAGGCGCAACCAGTTGCGGCCCTGGGGCATTTCGCTGACACCGAAGCGCTGCGCCGCAGCCAGCGCCGCCTCCAGGTCTTCGCACATGATGCCCAGGTGCGCCATGCGCCCTTCCGGGCCGTCGAAATCGGGCTGATGGATGAATTGCAGGCCTCCCAGCGTCCAGTACTGAGCGGGCTGCTCGATGCTGCCCTGCACTTCGCGCAGGGTCATGCCACACACTTCACTGAAAAAGCGGATGTGCCACTGGATGTCACGCACCCAGAAGGCGACGTGTTCGAGGTAGGCTTTTGGCTGGCTCATGCGTTGTCCCTTTTCTGGTGATCGGCCATCGCGCGCTCGATGCCCTTGATACAGGCCACCAAGGTGGCGTTGACGGGTGTAGCGATGCCATGACGCTGGCCCCAGCGCACGACGGAGCCGTTGATGAAGTCGATTTCGGTGACCGAGCCTTTTTCCAGGCTTTGCAGCATCGAGGTACGGAAACTCGATGGCAGACCTTCGGCAGCCAGATGCCAGGCGGCATCAGGACTGTTCAGGCTCAAGCGGATACCGGCGCTGCGGGCCACGGCGATGGCCTCGGCCACGGCGGCCTTGGCCGTTTGCTCCAGCAAAGGCTCGGTGTAGAGCTGGCCATAACTGAGCATGGTGATACCGCTGAGCGCGCCGGTAGCGACATTGACCAGCAGCTTGTCCCACATGGTGCCGAGGATGTTGTCGCTGACCGTGGTGGCCAGCCCGGCAGCGTTGAAGGCTTCGGCGATGGCCTGCGCGCGGGGTGTCAGTTGCCCGTCCAGCTCGCCGATGTATGTGTGTTTGCCCGCCACGCCAGCACGGATCAACCCCGGTGCCAGCAGCACACCGCCCACATAGGTCTTGCCAGCCAGTACTCGCTGCGGCCCGACCACCTCGGCCAGAATGTCCTCGTGGCCCAGGCCGTTCTGCAGCGACAGCACCAGCGTTTGCGGGCCGAGCAGCGCCGTGGCACCGGCAATCGCTTCGGCGGTGTGGAACGACTTCACCAGCACCACGACCAGGTCAGTCACGCCCACGTCGTTGGCATCGGTGGTGGCATTGACACGCACTTGCCGCTCACCGTGTTCGTCCTGCACCTGTAAACCGTGCAGGTTGATGGCTTCGACGTGCTCGCGGCTACGGTTGAGCAGCCAGGTTTGGTGCCCTGCCTCGCTCAATGCCGCGCCAATCGCGCAGCCCAGGGCGCCGGCACCCAGAATGCAGATTTTCAAATCGCAGACCTCCAGTGGTTTGCGATTACCTTATGCAGGGCAGCTCATTGGGGCTATACAATGACCTTAATACGCCCATTGAGATTTACAATAATGAGTGCCGCCGACGTACTGCCTGAACCCAAGCTGCTGCAACTGTTCGACCTGCTTTATCACTGCCGCAGCGTCACCCGCGCTGCAGAACAGTTAGGCCAGAGCCAGCCAACCGTCAGCATCTGGCTAGCCCGCCTGCGTCAGCAACTGAACGACCCGTTGTTCGTACGCACCCCAGGTGGTATGGCCCCAACTCCGCGCGCCGACCAGTTGATCGGGCCTTGTCGCGAAGTGCTTGAATCACTGCGTCGGCTGACGGCGTGGGAACCACAGTTCACCCCTGCCACCGCGCAGAGGCGCTTTCGCCTGTGTGTCAGCGATGCCAGCCATATCACCTTGCTACCCAGTATTCTCAACCACCTGCGCAACCATGCCCCAGGCATTCGCCTGGAGGCAGCGCGCATCGACGGCAATAGCGAAAGTGCCCTGGAGTCGGGCGAGGCCGACCTGGCCATTGGCTTTGTGCCCTGGCTGGGTGGCGGGATGTACCAGCAGGTATTGTTCGAGCAGGACTGGGTGTGCCTGAGCAACCGCCAGCACCCGCGCCTGGCACACGGCATGGACGTGGCCCGTTACCACGCCGAGGGCCATGTACAGATCAGCGCGGGGACCGGCCAGAAGTTGCTGGAGGCCGGCCTGGCCCGGGCCGGTATCGAGCGCCGGATCGTGCTGGAGCTACCAGGGTTTCTGGGGCTGGGGATGATCGTTGGCAGCACCGACCTGGTCGCCACTCTGCCAAGGCATATCGGCCACACCCTTGCCGACATGCATGACCTGCAGGTACACGATTGCCCATTTGCGGTAGAGGGTTTCACGGTAAAACAGCACTGGCATGCGCGCTACCACCAGGACAGCGGCAACCGCTGGCTCAGGGAAGTGATCCACGGCCTGTTCGGTCGACCGGCCTGACGTATTCGTGTGGTTACAGCGCCATGACCATCTCATGCCAAGCCATGCCGCCATGATCCGACGGCGACGGTTTCACGTACTGATACCCCATCTTCTGGTACAGCGCCACATGCTGCTGCTTGCACATCAGGTGAATGGTCTGCTTGCCCGAGGCCTTCATGCGGACGATGAATTCGTCCATCAAGCGCTTGGCGTAACCTTTGCCCTGGTGCACCGGGTCCACCACCACCGACATGATCACCACGTTCGGTGCTGCCGGGTCATGGCCGATCAATTCCTTGAAGTCTTCATCAGACATGACGACTTCGTGGGCGCAACCGCTATTGATGAAGCCAACGATCTCACCTGCGTTTTCCAGGATCAGGAAGCCTTGCGGATACTGCGCGATGCGGGTGCGGATCTTCTCAAGCGTGGCCGCTTCATCCCCTTCATAGGCGCCGATTTCAATGGCGTAGCAGCGCTCGGCGTCTGCAACAGTGGGGGTGCGGAACTGCGGGGTATTCATGGCTGACTCCTTGGAAACGTGAAAGCGTCAAGCATGGTAAACCAGTAGCGTTGTGCTTGCCGCCTACCTGGGATGGCACGCATCATTGGCGCATTGCCTACTCGCTCACGGACACGCCTATGACCGCTGCCCCACTCCCCCTCACAGCGCCAGGACGCTGCAAACGCCTGAAAGCGGCCAGCAGCAGCGACCATGACAAAGTCGACGAACTGGTGATGGCGGCGCGACCTTTCGAGAGCCGTGAGCGTTATGGCCACTTCCTGCAGGTACAGCACCGCTTTCACGGCAGCCTGCTGGCGCTGTATCAGGACGAGCAGCTGAACCGGTGGCTGCCGGGGCTGGTTGAGCTGTCGCGTTTTGCCGCAGTCGAGGAAGACCTGCTCGATCTGGGCCTGCCGCTGCCAACGCCCCCCCAACCGGTCAGTGCCAGCCCGGCCCAGGCCCTGGGGTGGCTGTATTGCAGTGAAGGCTCCAACCTGGGTGCCGCGTTCCTGTTCAAGCAGACCCAGCGCCTGGGCCTGAATGGCAATGAGGGTGCCCGCCACCTGGCGCCGCACCCCGATGGTCGTGCACTGCACTGGCGCGAGTTCGTGGCCAGGCTTGATGGCCTGGTGCTGGACGAGGAGGAAGAAGCAGAAGTTGTGACGGGGGCGATTGCTGCGTTCGACAGTTATCGGGCACACCTGCGAGAAGTATTCGCAGGCCGATGAGCATTGGGTCTGGACAGGGGTAATCAGGCGTCAAAAGTTCTACAAGTTGTTGCTGCAGCGAACTTTTTCCCGTTTACCGGTCTATGTGGGAGGCACAGAAAGGTCGCGGCACGCGAGAAAAGGTTCGCCCCACACCTGCTGGCCAGATGGCTCAATTGTTATCAGAGGTTGGCTTCGCTCATGAAAATACATGTCGCAAGGTTGGTGCTGCTCGGCCTGTTCTCGTTCGCGGCGGTGGGCACGGCATCAGCAACTCAAATGAAAGCACCGGTGGCGCCGGCACCGGCTGTTCAGTCACCGTTGCAGCCTGCCGGCAGCCCGTGGTCGAGGGTGGCCAGTGTGGCCGATACACAGCCGGCCACGCTGCTGGCGCACGACGACGACCGCTGGCATGACCACAGAAGCGACTGGCGCCGTGAGCAGTGGCGGCGCGAGCAAGCCCGGCGGGACTGGGAGCGGCGGCGTGACTGGGAACGGCGCCGTGATTGGGAGCGCCGCCATGAGCGGGCCATGCACCAGCGCCACCATGACGAGCATCGTTACTACCGCCGTTGAAGCCTACACGATCCCTGTAGGAGCGGCCTTGTGTCGCGATCGGGCCGCAAAGCGGCCCCACAATTTCAATATTGATGCACAGATCGCAGGGGCCGCTCTGCGGCCCGATCGTGACACAAGGCCGCTCGGTCCGTTTCAATCGGCCAGCTGAGGAGTATCCCCCGACGCCTCTGCCTCCATCTTCAAGCGGTCAGCCTTGCAGATGTACTTGGGCTTGCGCGGCGCCAGTTTGGCATTGGCCTTTTTGGCATGCGCCTCCAATAGCTGCTTGATCTTCTTACGACGGTTCATAGTCCACAGGGCCTGTCAGTGCGGTTTTGCTGACCACATCATACCTGTGCGGCCTGCGCATTGCGCCAGTCACATGGCGCTGGGTTACCCGCCGGCCCCTGTTCCTCGCCACCTTGACGTTATTTTCACACGCCGCAGATTAGCGTCACGCCCTTTCCGGTCACGGGCACATCCGCTGGCCGCCAAGGTACGACGAGGCATACGTGTCACACACTACATCCCCCGCCGCGCATACGCGCGTGGACTGGGCCGGCTTGGGCTGGCTGCTGCTGTTCTTCTGGTACTTCTCCGGCGTTACCCAGGCGCTGCTGCTGTTCAGCGGGACTACCGGCTTTGCCGGTTTTCGCGATGCGTTCTTCCTCAGTAGCCTGTGGCTGGCCCCGGTGCTGCTGCTGCCCCGCTTCACCCGCGCCACGGCGGCCGTCATCGGCCTGGTGCTGTGGGCGGCATCGCTGGTGGGCTTGAGCTACTTCGGCATTTATCGCCAGGAGTTCTCGCAAAGCGTCATCTTCGTGATGTTCGAGTCCAACACCGCCGAAGCCGGTGAGTACTTCAGCCAGTACTTCAGCGTGTGGCTGGGCCTGGCGCTGCTGCTGTACACGCTGGTGGCGGTGCTGCTGTGGAAGCGCGTGCGTCCGGTCAGCCTGCCCCTGCGCAGCCGCCTGCCAGTGGTGGCCCTGTTGCTGGTCGCCAACCTGGTGTACCCGTTCTACAAGCAGATGGTGACGCAGGAGCGCAACTTCGCCGATGCCGCCGAAAAAGTGCAGCAGCGCATGGAGCCCGCAGTGCCCTGGCAACTGCTGGTCGGCTACCGTCAATACCTTCAGCAACTGGACAACATGCAGAAGTTACTGGCGCAAAACGCCGCGTTGCCGCCCCTGCAAAACCTGAGTGACAGCAGCGGTACGGCGCCACGCACGCTGGTGCTGGTGCTGGGCGAGTCCACCACCCGCGAGCACATGCACCTGTATGGCTACAACCGCGACACCACGCCCAACCTCGACGCGCTGGCCGCCAGCGACAAGGGCCTGACGGTGTTCCGCGACGTGGTATCGCCGCGCCCGTACACCATCGAAGTGATGCAGCAGATCCTCACCTTTGGCAACGAGCAGAACCCGGACCGCTTCCTCACCGACCCGTCACTGATCAACCTGATGAAACAGGCAGGCTACAAGACCTTCTGGATCACCAACCAGCAGACCATGACCAAGCGCAACACCATGTTGACCACGTTCTCGCAGCAGACCGACGCGCCGGTATACCTGAACAACCAGCGCAACCAGAACGCCAGCCAGTACGATGACGTGGTGCTGGCACCGTTCGAGAAGGCCCTGCAAGACCCTGCGCCGAACAAGTTCATCATCGTCCACCTGCTGGGCACGCACATGGACTATCGCTTCCGCTACCCGAACGACTACGCGCACTTCACCGACAGCCAGGGCGTACCGAAAGAGCTGACGCCAGACCAGGTAGAAACCTACAACTTCTACGACAACGCGGTGCGCTACAACGACTACGTGGTATCGAGCCTGATCAAGCGTTACTCGGCCGGCAGCCCCAATGGCTTCCTGCTGTACCTGTCCGACCATGGCGAAGACGTGTACAGCTCCGGCAACCACGACCGCCTGGGGCGCAACGAAGGCGCGCCGACCCGGCCGATGTACACCATCCCGTTCCTGCTGTGGACCTCGCCCAGCTGGCAGGCCGAGCACCCACGTGATTTGCAGGCCATGGCCAACCGCCCTTACAGCAGCTCGCACCTGATCCATACCCTGTCCGACCTGGCCGGGCTGAGCTATGACCGCTTCGAGCCGGTCAAGAGCCTGGTGAGCCCGCAATTTGTGGTGGCACCGCGCTGGATCGGCGACCCGTACCGCAAGGATGGCTTGCGCGAGTTCGACCACCTGCCGCTGGACAAGCCCGAACGGGTGCAGGAAACCGCCAGTAATCACCCGTAGATCGTCACGTGTAGGAGCAGCCTTGTGCTGCGAACAGGCCGGTATTGGAGGCATACGGATGTGTGGCCTGTACCGGCCGTTTCGCAGCACAAGGCTGCTCCTGCAAGAATCGCGATAGGCCGTTTGCCGTATAAATTAAATTTAAATTGATTTTAAATTAAGACTCGACCACGCTCTGCCCATATTCCTGGTTTGCAGAGTACCCAACATGTCCGCAGCCCCCCGCGAACCCCGCAAGGACGGCGCCGTCACCCGCACCCGCATCCTCGAAGCCGCCGGCGAACTGTTCGCCGCGCTCGGCTATGCCGAAACCAGCAACAAGGCCGTTGCGGCCAAGGCCGAAGTCGACCTGGCCTCGATCAACTACCACTTCGGCAGCCGCAACGGCCTGTACCTGGCCGTGCTTGACGAGGCCCGCAAACGCTTCCTCGACCTCAGCGACCTGCAGCGCATCACTCAAGGCAACCACGCGCCAGCCGAAAAGCTGCGCGTGCTGGTGGAACTGGTGGTGCACAAGGCCACCCAGGATCGGGACAACTGGCATTTGCGGGTTCTGGCCGCAGAAATCCTCGCGCCCAGCCCTCACGGCCAGGCGCATCTGCAGGCCGCCGCACCACTGCGCCTGTCATTGCTCAAGGGGCTGTTCAGCGAGGTCAGCACCATCCCCGTCGACGAACCGGCCCTGACCCGCTGCATCCTGTGCGTCACAGCGCCGTGGGCAATGCTGCTGATCGGCCCGCGCGGCGGCTCCGGGGCGCTGCACGAGATTCTGCAGATGCCCGGCGAGGCCGTTGCAGCGCAGCTTTACCGCTTTGCCCTTGCTGGCCTGCAAGACGCTGGCCAGCAGCATGCCCAGGCCAACCCCCCCCCCAGCTGAGGTAAGCACTGTGCAACCTGTATCCACTGATACCTCCCCCGCCGCAACGGATGCGCAAACCTCCATTCCACTGCTGCTGTCAGCGCTGATGTTGGTGATGTTCCTGGCCGCCCTCGACCAGACCATCGTCTCGACCGCACTGCCAACCATCGTCAGCGACCTCGGTGGGCTGCGCTGGCTGTCGTGGGTGGTCACCGCTTACCTGCTGGCCTCCACGGTAGTGGTACCGCTGTATGGCAAGTTCGGTGACCAGTTCGGCCGCAAGCGTGTGCTGCAGGTGGCCATCGTGCTGTTCCTGCTGGGCTCGGCCCTGTGTGGCGCAGCACAGGACATGGCCCAGCTGATTGCCTTCCGTACCCTGCAAGGGCTGGGTGGTGGCGGCTTGATGGTGGTGGCGATGGCCGCCATCGGTGATGTCATCCCGCCTGCCGAACGTGGCCGATACCAGGGCCTGTTCGGTGGCGTGTTCGGCCTGGCCACCGTTGTAGGGCCGCTGATCGGCGGTTTTCTGGTCGAGCAGCTGTCGTGGCACTGGATCTTCTACATCAACCTGCCCCTGGGCCTGCTGGCGCTGCTGGTGATCGGCAGCGTGTTCCGCCCGCACGTGGCGTTGGTACGGCATACGGTGGACTACATCGGCGCGTTCTTCCTTACCGTGGCATTGGCTGCCCTGGTGCTCATCACCAGCCTCGGCGGCAGCCTGCTGGCGTGGCAGTCGCTGGACGTGTTGTGCCTTGCGCTGTTCGCCTTGATCGGCCTGGTCGGCTTCGTCCTGGAACAACGCCGCGCCGTCGAGCCAATCATGCCGCTGCACCTGTTCCGTCACCGGACCTTCGTGCTTGCCGGGCTGATCGGTTTCATCGTCGGGGTGTCGCTGTTCGGCGCCGTCACCTTCCTGCCGTTGTACATGCAGGTGGTGAAGAACGCCACGCCCACCAGTGCCGGGCTGCAGATGCTGCCACTGATGGGTGGCCTGCTGGTGGTGTCGGCGGTTACCGGGCGGCTGATCAGCCGCTGGGGGCGTTACCGGGTGTTCCCGATCATCGGCACCCTGCTGCAAGTGATTGCCCTGGGCCTGCTCAGCCGGCTACAGCTCGACACGCCCATGGCGCTGATGAACCTGTACATGGGCTTGCTGGGGGCCGGCCTGGGTATGGTCATGCAGGTGCTGATCCTGGCCGTGCAGAACAGCGTCGAATTGCGCCACATGGGCGTGGCCACCTCCGGGGCCACCTTGTTCCGCTCGATTGGCGGCGCCATCGGTGTGTCGCTGTTCGGCGCCTTGTTCTCGCACAGCTTGCTGGGCGGCCTGGGCAGTGACTTCGCCGCCAGTGCCGGGGGTGCCGCGAGCCTATCGCCGGCCGCCGTGCATGCCCTGCCCACGGCCCTGCAGCACAGTTACCTGCAGGCGTTTTCCGGGGCAATGCATGGTGTATTCCTGCTGGCCGGGGTGATCACCAGCGTGGCTTTCGCACTGTCCTGGCTGCTGCGCGAGGTGCCGCTGCGCAAGGCCACGCAGGCGTGAACACAGGTCGACAGGCCTTCAGGCAGATGGCAAGCAGCTACCCCGAGCGGCACTGCCCCGCACTGCCTCGGCCAGTTTGCGCAGGTTGGCCTGGTGCGCATTTACCAGGCTGGTGATGCTGTTGTCAGCGGCAGTCTGCACCGAGGTGCGGCAGGTCAGCTCAGCCTGCCCCACCAGTTTCAGGCGCCACACGGTTTCCAGCGAGGCATAGCGCCCCGGCACCGTATCGAAGCGTTGTACGTCCACCCGCACTGCCGCCTTGGCGTCACCCGCCGGCCCACCCAGCTGGTCCTGCAAGGCGCTGCGAAACTCATCCACCAGGTTGGCACCCCACCATTCCGTCTCCAGAATGGCCAGGCCACTCTGCCCTTGCCGCACCACCAGTTGCGGGCGATCCACCTGGGGCGGCACGACCACCCGGGTCACCCGGATGTGCTGCCCGCTGTCACGCATCGGCTCGTTCGGCACCAGCGTGTGGTAGTTGTTCGGCGTACTGCTGCAGCCCCCGAGCCACACCAGCAGGCTGGCCACACACACATTGCGCAGTCGTTGCATCGGCTGTCTCCTCAGGGTTCAAGCTCTGCGGCCCCGGCCGCTTTCGGCCGCCCGCGTATCAGCGACTCGGGGTGCCGGCCCAGGTAGTCGGCAAGGTCGCGCAGCGACCGCGACATGCGCTCCAGTTCATCCAGTGTTTCGCCCATGCGCTCGCGCTGCGGGGAGTCCTCGGAAATGGCCGCATTGGCCGTGCGCAGGGTCTTGTGCACTTCGTCCAGCGCCACCTTCACATCCGGCAACGTCTGGCCATTGAACTGCTTGAGGCTGGCGCGCAGCTCACGCAGGCTACCATCGAGGTTGCTGGCAATGCTTTCCAGCGGCAGCTTGGCTATGCGCTCGACCACCCGCTGCAGCTGCTCCTGCAACTGTTCCAGGCTGCCCGGCAAGGTGGGGATGGTGATGGGGTTGGCGGCCATGTCGAAGGCCACCTTGGGAGCACCCGGGTAAAAGTCCAGGGATATGAACATCTGCCCGGTTATGAGGTTGCCGCTACGCGCCTGCGCCCGCAGCCCGTGCTCGACGAAGGTGCCGATCAGCTGCCGCGCCCCATCCATGTCGCCCTCGGTGTGCTTGAACACTGCCAGCATCTTGCGGTGCACCGGCCCGAGGCGCTGCGGGTAGATCACCGCATCGACCACCACCGGGAAGGACTGCCGCTCGGCGTCGTAGTCCAGCTTGATCGAGGTGACCCGGCCAAACTCCACGCCCTTGAACTCCACCGGCGCCCCCACCGACAGGCCACGCATGGCCTGGTCGAAGCGTAGCTGCAGGTATTGCGCCTGGCCATTGGGCGGGGCCAAGGCGGACTCTCGGTCGGCAAACAGCTGAAAGCGGGCCTGATCGGCAGCAGGCTCGGCCTGCGGGGCAAAATCGGGCGAACCAAAGGCCAACCCGCCCACCAGGATCGATGACAGTGATTCGGTATCAACCTTCAGGCCGTTGGCGCCAATCTGCATGTCGACGCCACTGGCATTCCAGAAGCGGCTATCAGCGGTGACGAAACTGTCGTAGGGGGCCTGCACGAACACGCCAATCTCCACCCCCTTGCCATCGTCTTGCAGGGCAAACGACACCACCTCACCGACCGGGATCTTGCGGTAGTAGATCGACGAGCCGACATCCAGCGAGCCAAGGTCGCTGGCGGTGAGGAAAAAGCGCTTGCCCTTTTCGTCGAAGGTAACAGGTGGCGGCAGTTCCAGGCCGACAAAGGACTTTTCCGGGGTTTTCGATTCGCCGGAATCGGCCCCGATGAAACTGCCTGACAGCAGCGTATCCACCCCGGAAACCCCACCCACACCGATGCGCGGGCGCACAACCCAGAAGCGCGCGCCCTGGGTGGCGAACGCGCGGGCATCGTCGGACAACTGCACCTTGGCGACCACGCTTTTATTGTCATCGGCCAGGTCCACCGTCGTGACTTCGCCAATCACCACGCTGCGGTACTTTACCTGGGTCTTGCCGGCCACCAGCCCCTCTCCCGAGTGGAAGGAAATGGCAATGACCGGGCCCTGCTGCATCCAGTTGCGCACCACCAGTGACGCGCCGATCAGCATTGCCAGTATCGGCACGATCCACACCAGCGACACACTCCAGCGTCGGGTACGTACCTCAACCTGGCCTGCGCCCTCGCGCTCGTCAGTCTGTTGCCCCATCAGTGCGGCCTCCCCTCGTTGGCATGGCTATCCCAGATCAGGCGTGGATCGAAGCTCATCGCAGACAACATGGTCAGCACCACCACCATGCCAAAAAACAGGATGCCTACCCGCGGCTCGATGGTGCCCAGCCCGCGCAGTTGCACCAGCGCCGCCACCAGCGCCACCACCATGACATCGAGCATCGACCAGTACCCGATCAGCTCGACAAAGCGGTACAGTTGCGAACGCTGACGACAGGCCCAGGTGGAACGGTGCTGGGCGGTGAACAGCAGCAGGCCGAGCGAGAAGAACTTGATGGCAGGCACCCCCACGCTGGCAATGAAGATGATCAGCGCGATGTCCCAGGCGCCGGCCTCCCAGAACTCCAGCACACCACCACCAATGGTGCTTTCGCTGCCACTGCCAAGCATTTCGGTGTGCATCACCGGCAGCAGGTTGGCCGGGATGTAGAACACCAGCGCCGCCAGCAGAAACGCCCAGCCACGAGCGATGGCATTGGCCTTGCGCCGGTGAATGGCGGCGCCGCAGCGGTTGCAGGCGTGTGCGCCGCTGCTCAGGTCGCAGGCCTGGCCGCAGCCATGGCACAGACAAAGGCCCAGCTCGTCGGCGTTGGCCGGGTAATTCATACCTGCACCCATAGGTCGCGAATGTCCTTGCCGGCGATGTGGATGATGAGCATGCTCAGCGCGGCCAGGGCCAGCAGGCCGATGCCGGGGATCACATCAAGCAGCCCGGCCAGCTTGATCACTGCCACCATGGCCCCGAGCAGGCACACTTCCAGCATGCTCCACGGCCGCAGGCTCTCCAGGCCGCGCATGCACAGGGCAAAACCTGGGGCTCGCTGGCCGGCCAGGGCAAAACTCAAAACCCAGCACAACAGGGCAATCTGCAGCAGCGGCGCAAAGATGATCGACAGCGCCATGACCAGGGCGATGAAGGTGATGCTGCCTTGGCTGAGGATCTGCACCGCATCCCACAACGTCGCCGAATGGGTAAGCCCCTGCATGCCGATGGTCATCACCGGGTAGGCGTTGGCGAACACCAGCAGGATGCCGCCGGTCACACTCAAGGCCAGCCGCTGCTCGATGGTCAGTGACGTGTGCCGGTACAGCACGCCGCCACAGCGCAGGCACAGGGCGCGTTGGTGCTTGAGCAAAGGTGCACGCTGGTACACCGTGTTGCAGTACTCACAGATGATCAGATCCTGGGGCTGGGTCATGGCGTGTCCACGGTTAGCCCGACGTGAGGGTCACATGCAATGGCAAACTCTGTTATCCGGTGTAGACCATGCAGACAAATCCGCCATCCCCAACCGATGACGGACTATCCTGTGAAACGGGCTTTCTGCCCGGTTGAGGTGTGCCATGCGTACGTTCACGTGGAGTTACCTGCTTGTGCTGTTGTGTGCCGCATCCGCAGCCCAGGCGCAGTCGGTAGTGCCGCTCAAGGGCCAGAGCAGCCAGCAGATGCAACTGGACATCAACGATTGCAATACCGTCGCTACCAACGCCGCGAACAGCACCGCGACGTCCAGCGAAGCCCATGTCGGTGGCCGGGTGCGTGGGGCAGCAGCAGGCGCCGCCGCAGGTGCCGTGGGCGCGCAAGTGCGCGGCAACCAGCACGAGGAGCTGTATGACCGGGCCAGTGACGATGCCAAACAGCAATACCGGCAGAACCGTGCCGGCGAAACGGCCGCCGCCGGTGCGGCGGTAGGCGGCATGCGCCAGCGTCAGGACCGGCGACAGGATCGGCGCAGCCAGGACCAGGCCAAAACCCAGGCCCATGCCAGTGCCTACAGCGGTTGCCTGCAAGGGCGCGGTTATCAGGTCAACCCTTGATCAGCGGGCACGCCATGCTCCTGGATCGCGCAGCATGGCGTGCCAGCCTCAGAACTTCGCCAGTTCTTCCCGGCAAAACTCCACAAACAACTGTGCAGGCTTGGTCAGTTGCACCCGCTTCAACCACGCCGCCGCCAGCCCCGACAGCGCCACCGGCTCGGCGATATCCAGCAGGGCCAGGCGCTGGCCGTCGTAGGTGTATTCCGAATGCGGTCGGGTCACCAGCAGCGAAAAACCGAAACCCTGCCCGACCATGCCCCGCACCATCTCGATCGACGGTGAGCTGAAGACGATGTTCGGCGTCAAACCCATCTCGTTGAACAGGCTGACGAAGTAGGTGCGGCTGGGAGCCACGTCCAGCAGGATCATCGGCTCCGGGCACAGGTCACGCAGCGATACCTGGGCCTGGCCGGCAAAGCGGTGGTTTTCTGGCAGCAGCACGTAAGGTTTTTGCGGCGGCATCAGCGGCTCGGCTTCGATGGTGCCGTCCAGGTCATGATCGTAGAGAAACGCCAGGTCGAACGTTCCGGCCGTCAGGCCCTGGATCAGCTCCTGCTGCTCGCCGTCGCGCAGGCGGATATCCACGCCTGGGTAACGCTGGCGGAAGGCGGCGATCAGGCGCGGCAGATACAACGGTG
Source organism: Pseudomonas sp. YNh (assembly GCF_037993085.1). NCBI lineage: Bacteria > Pseudomonadati > Pseudomonadota > Gammaproteobacteria > Pseudomonadales > Pseudomonadaceae > Pseudomonas > Pseudomonas sp. YNh. The sequence goes on along the minus strand of NZ_JBBMRJ010000005.1, from coordinate 335,314 downwards.
CCACGGTTTCGAAACAGCCGATGTCGATCTGCCCGGCGACGGTGTCGTTGTCAGCCAGGGCGTTCTGCTCGAACTCGTGGGCCATCTGCAGCAGGGATCGGGTCTTGGCGTAGAAACGCTTGCCGCTGGGCGTCAACGACACACCCTGGGCATGGTGGCGAATGAACAGCTGCACGCCGAAACTTTCTTCCAGGCTCTTGATGGCCGTGGAAATGGACGGCTGGGCGATGTACAGCTGGCGAGAGGCTTCGGCAACGCTACCGGCCTCCACGGTGGTGACGAAGTACTTGAGTTGTCGCAGGGTATAGGCAGCCACGGGCACCTCTTTGACGCCGGTTTGGGCGCGCAGGGATCATGCCTGACACTTTAACCCCGCTGGCTGGCGGACGGGGGCCGGGTGATGAAGGATTTACCTATGGCTTGAGCAGTTTTTTTGTAGAGCGATCGCCCGAGCCGGGGAACAGCTGCTGGCCAAATACTCCCGAACGTCTTTACTGATACCCAACGGCCTCAGCATTACGGTGTACGCCTATGAAGATCGTGGTCACCAGCATTCTTGTCGACGACCAGGCCAAGGCCCTGGCCTTCTACCACTACGTACTCGGTTTCGAGCCCAGGCACGACATCCCCATGGGCCGGCACCGCTGGCTGACGCTGACCTCCCCCAACGATCCCAACGGCGTCGAGCTGTTGCTGGAGCCCGACGCGCACCCGGCGTCCAAGGTGTACAAGGCGGCGCTCAAGCAGGATGGCATCCCCGCCACCTCGTTTGGCGTGCGCGATATACAGGCCGAATACACCCGCCTCTGCGCGGCGGGTGTGCAGTTCACCCAGCCGCCCACCGACCTAGGCCCCGTCACCGTGGCCGTGTTCGATGACACCTGTGGCAACCTGATCCAGATCGCCCAGAAACACAGACAGCCCCTCGCGCACCAATAAGGAAAACAGATGCGCCACGAATTCAGCGAAGTACTGAACGACCTGGTCGATTACTTTCTGCTTGGCGATATCCAGTTGCTCGAACGTTTCAAGCAGGAGCATGAGCTACCGGACGACCTCGCCTACGCGTTTACCCATGGTGACATCGGCGACAAGGCGGTACGCGAAGGCGTCGTGCTGCCGCTGGCGGGGGTCGACAACCTGCCCTACCGCATTCTGTTCACCCTCGATGGCCATACCCCGGCCCTGCGCGAAGCTGGCAGCCGCCTGAAGCACCGGCGTAATGGCTATGTTTTGCGGGTCGAGCACGGTGCGCTGATGCTGTACACCTGGCGCATCCTGCAGCACTTCACGCCCAAGACCCTGGGTGACCTGATTGCCCGCTACCAGGTGCCGGGGCGGCCGATCATCGAGCTGGACAATGGCTGGTATGACGTGGAGGTACTGGCGGGGGCGCTGGTGCGCGACGGGTTGTACGAGCCGGCGTTCGAGTTCGTGCTGAAGAAGCGCTGGAGCCGGGGTGAGGCCGCGCAGGTGGATACCGGGTATGCCTTTGGCCTGCGCGGCTACTTCGATTGATTAGTGGGCTGTACCGGCCTCTTCGCGGGCTCGCCCGCTCCCACAGGTACAACACAAGCCGTGAAATCTGTGTTGTATCTGTGGGAGCGGGCGAGCCCGCGAAGAGGCCAGCACAACTGCCCCATCAGTCTCAGGTGTGGTTGATATCCCGGTCCTTGGTCTCCGGCAGGAAGAAGATCCCCAGCACCGCCGTCATTACCGCGATCACAATCGGGTACCACAAGCCGTAATAGATATCCCCGGTCGCCGCCACCATGGCAAACGCCACCGTCGGCAGGAAGCCGCCGAACCAGCCATTACCGATGTGGTAAGGCAGCGACATCGAGGTGTAGCGGATACGCGCCGGGAATAGCTCGACCAGCCAGGCAGCAATCGGGCCGTAGACCATGGTCACGTAGATCACCAAAATGGTCAGCAGCAACAGCACCATCGGGTAGTGGATCTTCGCCGGGTCGGCCTTTTCCGGGTAGCCGGCTTCTTTCAACGCACCACTCAAGGTGGCAGTAAACGCTTCACTCTGCACCTTGAAGTCCGCTGCGGCCATGCTGCTGCCTTCAAAGCTCGGCAGCACCCGCTCACCAATGCGAATCTGCGCCACGCTGCCAGGTTCGGCCGCCTGGTTGGTGTAGGGAATGGCGCGCTTGGCCAGCAGGCTCTTGGCGATGTCGCAGGAGCTGGTGAATTTGGCCTTGCCCACCGGGTCGAACTGGAACGCGCACTGACCAGGGTCAGCCACTACCACGACCGGGTTCTGCTCCTGGGCGACGAACACGTCCGGGTTGCCGTACTCGGTCAGCGCCTTGAAGATCGGGAAATAGGTCAGCGCAGCGATGATGCAGCCGGCCATGATGATCTTCTTGCGGCCAATGCGGTCGGACAGGCTACCGAAGATGATGAAGAACGGCGTGCCGATCAGCAACGAGCCGGCAATCAGCAGGTTGGCCGTCTGCGGCTCGATCTTGAGCATCTGCAACAGGAAGAACAGCGCATAGAACTGCCCGGTGTACCACACCACGGCCTGGCCGGCGGTGCCGCCCAGCAGCGACATGATCACCACCTTGAGGTTGTCCCAACGGGCGAACGACTCGGTCAGCGGTGCCTTGGATGCCTTGCCCTCGGCCTTCATCTTCATGAACACCGGCGACTCGTTGAGCTGCATGCGGATGTACACCGAAATCGCCAGCAGCAGGATCGACAGCAGGAACGGCACCCGCCAGCCCCAGGCCTCGAACACCTCAGTACCCATGACCGTGCGGCAGCTCATGATCACCAGCAGCGACAGGAACAGCCCCAACGTGGCTGTGGTCTGGATCCAGGCGGTGAAAAAGCCGCGACGGCCCTTGGGCGCATGTTCGGCCACATAGGTGGCCGCGCCGCCGTACTCCCCCCCCAGGGCCAGGCCCTGCAGCAACCGCAAGGTAATCAGGATGACCGGCGCGGCCACGCCGATCGCGCTGTAGCTCGGGAGCAGGCCCACCAGCGCGGTAGACAGGCCCATGATCACAATCGTGATAAGGAACGTATGCTTGCGCCCGATCATGTCACCCAGGCGGCCGAACACGATTGCCCCGAACGGCCGTACGGCAAAACCGGCGGCAAAGGCAAGCAAGGCGAAGATGAACGAGGTGGTTTCATTGACACCGGCAAAGAAGTGCTTGGCGATGATCGCGGCGAGGGAGCCGTACAGGTAGAAGTCGTACCATTCGAACACCGTGCCCAGGGATGAGGCGAAGATGACCTTGCGCTCCTCCTTGGTGATACCGCGTTGGGGCGCGCTACTGCCCGTGGATGCGCTGTCGAGAACCGCCATGGGTTGCCTCCGTCATGTCGTCATACAGGCCGGAGCACCTCACAACCACTTCACCGTCGCACCCAGGCCCTGGGGCTTGCTTTGGTTGCGCGAAGCACGACGAGGCGGGCCGCCTCGGATCGCAGCAAGGTAAATGAAGCATAATCGGGATTGCCGGGATATCCACCCGCCTGGCCATACACAAGAGGGCGGCATGAACGAGACGGCATCACCGGGTGGGCTGCCAATGACAGTGCTGCGGCGATGAAACCAATGAAGAACAGTGGGGCGTAGAGGGTGGGCATGCAGAAGCTGTAGCGGCACATCACGGACTTTTGTGGGAGCGCCAGCCGTCAAGACCGACTATGTACGCAACGGCATCACCGCAAACTGCCCGGATGCGCGTCCGAACGGCCAAAGCCCAAGCGGTCGTAGGCGATTACCCGGTGCCCGGTGGCTTGCGCCAACTGCGCTGGGAAGTCGCGCCACAACGCCACACACCCCAGCGAATCATGCAGCAGGACAATGGGCGCCCCCTGTGCCTGCAACGGCGTCCAATCCTGGGCGAACAACTTGCCTTGCGCGGTGTCGACCCAGTGCTCGCGCATGTGCAGGTCGCTCATACCGCCTCCGCTACCGGCCCCTTCAACTCGACCTGGTTGCCATCCGGGTCGTAGCAGTAAAGCGACGGACCCTCGCCTTCAGCGCCATAACGCTTTTCTGCCGGCTCCACTTTTACCCCGGCGGCTTCCAGGTAGGCGATCAAGGCGGCCTCGTCGAACGGCTCGATACGCAGACAGAAATGGTGCAGGTTGCGCCCTTCCAGCCCCGGCGCCGCCCCGCCTGGCCGCCCCAGCGGGCCGTCCAGGGTCACCAGGTCGATCATCGCCGTGCCCGTGGCGAGGTGCACCATGCCCAGGTCTTCGCGCACACGGCTGACGTGGCAACCGAGCAGCTCGGTGTAGAAGGCAACACTGCGCGGCAGGTCGCTGACCCGCAGAACAAGATGATCTATGTGCTTGATAGCGAACGGTCGCATACCGGGCTCCTTGTGCCATGAGTGCGAATAGTTTCGCCACCATAGCCCAGCTTCGCCCGGAGTGAACAGAACCAGCTACTCGTTTACCAAGCGTTGCAGCACGCCCCCTTCATGGTGCGCCAGGATACGCAGCAGTTGGTCGACCAGCGCCCGGTCCGGGGCATCCAGGTGGAAGTGGTGCCCGCCGGGATGCCAGGAAACCTTGGCATGGCTGGGCAAGGCTGCCTGACGCCGGGTAAAAGCCTCGCCGGTGAATGCCCCTTGACGGCCGAACAGCAGGTACAGCGGGCAGCGGATCTGGTTGAGCAGGTCGCATGCGTCGCGCTCGGTCAGCGGCATGGGTTCGGGCAACACCAGCCGCGGGTCGTGGCGCCAGCAATAGCCATCGCCCAGTTGCAGCAGGTCGCGCAACGCCAGCAGCCGTGCGGCACCTTCCGACAGTTCGGTGTCAAGGCGCTCGCGCCGTTGCGCCAGGGCGGTGTCCAGGTCATCGAAGCGGCCGACGTCCGGCTCGGCAAAGCCCGGCAGCTGGCTGCGCTGGACCATACGTTTGAGCCGGTAGGCCCGCGCCAGGTGCTGCACGCGGTCATCCTCGGCCACCGTGAACGGGGCACCCATGCCGTCGAGGAAGGTCATGCTGGCAATGCCACTGGTCATGGCCGCCAGTAGCGACGCCACACCGGTGCCCATGCCATGGGCCAGCACATGGAATTGCGCCAGGCCCAGGCTGTCGGTCACCGCCAGCATGTCTTCGGCATGCTCCCACAGGTAATAGCCACTGTCGCGGCGGCGATGGTCCGAACGGCCATGGCCGACCAGGTCGGGGGCCACCACAAAGCAACCGTCCAGCATCGGTGCCAGGCGTTCGAACGAGGCAGCGTTATCCAGCCAGCCATGCAAGGCCAGGACGGGAATACCGTCTTCGGCGCCCCAGGTGCGGACCGCTATTTCAATACCATCGAGGTCGAGCAGGTGATCTTTCGGACTGCACAGCGAACGCATTGCAATTCTCCTTGGCTGCCTGCGTCTTGGCCTGCCTCACCCTCTCGCACATCCCCCCTCGCCGCTAGCCCCTCACCGACCCGCGCATGCGCAGCACCGACCCTTGACGACAACTATCTACCGCACCATGGCGCCTTGATGAGCGTGGACTATTGGCCCCCAACGCAAGAGACCGTTGCCATGACCAACCCCACGCCGTTACATGAAAGCCAGATAACCCGAACATTACCGAAATGGAGCAAGGTTCTTCAGCCCGCACATACGCACAAAGTGCTGCAAAGCCTGCGCAAGGAGTATCTGGATGAAGATGGCTCCCCTTACTCTTGGTACGCCACTGCCGATGAGCCAGCGCGTGAGCAGTTGCTCAGAGCTATCAAAACGCGGGACAAACGCCTGGTACAAGTCAGGCAGGCACTGGCGGGTTTCCAGGACATCGTCGGCTTCTGCACCCCACTGCTGACCAAGCGCTTGAAGGTGAGCGTGCCCGTAGACAGGGCGCAATATGTGTTCCAGCCCTTTGAATCAGACGCCAACATCTGGGTCGGCGTACCCGACGTAGAAACGCCCTTGGTCCCCGACCTTGAGGTGGATGTGCTGACCACCCGCCCTGTGGGCGAACCGCAAACACGCAGCTTGCTGGAGGCTGCCCTGCACAATTTCGAGGGCCTGGCCGAAGTAGGTGCTTACAGCAGGCTCACCAGCGCTGCTGGCAGCGATTCGCCTCTACCGGGCCTGGCGATGGCGGACTTCGTCAACCATTGTCGGGGGCTGGACCTGGGCGCACGCTATCAGGAACATCTGCTGGCAACCCATGAGGGTGCCAATCGCGCTGAAGTCCAGCGCCTGTCAATAGCAGCGAGTCGCGAGGCCCTGAGGGTTCAGGCACTGATTGCAAAGCTCAAAGGCCTGCTGAGCGAACATGGGCTCGATGCGCTTGTGCAACTGTGCGACGGCAAGCCTCAACCTACCTATGAAAAACAGGCACTGCATTGCTGGAACTTCAGCCTGTTCGGTATCCCCGTCCACGAAATGCTGTTCATCGGGCCAGACAATCCTGACCGGACAAACCCCTGCGTCCTGTATATGCCTGGCGACAGCGAGCACCCTATAAGGGAGTTTGCTTCTCGCCAGGAAGCCGGCAAACACCTGCGTAGCCGCCTGTTGCAAAGCGAGTTTCGCCAAAGCGTGGTGCATTTCGCCTACAAAGACAGGCAAAAGGAACTGGCCGACAAACTGGAAAATGCGCTGTTCGAACAGGATGAAGCAGGCAGACGCAAACCCAGAAAAATGCCCGCAATCCCCTTCACCCTCTCGCCAATCAGAACCGACCCTTGGGCGACCTTGTACAACGCCCACCTTGCGCGGATGAAGGCCGACGCAAGAACCATTGCGGTCCCCACCGCCGAGGTCGACGCCAAGGCCCGCGACAAGCGACTGAAGCACTGGCTCGAGGTGGGCATGAATGTGCTGAACGTCGCTGCGTTTTTCGTACCAGGGTTGAACACAGTCATGCTCGGCGTTTTCGCTTACGACCTGATGAGCTCGGTTTTCACCGGGTTCGAGGCGTGGGAAGAAGGCGATACCCGGCAAGCACTGGCGCAACTGGAATCGTTGGCAATCAATGCGGCAGTGATTGCCGGCTTTGCTACCGGCGCCAAGCTCGTCCAGGCGTCAGGCTTTGTCGATGCGCTGACGAGTGTGTGGCATGAAGACAAAGAAGTGCTCTGGCACCCCGACATGACGCCCTATGCGAGCAAAACGGCTATCCCTGATGGGGCCCAACCCGACCTGCTCGGCCATGTGCACATCGATGGGAAGACCTTTCTCCAGCTGGATGGGACGCTGTACGAAGTGTTTCAGGACGCAGACCAGCAATGGTACGTGCGCCACCCCGAGGATGCACAGGCCTATGCCCCACGCTTGCTCCACCACGGTAATGCCCGCTGGCAACTGGCTCATGAGCAGCCTCTGGAATGGGACCGCGAACAGCTCATGCGCCGCCTTGGCGACCATAGCGCAGGCCTGGACGACAGCGAACTGGACCATGCCATGCGCGGTACCGGTACCGATCCAGACGTGCTGCGCCGCGCTCAGGCAGGGGGCCTGCGCCCACCCGCTTTGTTGATCGACGCGCTGCAGCGGTTGCAACTGGACAATCAAACTCAACAGATCATCAACTGCGTACGCCATGGGTTGCCGCTGGCTGCGTACAAGAACTTCGCCTTGCCTGAGTTGCTGCGCCTGCCGGGGTGGCCCGAGGGGAACGTGCTCAAGGTTTACCAAGGGCCGGAACCCTGGGGCGAATCTGTGCGCTACGGCCCCCCGTACACGCTGGGCCAAGTGGAAATCGAAATTACCCGTACCGACCTGGACAATGGCCAGCTGAGCCAGACCGTGCTGGATCAGATGGATGAAGAAGCCATTGAGCAGTTGCTCGGTGACACACCCGCCGAGCACCGATCGCACGCGCTGAACAACAAGCTCGCGCAACACCTGGAACAGCATCGCGAGGCGCTGTTCGAGAGCCTGCAACAAAGACACCGTCCCACACGCCCAGCAACCGCACAAACCCTCGCCCGGCAGTTTCCCGGGCTACCGGACAGCGCGCTTGAAGAATTGCTTGCCAACATCAGCAACGCCGAACGGCAACGCCTGACAAACGGGCGGGTGCCGCTTCGCATTGCCGAGGAAGCGCGCCTTCTGCAAGCTCGAGTGCGGCTTGACCGCGCCCTCCTCGGCCTGTTCAGGCCCAGCCTGGCCAACGACGACAGCCTGCGCCTGCAACAGGCGCTGCAAGCCGAACACCCGCAGGCTGACCCTGCCCTGTTGCTGGAACTCGCCCTCGGCGATCGCCAGCACTGCGCCTCACTGCTCGGCCAGCAACCCATCAATCCCAGGTTCCGCTCCCCCTTGCGATTGGCCAACGGCCAGCTTGGCTATCCCCTGAGCGGCCGTGGCTTGCAAACGCGAGCCTTGCCAGCCGCGCGTCGACTTCGGGCACTCTACCCCGAACTCAGCAGCCAGGAGATCAGCGCGCTGCAAACCGAACTTGCCCAAGGAGGCGACCTGGGTAGTGCAATCAGCCAACTGGAAGCCGAGCAGCGCACGCTTAACCGTGATCTCAACCGCTGGGTCAGCACCTCACGCACCCTTGAAGAACGCTTTGATCGCCAGCAATTCACCGAGCGACTGATGAGTGCTTCGCGGCGTGAAGGCGGCGCGCAACGCGCAGTGCTGGTGCTGAGCCAGATGCAACTGGAAGCGCTGCCAGCGTTCACTGCCCGTATGCCGCATATCCGGCAACTCGTCCTTGAAGGGTTGCAGATGCGACGCCTGGAGGGTGGCTTCCTGGCAAACTTCCCTGACCTGGACACCCTGGAAATCATCGGTAACCCGGAGATGGACGCTGAAGCATTGTTCGAGGCGCTCAAGTCTGCACCACGGCTACGCGAACTGGGCCTGGCAGGCAATGGCCTTACTACCCTTTCAGCCACTGCCCAGCAGGCCATTGGGGCGATGCCTGGCCTGCGGGTGCTCGGCCTCAGCCGTAACCGGCTGCGGCTCGATAATGCCAGCTTGGCCTTCCTGACGCGTTTGCCCCTGGATGGACTTGGCCTGGGCAGCAACCAGATCACACTTGATGAGAGCCTGGCCGCCCAGTTTCAGGACATGATCCATCCCAAGGTACTACACCTGTCGGGCAACCCACTGCGGCTGGCGCCAGACCTGCGCTTCATGGCCCGCCTCAGCCACCTGGACCTTGACCGCTGCGAACTGCAGCAATGGCCCGACAGCCTGACAATCCTCATGAGCCAGCCCCAGTACGAGCTGCGCTATCTGAACCTCTCCTCCAACCGCATTCGTACCCTGCCAGACTTGCCAGGTGTACTGCGCACCCCGTTCGCCCGCGATGTCGCCGCTCGCTTGCCTGAGCGCCGCTGGCTGTTCAACTACAACACGCTGGAAGCCGAGGCACGTGCGCGCCTGGGCAGCAGTGGCGTCAATGTATTCGAGCACGCAGAAGACGTGCCGCCGTGGCAAGGTTTTTTCCGTGGCGGCGCGAGCAGTGCCGAAGAGCAGCTGTGGAGCGGCCTCTTTGACCAAGGTGAAAACGCAGCGTTGCTGGGGGTGCTTGAACGTGTTGCCCAGTCGGCAGAGGCGCGGCGTGATGCCGAGGCCCTGAGGGAGCGTGTATGGGAGCTGCTGGATGACGCTGCCCACGACACCGTGTTGCGCGAACGCCTCGCGACAGTGGCCGGGGACTTCCCCCCAACCTGCGGCGACGCAGGTGCCGACGCATTCAGTGCCTTGGAGATAGAAGTGCTGGCCCACGACGCTGCCGGCCATGCCGGTAGTCGGCCGGCCGATCTGCTGAACCTGTATCGAAAGTTGTATCGTCGCGATCAGGTCAATCAACTGGCGGACCGCATCAGCTGGAAACGGTCCTTGCGCAAGCAGGCGCTACTGAATGATGGTTTCGATGAAGATCTACCCTCATACGATGTGCTCGACGAACCCTCTGCCTTTCCGGACTCCGCCCTGGCAACCGGCCTGGTGGACGATATCGAGCTGCGCCTGGCCTTGCGCCAGTCCTTGGCTACCGTGCTGGACTACCCTGAGCCGAGCAGCGGCATGCTGTACCGCAGCACGGCCAGGATCAACCAGACAATCATCGACAAGGTGAAAGCTGCGGTCCTTGAGCTGGATACGGATGCCACCGCTCGAGAGCAATGGTTGACCCAGCAGCCGGGCTGGGTCGAGTACTTGAAACGAGAGCATGCGGCACAGTTCAGCCTGATAACCGACTTCTGGCGGCCAGGCCTTGACTACCTCTATTACTGCCTGGATGAAACCGCCGACCCAGTGACATCCCTGGACAGCTCTGTGCGACGAGCCTTGGCCAGGGTCATGCCTGAAAGCCCGGTGGATGCCGAGGGCAGGCTGCGTCGCGTCGCGCTCAACGAGCAGCAGTATCGCCAAGGCGTGGACGCGCTGACTGCCGAGCAGCAGCAGGTTGAAACCGGTCTGCTGATCAGCCTCACCCGCCAGACGCAAACAATCGGCCGCTGAACCCCACTCACTGCCCGCGCAGGTCTTCGAAGAAGGCCTGCTTGCCATCCACCCGGCCGGACGCCCGTGGGGCCGCTGCGGCGTCACCACTGGCGGCCTCCACGTGCCAGTAGCAGTGCTGCACCGCGCGGGTCACCGCCACGTAGGCCAGGCGCTGCACTTCTTCCTTCTGCGCCGTATCGAACGGTTGGGCATCCCCGGCCTTGCCCAGACCCGCCTGGCGGTACACCTGGTTCTTGTAGGGCGAGCTGGTCAGGTACTGGCAGTCGCCCAGCATGAACACCGCATCGGCCTGCAAGCCCTTGGCACTGTGGTAGGTCAACTGACGCAGCCGGCGCTGCTCGGCCGGCAACGCCGCCTCGGCGTGCAGCACGCTCTGCAGGTGGTCGCTCATCAAGGCCCTGTCGCTGCCCTTGCGGTACAGCATCATGACCGTCTCACCCCGTTGGTAGTGCTCGATCAGCGTTTCACCCAAGGCGGCCTCGTCACGGTCGAACACCTTGACCGCAGAGCCCGGCAATTCGGCTGCCGGGCCACTGGCGCGGGCTTTCTTGCCGGCAATCGCCGGGGTGCCTTTGACCAGGTGTTCGGCCGCGTCGATCACCTGCTGCTGGCAACGATAGTTGTCGACCAGCATCACCCGCGTGTTGGCCGGCGACGGGAAGGCTTTGGCGAATTCCATGAAGTACTTGGGCGAACTGCCCCGCCAGCCGTAGATGGACTGCCAGTCGTCACCCACGCACAGCAGCGACGAATGCTGGGCATGGCGCCCGGTGTGCATGGTCGGGCCACGCCGGCGGATTTCAGCCAGGCTGGCGCGCAGCCAGCTGACGATCTGCGGCGACACGTCCTGGAACTCGTCGATCATCAGGTGCGCCAGAGGCCGCAACAACGGGTCGGGCAGCAGTTGCAGGTTTTCCGGGTTGTTCTCGCTGAACAGGGCGAACATGCGGTTGTAGCTCATCACCGGCGGCGACTGGTCCAGCAGGTGTGCTTCCAGGGCCTTCCAGTACAGGGCCAGGGCCTCGAAAAACAAGGCATCGCTGTCGCCGGGCGGGAAGCTCATCGCCGCCACCGCGTTGTTCACGTCCAGGCCAAGGTTCTCGATGAAGTTGGCCGCGCCGACAAAGGCGTCCAGCAACGGCGCCGGTGCCAGTTCGCCCTTGACCTTGTACTCGAACCCCGGGCCGGCCACGGCATCGCCAGCCAACGAGGCCGCCAGGCGCCGGGCCATGGCATAGTTGTCGAGCCAGATCAGCGGCCGGTCGCAGAAGGCCTGCAACAGGGTTCGCTTGACCGCCCACTCGGCACGCACTGCCAACTTGGCGCCGGGGCGCTGGTACTGTGGGCTTTCAGCCGGGTCGAAGCCCAGCACCACCAATGGCCCCTGGCCAGCCAGGCGGCCATGCACATGGAAGCGGCTGCCACGGATGTCGACAGTTTCGCGGCAAGGCTCGATGCCCTTGATCGGCCAGGCGCCGGCGGCGAACCACAGGTCCTCGATTACGTCGCACAGTTCTTCGTCGCGCTGGGCGGCCAACTGGGTCACCTGTGCGCGCTTCTGCACGTCAGGGTTGTTCGGGTCCAGTGGTTTGAGTTGCAAGGCTTCGCTGCGCAACAGGCCGACCAGCTCGGCAAAACGCGGGCTCTCACCCAGCACGCTGCTATAGCACTGGTTCAGTTGCTGGCGCTGGGCATCGTTCAGGCGCAGGTCGAACGGGTTGCTGTCGGCCTCGGCCTCACGCCCGGCAGGCATCTCGTTGCCCAGTGTCTCGAAGGCGCGCACCTGGCCGAAGCCCGGCAGGCTGCGTACCAGCGGCAGGATGCGCGAATGGAAGGTACGCACCAGTTCGCGAGCCTGCACCGGTTGCAGGCTGATCTGCCACAGGGCGAATACCTGCACCAGGCGCTTGATGAAGTCCTTGCGCGACTCGCGGGTGAACGTGACCACGGTCATCGCGTCCAGCTCGTAACCCAGATAATGGCGCAGCAGCAGGATGCGCAACACCAGCGACGTGGACTTGCCTGCCCCGGCGCCGGCCACCACACAGGTGGACGGGGTGTCACTGAAGATCAGTTTCCACTGCGCGGCGCTGGGTTGCGCCTCGGCGGGCAGGCGTTGGGCGACGTCGGCTTTGAAGCGCTTTTTCAGCTCGGCTGTCAACGGCAGGCGCCAGTCGTCGAACAGGTTGTCGTCCTGACCGGGCACGGCAGCGATGTCAGGCCGGGTATCGCGGATCACCAGCACCTGGCGCCCGGCTTCGTAACCCTCCACCCGCCCGCGGTCGAACCCTTCACGAACGCCATCGGCGTGGCCACTTCGCTGGCCGGTGGCGTGGCCGAGGAACCAGGAGTCACGGTGCTGGGCTTGCAGACGGGTCAGGCCACGCCCCAGCAGGCGGGCGGCCAGGCGGCGAAACCAGGGCAATTGCGCGGGTGGGGTAAGGTCGGCGGGGGCCTGGGGTTGCTCGTGGGCCACGGTCACTCCGTTGAAAAACAAAAACAGCTGGCATGTTCGCCGCATCGACGGAAAATCGCCAGCGAATGCTTGCAGATCAGTGGATTAGGCGATGAAGCGAATAAAGCATGGCAGCAATTTACATCGAACAATATGATTGTTTTAAGCCGATATTTACGCTTATTTTCGATGTTTCATTAGCGCATCATGGCGTCATTCCACTGATTCAAGGAGCACGACCATGCTGCAACTGCGACCCTTTGAAGGCCTCGGCCACGCCAACCACGGCTGGCTCGATGCCCACCACCATTTCTCATTCGCCGAATACTACGACCCGGCGCGCATGCACTGGGGCAACCTGCGGGTATGGAACGACGACCTGATCGCGGCTGGCAACGGCTTCCCGCCGCACCCGCACCGCGACATGGAAATCATCACCTATGTGCGTGAAGGCGCGATCAGCCACCAGGACAGCCTGGGTAACAAAGGCCGTACCGAAGCCGGTGACGTGCAGGTGATGAGCGCCGGTACCGGTATCGTGCACAGCGAGTACAACCAGGAAGACGTAGATACACGTATTTTCCAGATCTGGATCGTGCCGGAGCGCACGGGTGAAGCACCGCAGTGGGGCAGCCGGCCGTTTCCCAAAGGCGAACGTGGCGAAGGCTTCGTGACCCTGGCCAGCGGCCGTGCCGGTGATGAAGACAGCCTGCAGATTCGCACCGATGCCCGCCTGGTGGCCGCCACCTTGCGTGCAGGTGAAACCGCCGAGTACCGCTTCGATGCCGCCCGCAGGGGTTACCTGGTGCCGGCCAAGGGGCTGGTGGACGTCAACGGGCTGCGGGCCAAGGCGCGGGACGGTGTAGCGATCGAGCAGGAAGACGTGCTGCGGGTGACCGCCATCGAGGACAGCGAGATCGTGCTGGTGGATGTGGCCTGATGGATCGGGCCGGTGCAGGCTGCCTTGCAATACCTGTACTGGCCTCATCGCCGGCAAGCCAGCTCCCACAGGGACTGCACAGGTTCCGGGCCCACGCCATATTTGTGGGAGCCGCCTTGTGTCACGAGAGCGGCGCGCTGCGCACCCGACTGTCGACAAGCACCTCCCAAACCCGCTGAACATTGGCGCCATCGGCCACCCTGCACTAGCGTTGTGCTACCAGCCAGCCCCAACGTTCATGCGGAGCCCTCACCCATCATGCCGGACCTGCGCCCGAACCCAACGCTGCGCCTGGAGTACCGTGCCGACCAGCCGATTCACCACGCCTTCCTCGAACAGGCCGGCCGCTGCCCGGATGCCACCGCCATCCTTGCCCGGCACAGCAGCTGCAGCTATGCCCAACTGGCGCAGATAAGCCAGGGCATTGCCGCGTATCTGGTAGAAAACGCTGCCAGTGGTACCGATCGTGTGGTCATCGTCGCCAGCCGCAGCGCCGCCCTGGTGTACGCCATGCTCGGCTGCCTGCGTGCCGGCCTGGCCTTTACCGTGGCCGACGCTGCATACCCTCCCGTGCGCATCAGGCAGATCATCCGTACACTGGCGCCTGCGGTCGTCCTGCGCTGTGGTGATGCATCCCTCGACGCCTCCGGCCCCATTGTGGTTACGGTGCCGGAATCCCCCGCCGAGGCACTGCAAGCTTTTCCCTGGCAACAGGTCGCGCTGCCCAGCGTCAACCCCGAGCAACCGGCGTACATCACCTTCACCTCGGGCAGCACAGGTGAACCCAAGGGTATCGTTACTCACCACGCGCCCCTGGTGCACTTCATCGACTGGCATGTGCGCCAGCATGGCTTTACCCAGGCTGATACTTTCTCCCTGCTTTCCGGTCTGGGCCACGACCCGGTGTACCGCGACGTGTTCACGCCCCTGTCGATTGGCGCGACCATCGCCTGCCCCGCCCAGCCGACCCTGACCGACCCGTCACAGCTGGCAGGCTGGATTCAACAGCACGGCGTGAGCGTAATCCACCTCACCCCCCCGCTGGGCAAGCTGATCGAGACCGGCGCACACATGAATGGCCAGGTACTCGATCAACTGCGCTACCTGTTCTGGGGCGGCGATGCGCTCAGCCCGGCGCTGTACCAGCAGATCCGCGCCATTGCGCCCTGCGCTGTCAGTGTCAACTTCTATGGCACCACGGAAACGCCACAAGCCATGGCCTTCCATACCCTCTCCCCTGACGGGGACAGTTCACGGGTGCCCTTGGGCAAAGGTATCGCCAATGCGCAGTTGCTGGTGGTCAACGCGGCCAACCAGCTGGTCAGCGTGGGCGAAACCGGTGAAATCCTCATCCGCAGCCCCTATCTGTCGCAGGGTTACTGGGGCGACCCGGCGCTGACCGAGGCCAAGTTCATCGTCAACCCGTTCACCGGGGACGCAGGCGACCGCTGTTACCGCACCGGTGACCTGGGCACCTACCTGGCCGATGGCAGCGCCAGTTTCCTGGGGCGCGGTGACAGCCAGGTGAAAATCCGTGGCCACCGCATCGAGCTGGCGGAAATCGAGAACGCCATCACCCGTCACCCCCACATCGGCCAATGCGTGGTCGTGGCCAACCACGACAGCGCGTCGATCCGGCTGGTGGCCTATTGCGTTGGTCAAAAGCCCACCAGCGCCGATGAACTGCGCCAGGCGCTCGCCGGCCAGCTGCCGGACTACATGGTGCCGGCGCTGTTCATGTTCCTCGAGGCCCTGCCGCTCACCCCTAACGGCAAAGTGGACAAACGCGCCTTGCCTGCGCCATTTGACGACAGCGCCAGCCTTCCCTTGTCCCCCTTGGCGGAAAAACTGAGCACGGCCTGGGCGCGCATCCTCCAGGTACCGCGCCTGGACGCCAGGTTGAGCTTTGTCGAACTGGGCGGCGACTCGCTGTCGTTCGTGCAAGCCTCGCGGGTGCTGGAGGAGCTGATCGGCCACCTGCCACAGCGCTGGGAAACGCTGCCGGTGTGCCAGCTGGCCGAGCTGAATGCGCCCCCGAAAAGCGCGTGGCGGGTGATGGAGATGCCGGTGTTCGTGCGGATGCTGGCCATCATCCTGATCGTGGTCGGCCACCTGAGCGAGTTCGACCATTGGTTGATCGTCGGCGAAACATCGGTGCTGTTCCTGGTCTCCGGCATCAGCCTGGCGCGGTTCCAGCTCAAAGCCATCGAAGAGCGTGGCGATGCGCGCACGCTGCTCAGGTCGCTGACGGCCATCGTGGTGCCCACACTGTTGTACACCGCGCTGATCCAGCTGGTGTTCGACCGGTTGCACTGGCAATCGCTGCTGCTGGTGTCCAACTGGTTCCCGGCCAGCGAGGTCAGCCTGTTCAATTACTGGTACATCGAAGTGCTGGTACAGATGATCCTGATCATTGGTGTGGTGCTGTCCATCAGGCGCGTGCGCCAAGCCGTCCTCGCCGACCCGTTCCGCTGCCTGATCATTGCGGCTTGTGCGCTGGTGGCGCTGGATGTGCTGCTCAGCCGCTTCGTGTTCGACGCCAGTGCGCTGCTCAACCGGGTACCGCAGCACTTTCTGGCGGTCATGGTGCTGGGCATGGCCGTGCACCATGCCGATACCACCGCGCGCAAGTGGGTGGCCAGCGCGGTGGCCGTGCTGGTGGTCGGCGAGCTGGACCTGATGGCGGTTGCCGGCGTTGGCAGGGAGGCTTTCTTGCGTTATATCGATATCGCCCTGCCGGCGATGCTGGCCCTTATCTGGTTCCGCTCGGTGCCAGTGCCCGCCCTGGTAGCACGGGGAGGTGCGGTCATTGCATCGTCAACCTTGTTCATCTACCTGACGCATTTCCAGTTCCAGTCGCTGGCGGACCATGTTTTCAGGCATCCGCTGTTCGAGGTCGCCCTGGCACTCGCCGGAGGGGTACTGGTGGGTTACTGCTGGAACACCCTGTTGCGTCTGCTGTTAACGCGATGGAACAAGCAAAACCAGGCGCGTGGAGCCGATGCGGCAGAGCGTGCTACCTCTGCTTGAGCTGACTTGCCGGCAATGGCGCTGTGATTGCAAACCCTGAAATACTCTGCCTAAAATGCGAACCATTAACATTTGTAAAAATTTTCAGGCGGCATGGATGAGCATCCCGGATATAGCTTTTACTTCTCAAGTCAGCCAGCTATACCGCGCCCAGAGCAAATGGTTGCATAACTGGCTGAAACCGCGGGTGAACTGCAGCCACCTGGCAGCAGACCTTGTCCAGGATGTGTTCGTGCGTGTCATGTCTGCAGCCGACGCCGCTGCAAAGCTTGACGCCGTGCGCGAACCCAAAGGCTACCTGGCAACCATCGCTCGCCGCCTGATGATCGATCACCTGCGCCGGCTGCACCTGGAAAGGGCCTGGCTACAGGTGCTCGCCGAGCAACCCGAAGCACTGGACATCTCACCTGAGCAACGCGTGGCGTTGCTGCAAACCTTGTTCGAGCTCGACGCCATGCTAGCCGCGCTCGGGCCCAAGGTACGTGAAGCGTTTTTGCTTTCGCAGATCGATGGCATGCCCTACAAACACATCGCCACCCAGCTGGGTATTTCCGAAGTCAGTGTGCGCCGCTACATTGCCAAGGCGGCCGAGCACTGCATGATCTACAGCCTTGGGCATGGTCACTGAGCATGAACCTGAATGCCGAGCAACTGGCTTCATTGCGCCAGGCCGCGCACTGGTTCAGCCAGCTCAACAGCGGTGAGGTGCAGGCCAGTGATTACTCGGCCTGGCAGCTGTGGCTGAATGCGACGCCGGTCAATGCCTGGGCTTGGCAGCAGGCAGAGCGCCTGCAAACGCGCATGGCAGCCAGCGAAAACCCGGCGTCTGCACGCGTACTGGCGCTGGCAGCCCACGGCCGCAACGCTAGCCGTCGGCGGGTGGTCAAGGCTGGCTTGATACTGCTGGGCGGCGGCGCGCTGGGCCTGGGGGGATACCGGGAGGTCAAGCAGTCTCCACTGCTGGCAGACGTGCGCACCGGCGTGGGCGAACAGCGTTCGCTGATGCTGAGCAATGGCACTGCGTTGATGCTCAATACCGCCTCTGCAGTCGATGTGGGTGACGGCCTCGGCCCTGCACGCTTGCTGCTGCGCCAAGGTGAAGTCATGGTCACAGTGCCAGCTCGCCAGCATTGCACGGTCAGCACCCGAAACGGCACGGTCGAGGCAGGCGAAAGCCGCTTCGCCCTGCGTTTGTTCGATGACGGCAGCAGCCTGGAGGTATTTGCCCGGCAGGCGCGTGTAACCCTGAGCTCGGGCCAGACCCTGCTGGTAAACAGCGGCGAGCGCTGTCGGTTCAACGACCAGGGCTTCGCCGCGCTGGAAACCGTCCCCTTGGCCGCAGATGCGTGGGGCCGGGGGTTGCTGATCGCCAATGACCAGCGCCTCGACGCGTTCATCAGCAACCTTTCACGCTACCGCCCGGGCTGGCTGCGCTGCACGCCAGCCGTGGCAGGCCTGCGCATTAGCGGCACCTACCGGCTCGACGATACCGACCAGATCCTGCGCGCGCTGACCACGTCACTGCCGGTGCAGGTCCAGGTGCGTACGCGTTTCTGGGTCACCATCACGGCGGCGTAAAAAAAATGCTGGGCGCCTGATCACTTTGCCAGGGGTTATCCGACTCATAGGTATCCCGACTTTTACCTATCAGAGAAACGCGACGATGACCTGCCGCTTCAACCCCAGGCCTTTCACTGCGCCAGGCCTGCGCACCTGCCTGTTACTGACTGCACTGCTAGCGGGGCCTGGCGCTGCCAGCGCCGCGCAAGCCCATGACTACCAACTGCCGCAGGGCGATCTTGGCGAAACGCTGACCCAGTTCGCTGCCGAGTCTGGCATCGTGCTGTCGTTCGACACCCACTGGACGCGCGGTAAACGTTCGCCTGCGCTTGAGGGGCGCTATGACGTCGACCAAGCCTTGCAGATTCTGCTCAGTGGCACCGGGTTGCAGGCTACCCGGGAAAGCGACGGGCGCTATTCGCTGCTGTCAAGCACCCAACAGGGCGATGCCTTGGAGTTAGCCCCCAGCCGCGTCGATGCCCTGGGGCTGGGTAACGTCACCGAGGGTACCGGCGCCTACACCACCGGCGGTTCTACCAGCGCAACCAAGCTGCCGCTGACCCTGCGCGAAACGCCGCAGTCGGTCAGCGTGATCACCCGCCAGGTGATCGACGACCATGGCTCGCAAGACATCGGCGACGTGCTGCGCAACACGCCCGGGGTTTCGGTTCAGGCTTACGACAGCGAACGCATGGAGTACTCCGCCCGCGGGTTTGCCATTACCAACTACCAGTACGATGGCATCAACACCATCTACGACGGCGTCTACGATGAGGGCGTGACCCACGTCGACATGGCCGCCTATGACCGCATCGAAGTCATCAAGGGTGCGACCGGCCTGATGACCGGCTCTGGCGACCCCTCGGCGACGGTCAACCTGGTGCGCAAGAAGCCCACTCAAGACTTCAAGGCGTCGATCACCGCCAGTGCAGGGTCCTGGGACAACTACCGTACCGAAGGTGATATTTCGGGTTCGCTCAACGACAGCGGTAGCGTGCGTGGCCGCCTGGTGGGTGCCTACCAGGACCGCAAGTCGTACCTGGACCACTACAAGCAGAAAAAGGATGTCTACTACGGCATTCTTGAAGCCGACCTGACGCCAGACACCCTGCTCACCTTCGGCATCGACAACCAGGCCACCACCCCGCGCGGGTCGTCCTGGACAGGTAACCCGACTTACTTTTCCGACGGCAGCCGCACCGATTTCTCGCGTTCGCACAACCCGGCGGCAGACTGGAGCCGCCGCGACTTCCAGTCCACCACCTACTTCACCTCACTGGAGCAGGCCCTGGCCAACGACTGGAAAGTCAAGCTCAGCCTCAGCCACATGATCAGCGATCATGACACGCGCCTGGCGTCCGCCAGCGGCGGCAACCCGGACCCGGCGACCGGCGAGGGCATGTTCCTGTACTGGGGGCGCTGGGAGGGTCACCGCGTGCAGAACACCGCAGACGTGAATGTCTCCGGCCCGTTCACCCTGTTCGGCCGCGAGAACGACCTGGTGGCAGGCTTCATGACCTCTCATTCGAAGCAGACCGGCGATACCTACGACGGCAGCGCGTTCGCCATGGTGCCCGGCTCCATCTTCGACTGGAATGGCAAACTGCCGGAACAGAACTTACCGAAAAACGGCGACTACACCACCACGCAAAGCCAGAACGGCGCCTACGTGGCCACCCGCCTGAGGCCGACCGACAAGCTTTCGCTCATCCTCGGCACCCGGGTCAGCACCTTCAAGTACAACGATGATCAGGACTATTACCCAACGTCTTCGTTGAGCGACACCCACGCAAGCTACAAGGAACACGGTGTGGTCACCCCTTATGCGGGCGTGGTCTATGACCTGGACGACACCTACTCGGTGTATGCCAGCTACACGTCGATCTATCAGCCGCAGGTTTACAAGGACATCAACGGCGCCACCCTCGCCCCCGTCGAAGGTGACGGCTATGAAGCCGGGCTGAAGGCTGCCTGGTTCGACGGCAGGCTGAACGGCACCCTGGCGTTCTTCCGCATCGAGCAAGACAACGTCGCCTCCAACATCGGCACCAACCCGGTGACCAACGAAGGTATCTACAAGGCCATCGACGGTGCCACCACCAAGGGCGTCGAACTGGAGCTGGCCGGCGAACTGGCCCCCGGCTGGAACGTCACCGCCGGCTACACCTACGCCCGTACCCGCGACGCCGACGACCAACGGATTTTCGGCTTCCCTCTGGCAACCACCAAGCCTGAGCACGTAGTGCGGCTGTTCAACACCTACCGCCTGCCTGGCGCATTCGACCAGGTGACCGTGGGCGGTGGGCTGCGCTGGCAGAGCGGCTTCTACGGCAACATCTACAGCCCGATCGCCAACGACTACACCCGCATCAAACAAGGCGGCTACACCCTGGTGGACCTGATGGCCCGCTATCAGTACAGCGAGCACCTGAGCTTCACGGTCAATGCCAACAACGTGTTCGACAAGGTCTACCTGACCGGGCTTGGCAACTTCGATACCACGTACCACGGCGAGCCACGCAACATGATGGTGACGACGCGCTGGGACTTCTAGAGCTACTGCCTTGTGCTGCCCGTCCTGGCCTCATCGCCGGCAAGCCAGCTCCCACAAGAACCGCGCAGGACTTGAGACCTGCGCTGGGCCTGTGGGAGCTGGCTTGCCGGCGATGGGCCGCAAAGCGGCCCTGATTGCTTGACCGGCCGGTGTCAGAGCTACCCTGCCTGCACGATGATCTGGCTTTGCAGGTCGCGGATCATTGCCTCCAGCGCCGGTTTCATGGCCGTAAAGTCCTCCGGCGAGCAGACTACATCCGGGTGGCTGAACTTGAAACGCCGCTCCACCAACACTGCGTTGCCCTCTTGGGAATAACGCGCACTGTAGTCGACATTGCCGTCATGCAGCTTCACAGGTTTCGGGATTGCCAGCACGTTGACCTGGGCGGGGAACTCGAAGCGCGAGGTCTCCACCGTGTCGTTGCCAATGCACACGAAGCTCTGGCTGCGTTCCTTCTCCAGGGTGAAGCTGTAGACGTTCTGCGAGATACCGCCCGCCAGGCTGGTAAGGGTCGCCACACCCACCGGCCCCGGCAGGTTGACCAGGTTTTCCGTGTGCCCATCCACATTGCTGACAAAGTCGCCGTTGGCGGTGGGCGGCTCGATCTTGATCGAACCACTGCCACGCTGCCCATAGGCGGCCAGCACCCTTTCGACCAGCATTTCCCGGTCTTCCGGTTTCATCAACTTCAAGCCGAAGCGGCTCATCTCGCTGGCCCAGCCCTTCACCGTCGAAACATTGGTGAAGTCGGCACCACCATCGGTCTTGACCTTGAACAGCAAGTCACTGGAAACCTGGTTCAGTTGCATGGCCGGGGTTTTGCCAAACTCACCAGTGGCAGTCAGCAGCACTCGCTTGTTCAGCACGGTCAACGGCAGGTAACCGGCAGCAACCGATGGGTCAGTCGAGTCCAGGTACAAGTCCAGGCCCGGCACATAGGTGATGACATGGTTCAGCACACCCAAGGTCGGCACTTTGGGGAACACATAGGCAGTGCCCTGGTTCACCAGCGCCGGGGTGCTCTTGATGCCTGCCGCGCCCAGCAGCGCCTCCAGCAGCGCAACATGGTCCTTGCAGTCCCCGTAGCGGTTGTCCAGTACGGTTTGCGCGGCATGCGGTACCACCCCGCCAGCGCTAACGTACACCGCCACATAGCGGATGTTCTCGCGTACCCAGTCACTGAGGGTCAGCGCCTTTTCCCGCGCGGTGGGCAAGCCGGCCGTCAGGCGCTTCGCCAGTTCACTGATCTGCGGAGTGACCTCGACCGTGGCCCTGGCCTGGTAGGCCTGGGCGAAGTCCTTGAAGCCGGAGAACGTCGAAACCGCCAGGTAGTGGCCGTAGTCCAGGTACGACACTGCACCTGTCTCGATCCGCGCCCGCGCCGCCGGTACATAGTCCCAGCGATACACCGTGCGCCCTTCCCCGCTGGCGGGTGACGACGCCTTGAAACCACGGGCATCGGCCTGCAGCGGCATGCCCTGGGGCAGGTCGTAGGTCAGCGAAAACTGCCCGACCGGGTAGAACTGCGGCACGGTGATGTCTTCGAACTGCCCAGGGAAAAGCGGCGTAGCGCGGTTACGTTGATAACGCAGCACCAGCCGGTCCCCCACCGCAACCTCGGGGAAGATGACCACCTTGTTGACCGAGTCCTGGAACATCGGCGCCTGCGCAGAAGCCTGCTCCTGCTGCTCCTTGATGTGCGCGGCATCCACCTGCACTTTGCGGCCGTCGGGCTTTTGCGTGTAGGCCTCGACCACCTCCAGCGTCTCCAGCGAACGGTTGTAGCTTACCGGGTGCTGGGCATTGGTCTTGATGGCGCGTTCTTCGTTGATCAGCATGACGCTGTCGACATCAAGACGGAAGCTGCCGTCCTTCTGCACGACGAACGTCTGCGCGACCTTTTCCAGGGTGATTGAACGGTCGATACCATCGGTAAAGGCGTGGGCAAGGCCCGCCCAGAGCATTGTGACAGGCAGCAGAACAGCTGCCAGGTATGGCTTTTTAAGCATGGAGATCCTTCTCGATCAGCGGAATGCAATCGACAATGATACGCATTGGCGCCGCATGATGGCAAAGTGACAATAGTCTTTAGCGTTGTCCCGCCAGTTCGGCCAGCACTTCAGCCGAGGTCGTGACCTGGCGGAAGTGATGCTGCCACAGTTCGATACCCAGCTTGGCGGACCGGTCCAGCGAAGACCCTACCGTCATGTCCGTCACCAGGGTGGGCGTCAGCCCCGCATCGAACAGGGCAAAGCCAGCGGCCAGCACACAGGTTTCGGTCTGCAGCCCACACACCAGCACCCGCTCCACACCCAGTTGCCTGATGTACTCGATGGCTTCGGCGCTCTGCCCGTAGCCATGCTTGATGAACACCTGGTCGGCCTCGACCAGGCTTTCGTCCTCGGCCGCCGGGTGCCAGCCGAGCTGCCGCTCGAACGGCGTGACCTGTTCGTCGTGCAACTCGACCGAGGCAATGGTAGGAATGTTCGCTGACAACCGCCGCAAGCCATCGACCAGCCACTCGGGCGGGCTGAAGGTGGACTGGACATCGACGATGAGCAAAACCTGGCGCATAGCGTTCTCCCGCCATTGGCAAAATGGCGCGGAGTATACCGCGTGGCGCGGGGGCTTGATCACCAGTCGTAGGTCATCTCTACCGACGCAACCCGCTCCTGTCCGTAATAGCAGCCGAACGCATAGTTGCAGTCGGATACGTACTCGCGATCGAAGATGTTTTGCACATTCACGCTGGCCTGCAGGCCGCGCAGGCTTGGGTCGAGCTTGGCAAGATCGTAGCTGACGGTGGCGTCATACACGGCATAAGCCGGTACTTCGAAGGTATTGGCCGAGTTACCCTGCTTGCGGCCGGTGTAACGTGCGCCGGCGCCAAACGTCAGGCCATTGAGAGTGGCCTGGGTGAAGTGGTAATCCACCCACAATGTGGCAGACACCGGGGCCTGCGCCTCATTGCGGTTGCCCTGGTCGCCATAGGTGCTTTTGGTATAGAACGAGTCGATGTAGGTGGCCGCGGCCAGTACATCGACATTCTCGATGCTGGATTTGAGCTCCAGCTCCACACCACGCGAGCGCACCTCGCCATTTTGCGTCTGGTACTGCGGGTACTCGGTATCGCCGGTCAGCATGTTCTTCTGTTTCACCTGGAACACCGAAGCCGTGAACAAGGTACCGTCGACAGGCTGGTACTTCAGCCCCACCTCGTATTGCTCGCCTTCGCTTGGCTCGAACGCCTTGCCACCGCGCTCGGGCGCTGCCGTGCCCACGGTTGGCAAGAACGACTGGGAATAGCTGACATACGGCGCCAGGCCAAACTCGGTGACATAGGTAAGGCCGATGCGCCCGGTGAACTTGGTGTCGCGTTGGGAGGCAATGCTGTGCGCCAGCAGATCCTTGTTGTCGACTTCCGCCCAGTCCTGGCGCCCGCCTACCGTCAGGATCCAGTTGTCCAGCTTGATCTGGTCCTGCACGTACAGCCCCGTCTGGCGCAGGGTGTTGTCCCAACGGGTATCCAGCACCGGCGTTACGTTGCTGGTGGGGTAGTTGTTCTTGCCATACAGGTCGACCGGCAACACGTTGTAGGCGTTGTAACCATCGTACTTGCGCGAGAAGTGACGGTAGTCCGCGCCGGCCAGCAAGGTGTGCCGCAGTGCGCCCGTGTCAAAGGTGTACTCCAGGTTGTTATCGATGGTGTAGGCGATGTTGTGCTGGCGCCAGTCAAGCTTGACCCGGTTGGCGCGGGTGTAGTCGACCACATCGCCATCCGTCACAAAGCTGCGCAGGTAGAAGCCTCTGTAGCGGTCGCGCACATCGGTGTATCGCGCCGTTGAGCGCCAGGCCAGGTCTTCGTTGAAACGGTGGCTGAAGTCATAGCCAAAAATATACTGGTTGCGCTTGTAATCGTTGTACCGCGAGTCCCCCGAAAAGAAGTCTCGGTCGATATGCTGGCCTGTCGGGCCACGCTTGAGCGAGCCGATCATCGGCAACGTCTGATAATCGGGCAGGCCATCATCACGCTGGATTTGGGCGAGCAGCGTCAGGGACGTGTCTTCATTTGGCGCCCAGGTCAGGCTCGGCGCCAGCAACAAGCGCTCGCTGTGCGAGTGAGCGACCATCTCGTTGCCTTTGTCGGCGACGCCGACCAGGCGATAGGTAAACGCCTTCTGCTCGTCCAGCGGGCCGCTGGTATCGAAGGCACCGTTGACCCGGTTGTAGCTGCCAGCGCCAAGCTTCACCTGGTTACGCTGCTCGCGGGTGGGTCGCTTGGAGACCATGTTGATCAGCCCGCCCGGCTGGTTTTGCCCGTACAGCACCGAAGAAGGGCCTTTGAGCACTTCGATACGCTCCAGCGTGTAGGGGTCGATCTGAGGTGCGCCCCCAAGGCTACCGGCATACGGCAGGTACGCGCCGTCCAGGTAGAGCGGGGTCGGGGCAAACCCGCGGCTGGTGATTTCGTCGGCAATGCTGTTGCGATCGGTAAAGCCACCGGTGGCCAGGCCCGGGGTGTAGCGCAGCGCCTGGGTCAGGTTGCGCGCGCCTTGGGCCTGCACCTGGTCGGCGGTGACCACGTTGATGGCCTGGGGGATCTCCAGGATGGGCGTGTCAGTCTTGGTGCCGGTGGCACTGCGGCTGGCAACGTAGCCATTCACCGGCCCATAGGCGGACTCCAAGGCCGCGCCGGTCACGCTGGTGGTATCAAGCTGCAGGGTCGAATCGTCACCGACCATGGGCAGCAGCGAGTAGCTGCCATTGGCCTGCTTCAACACCTGCAACCGGTTACCCGCCAGCAACTGACGCAGCCCGGCATCGGGGCTGTAGCGGCCATGCAGGCCGGGCGACTTCAGCGCCTGCACCGAAGACGGTTCAAAGGACACCGTTACCCCCGCTGCCGAAGCAAATTGGGTAAGCGCCGTGGCCAGCGGGCCGGCGGCGATGTCAAACGAAGCTTCAGCCTGGCTTTGCGCAACCGCAGGGCTGACGACCATCAACGTTGCCAATGGCGCGGCCAGCACCACACTGAACAATGCGCGATGCACTGCACGCGCCAGTCTGGTTTTGGTCGAGTTGATCAAGAAGATGCGGTTGCAATCGTTGACAGCGAGCATGCGGTTTCCTTTCGCCCTGCGGCAGTTTTTTCATTGCGCTTGGTGCGCGTCTACCTACAAGTCGAACGAGAACGACAATCGATAACCCCCCAGGCAAAAAAATCGCCGGCCTTCAGGCCATGACACTCAATCAAGCATTTTGGGGCCGCGTTGCGGCCCATCGCCGGCAAGCCGGGCTCCCACAGGTACGGAGCAGCCCTCAAGCATTGCACTGTACCTGTGGGAGCCCGGCTGGCCGGCGATGGGCTGCGCAGCAGCCCTAAAATGCTCAACTACCGGCATCAGGCTTCAGGCAGCCTCGACGCGCGTCCAGTAGCGGCTGAAGCGACGAATGCGCACAGGCAGCGTGGTGGTCAGGTTTTCCAGGACGATATCGATGTCGCCCAAGTGAAACGCCCCGGACAGTCGCAACCCGCCCACGGCCTCATCGCAGCCCAGGTACCCGGGCCGATACCGCTGCAGCTCGCTCACGACATCAGCGAGGCGCCAGTCATCCACGATCAACATCTCGCGGGACCAGGCGTCTGCCATCACCGCTAGCGGTGTCACGTTGCCCATCTTTTCGGTACTGAATTGCAACTGTTGCCCGGCCTCTACCCGCACAGCCGCCAAGCTCTGTGCACTGCGCACTTGCACCGCATGCTGCAGCACGCACACCCGAGTAACGTCGGCGTCGCAGCGCACGATAAAACGCGTACCCAGTGCGCGGACACTCCCCTGGCCGGTATGCACGATGAACGGGCGGGATAATGCATCCGATGCGGTCTGCACCAGGATCTCCCCTTTAAGCAACTCAAGTGCGCGCCACTGGCCGTCGTAGCGAATATCAACAGCAGTGTCGGTGTTCAATTGCAACTGGCTGCCATCGTCCAGCCGCAACGAACGCTGCTCGCCAACGCCTGTGCGCACGTCGGCCATCAACCGCGCAACTCCGCCATCACGCAGCACCACACCCCCTGTCGCGCCCGCGACCAGCAGCACCGACAGCACCTTGAGTACCTCACGCCGCTTGGCCCTGGCGCTGCTTAACGTTGGCCGTGCAATACCGGGTGTGACCTGCGCCAGCTTGCCCTGCAAACGTGCCAGGCGCTCCCAGGCCTGCAGGTGTCGCGGGTCACTCAACAACCAGCGCTGATGCGCCGCTCGCGTGCTGTCATCCGCTTGGCAGCGCAGCTCGACATACCAGCGTGCGGCAGCCTCCAGGGTATTGCGGTCCAACGGTTCAGCCCCCGCCATCGTTCACGCCTCGGCCAGCATCAGGCAATGGGTCAGCGCCCGCACTGCATGCTTTTTGACGGTAGTGAGCGAAACATCCAGGCGCCGCGCGATTTCCACATAGCTCAGGCCATCGAGCTGGGCCATGAGGAAGATCTCGCGGGTACGCGTGCCCAAGCCGTCGAGGAGCCGATCAATTTCCAGCAGGGTCTCGATGATCAGCAGGCGCGCCTCGGGCGAAACCTCTACCTGCTCGGGCCGTGCCGCGAGGGTTTCCAGGTAGGCCTGCTCCACGGCACGGCGCCGGAACATGTCGATCATCAGGCTGCGGGCCACGCTGCTCAGATAAGCCCGTGGCTGTTGCAGCTCCGCGGCCTTGCGCAGGGTCAGCACCCGTATGAACGTGTCCTGGGCCAGGTCGGCCGCATGCTCCATGCACCCGAGCTTGCTGCGCAGCCAGCCGCACAGCCAGGAATGATGGTCCTCGTAGAGCGTGTGCACGGCTTTTTGCAGGGAAGGGTCAGCATAGGACATGGTAGAACCGATCAGAGCGTCTTTAATAATGACTCTCATTTAACCCGAGTCTGACCGGATTTCGCAATTGCTTTGCGCAGCGGTCATGGGAAACCAAGGTTTTCGGCAAGCCTTAGTATGCTGAGCCGACCACACGCCATCGGCAAATCGGCTCACTGCCACGCAGCCAGAGTTTCTCCCTGTCGGAAGAACGTTCTCAAGTGCTCAACGAAGCACGACACCTTGGCCGACAGGTTCAGGCGCTCCAGGTACACCGCATAAATGTCCGCGGGCGGGGTGTGGTAGTCACCCAGCACTTCCACCAGCCGCCCACTGCGCAGGTGGTCAGCCAGGTTCCACTCGGCCCGCATCAGGATGCCTTGCCCATCGAGGGCCCAGTTCAGGGCGACCTCGCCATCGTTTGTGCTCAGGCTGCCGCGCACTTTCACCGACTCGCTCTGCTTGCCACGGCTGAGCCGCCAGATGCCGAACGCGGCATCGTTCTGGCGCAACACGATGCAGTTGTGGCTGGCCAGGTCTTTTGGCGCTTCTGGGGTGCCGTGGGCCTCCAGGTAACCGGGCGCCGCGCACAACCGGCGGCGGTTGGCAGCGATCTTGCGCGCGATCAGACGCGAATCAGGCAGCTCACCAAAGCGGATGGCCACATCGATAGCGTCGTTCGGCAGGGCGATTGGGCGGTCGGTGAGGTGCAACTGCACCTCCACCTCGGGGTAGCGCCTGGCAAACGACGACACTGCCGGCCCCACATGCGTACGACCAAAACCCAGCGGCGCATTGACCCGTAGCAGGCCCTTGGGCTCGGCACGGCTGCTGGACACCTGGCGCTCCATTTCCTCGATCTCACCCAGTATCCGCCGGGCATTCACCAGGTAGGTCTCGCCCTCGGCGGTAAGGCTGATGCTGCGTGTTGTGCGGTTAAGCAGGCGCACACCCAGGCGCTGTTCCAGCTGCGCCAGGCGCTTGGAGACTGCGGGCGGTGTCAGGTTCAGTTCGCGCGCAGTACCCGCCAGGCTGCCCACCCTGATCAGTTGGGTGAAGAACGCCAGCTCCGATACCGGATTCATAATTAACCTGAGGGAAACAATGAGTTGAATTTCATTGTATTACAGCATTTTTGAAAAACCATTACCTTTTGCCCTGCGTGATTAACCACAAAGAAGCTGGGCTTTTCGGCCGCCAAGGCCAGGTGTGACCTGCACCCCACGATCAGCCCGGCCGCCAGATAAATCCGACTCACAACAATAATTCGGAGACGGCAATGGCCAAGCGATTGTTCGGCAAGCTTTACGTACAGGTATTGATCGGCGTAACCCTCGGGGTGCTGATCGGGGTGTTCTGGCCCCAGGTGGGCGCAGACTTGAAGCCCATCGGCGACGCCTTCATCAAACTGATCAAGATGGTCTTCGCCCCCATCATCTTCGCCACAGTGGTGCTGGGCATCGCCAAGATGGAAAACATGAAGGAACTCGGCCGCGTGGGTGTGCGCGCGCTGATCTACTTCGAAGTGCTGTCCACCTTTGCCCTGGTACTGGGGTTGGTGGTGGTCAACATCGTACAGCCCGGCCAAGGCATGAACGTCGACCCTGCCACCCTCGACGCCAAGAGCATCTCGACCTACACCGCTGCCGCAGCCGGGAACAGCGGCGGCTTCATCGACTTCATGCTGCATGTGATACCCGGTAGCGTGACCGACGCCTTCGCCAAGAACGAAATCCTGCCGATCCTGCTGTTCAGCACCCTGTTCGGCATCGCCCTCTCGCACCTCGGTCCTCGTGGCAAGCCCATGGTGGATGTGCTGGAGGCGTTCTCGCACGGCATGTTCTTCATCGTCGGCATGATCATGCGTGTAGCCCCGCTGGCCGCCTGCGGCGCCATGGCCTTCACCGTCGGCAAATACGGCCTGGGCTCCATCGTGTCGTTGGGCAAGCTGATGGCAACCATGTACCTGACCTGCTTCCTGTTCGTGGTGATCGTGCTGGGCACCATTGCCAGGTTGTCCGGCTTCAACTTGTGGAAGTTCCTCAAGTACCTGAAGGAAGAGCTGTTCACGGTGCTGGGCACCAGCTCGTCCGAATCGGTGGTGCCACAACTGATGAACAAGCTGGAAAAGGTCGGCGTGTCCAAACCGGTGGTGGGCCTGGTGATCCCCTCGGGCCTTACCTTCAACCCGGATGGCCAGTGCATCTACTACACCATGGCCGCCATCTTCATCGCCCAGGCCACCAACACCCCGTTGACCCTGATGGACCAACTGCTCGTGCTCGGTGTGCTGCTGCTCACTTCCAAGGGCTCCGCAGGGGTGACCGGTTCGGGCTTCATCACCTTGGCCGCAACCCTGGCGACCATGGACAACATCCCGGTGGCCGGCATGGTGCTGCTGCTGGGCGTGGACCGCTTCATGTCCGAAGCCCGCGCCATCACCAACACCATCGGCAATGCCGTCGGCACCGTGGCTATCGCCAACTGGGTCGGTGCACTGGACAAGCAACGCATGGCCCAGGCCCTGGACGGCCAGCTACCGGCAGAACCACAACCCACCGATACCCGCCCTGCCCTTGCACAACTGGAGGCCGGCACGCCCACACCCTGACCTTTCGATAACAGCAAAAAGAACCCGCCTTGTGATGCAGTGAGGAAATAATCATGGACAAAGAAACCGCCGTGTCATCGCTTACCGACGTGATGGCCAAGTTCACCGCCTATATCGGCAAACGCCTGCCCAAAGACGTGAAGGAAAAGACCGCCAAGTTGCGCGCCGCCGAAACCAACCCGCTGGCCATCGCCGTGTACGACTCGATGGCCGACAACCAGGAGTACGCCGACAAGCTCAACCGGCCCAGTTGCCAGGATACCGGCGTGATCCAGTACTTCGTCTCGGCCGGGGCGCGCTTCCCGCTGCTGGGTGAGATGGAAAGCATCCTCGAAAACGCCACCAAGGAAGCCACCATCCAGGGACCGTTGCGCCACAACGCGGTGGAAACCTTCATCGAGAAGAACACCGGCACCAACACGGGCTCGAAAATCCCGTGGCTGGACTGGGAAATCATCCCCGATGCCGACTACGCCATCGTCGATGTGTACATGGCCGGTGGCGGCTGCACCTTGCCAGGTTCGGCCAAGGTGCTGATGCCGGGGCAAGGCTATGAAGGGGTGACCGAGTTCGTTTTCGATGTGATTACCTCTCGCGGGGTCAACGCCTGCCCGCCGTTGCTGGTGGGGGTAGGGGTTTCGACCTCGGTAGAGACAGCAGCACGCCTGTCGAAGAAGGCCATCCTGCGCGAGGTGGACTCCAGCCACCCCAACGAAAGCGCAGCAATGATGGAAAAGCTGCTGGAGGACGGGCTGAACGAAATCGGCATCGGCCCGCAGGGGCTCACCGGCAACAGCAGCGTAATGGGCGTGAACATCGAGTCCTCGGCCCGCCACCCCTCCACCATCGGCGTGGCAGTGTCCACCGGTTGCTGGGCGCACCGCCGCGGCAAGATCCGCATCAACGCCGACCTGACCTACGACATCCTCTCGCACGAAGGGGTAGTACTGTGAAAAAGATCCTGAGCACACCGATCAGCGACGAAGACCTGGCCAACCTCAACGTCGGTGACGTCGTCTACCTCACCGGCCAACTGGTGACCTGCCGTGACGTGGCACACCGGCGCCTCATCGAATTGGGCCGCGAACTGCCGGTTGACCTGCGTGGCGGTGCGATTTTCCATGCAGGCCCCATCGTCAGGAAGAAGGATGATGGCAGCTTCGAGATGGTTTCCATTGGCCCGACCACCAGCATGCGCATGGAAAAGTTCGAGAAGCAGTTCATCGAGCAGACCGGTGTGAAGCTGATTGTCGGCAAAGGTGGCATGGGGCCGGAAACCACCACCGGCTGCCTGGAAAACAAGGCGGTGCATGCGGTGTTCCCGGGCGGTTGCGCAGTGCTGGCTGCAACCCAGGTGGAAGAGATAGAGCGTGCGGAGTGGCAGGACCTGGGCATGCCGGAGACCCTTTGGGTGAACCGTGTTCGCGAGTTCGGGCCGCTGATCATCTCCATCGATACCAAGGGCAACAACCTGTTCGAGCAGAACAAGGCCCGCTTCAACGAACGTAAAGGGGCAGTGATCGAGAAGATCAACAGCCAGGTGCGCTTCATCAAATAACCAAGCCACTTTCGGGCCGCTGTGCGGCCCATCGCCGGCAAGCCAGCTCCCACCCCGATCGTATGAGCCTCAGGGCATATGCAGTCCCTGTGGGAGCCTGGCTTGCCGGCGATGGGCCGCGAAGCAGCCCCAAGACAAGCAAATCAAGCCTTCGACAGTTCGCCAATCTTCTCCAGCCGCGCCCGCACGATGTTGCGGCTGATGTTAAGCAACCGCCCTGTCTGCAACTGGTTGCCGTGGCAATACCGATACGCCGCCCTGAACACCGTCTCCTCGATGTGCTCATACAAATTCGGCACATTCTGCTCGAACAGCGCCAGCAACGCGCTTTCCAGGTCAGGCGGTGCTGCGCCCGCTGCAGGCAGATACGCATGCGCAACCGGCGCCGACACCTGTGGCCGCATATCGACCAGGTGCAGGTCCGCTGGCGCCACCACCTGATACCGGCACACCAGCAACGCATGGTGAATGGCATTCTCCAGCTCGCGGATGTTGCCCGGCCAACTATGCGCCAGCAATTTACGTTCGGCATCCGGGCTCAACGAAGCACGCTCGTAACCCAGGCGTCGGCAATGTTCCTCGATGAAGAATTCCGCCAGCGGCAGGATGTCCCCCGGCCGCTCGCGCAGCGGCGGCAAGCGAATCGTCGCCACATGCAAGCGGTAGAACAGGTCTTCACGAAAGTGCCCCGCCACCACCGCATCGGCCAGGTTGACGTTGGTCGCCGCCACCAGCCGCACGTTGATCGGGATCGGCGTGCGTGAGCCGAGGCG
Organism: Pseudomonas sp. YNh; assembly: GCF_037993085.1. Lineage (NCBI taxonomy): Bacteria > Pseudomonadati > Pseudomonadota > Gammaproteobacteria > Pseudomonadales > Pseudomonadaceae > Pseudomonas > Pseudomonas sp. YNh. The sequence continues at coordinate 302,564 of NZ_JBBMRJ010000005.1, read as the reverse complement.
CACCACTTCACGCTCCTGCAGCACCCGCAGCAACTTCACCTGCATGTTCAGCGGCAGGTCGCCGATCTCATCAAGGAACAGTGTGCCGCCATTGGCCGCTTCGAACCAGCCGGCCTTGTTGCTGGTGGCGCCTGTAAACGCGCCTTTCTCGTGGCCGAACAGCTCGCTCTCCACCAGGGTTTCGGCAAAGGCACCGCAGTTCACGGCCACGAAGGGTTCACGCCCACGGCGGCTGAGGTGGTGAATATGCCGCGCAACCAGCTCCTTGCCGGTGCCGGTTTCGCCGATGATCAGGGTATTGGCCTCGCTGGGCGCCAGGCGCTCGATGCGGCTGAGCAGTTCCTGGGAGCGCGGGTCCTTGAACACGAGCACGGTGGCACGTACCGACTTGGTCAGCTCGCGGGCATTGGGGTGGGTGATCAGCGACATAGGGGCATTCCTGGCAGTTGACGCGCAGGCCAATAGTGCATGAAACAAATTAGATCAAAAAATTATTAATTAATATTTAGATATTCGAATTAAGAATATTGAAATTTTCAGCAACCCATTGCTGCCACAGCAGCAACCCGGCAGCACTCCCCTGCTCGCCGATCAGCAGACCTTTCCTCGCACGCCAACGTGTTCATGGCTGGAGGCCTTGTAAATAGGGGGCTTCAGCCAATTTAAGGCATGCTGGCATGCATTTCGCTCCTGGCCTGTAGAACCTTTGCCTGGAGCTTCACATGAACAATCCCTGGCGTCATGCCCTCGCCCTGCTGGGCGGCCTGTTCCTCAGCCTGGCTGCGCTGGCAGCCGAGCCACCGGCGGCGGTGCGCATCGCCATTGTCGCGTTCACCCAGGGTGGAGCGCCGGTGTTCGGCGGCATCCCCGGGCGGGTGATCGAAGAAGGCTGGCTGGAACAGCAACTGGCCGCCCGCGGCGTGAAACTGCAATGGACCGCCCTGCCCCATGCCGGCGCCGGGCCGCAAATCAACGAAGGCTTCAGCAACGACAGCCTGGACTTTGCCGTACGCGGCGACCTGCCTTCGGTCATCGCTGGTGCCGGCCAGGTGCCGGGCAAGCTGGTGGTACCGGGTGGCAGCGGCAACAACATCTACCTGGTAGTACCGAGCAACTCGACGGTGCGCAGCATCCAGGACCTCAAAGGCAAGCGCCTGGCCTTGCACCGCGGCCGCCCGTGGGAGTTCGCCTTCAGCAATTTCCTGCAAAGCCAGGGCCTGGCACTCGGTGATTTCAAGATCGCCAACCTCAACCCGCAAGTAGGCGCCGCTGCGGTGTCCGCCGGCAAGGTCGACGCCGCCGTGCTGCTCAACGAAGCCTATGCCCTGGAAGACAAAGGCGTGGCGCGCATCCTCTGGTCGACCAAGCAAGGCGCCAACGACTGGCGGCTGGTGTCGGACCTGTGGGGCACTGACCGCTTCGTGCAGCAGCACGCCGACCTGACGCAACTGGTGGCCACCGCCTGGGTGCGCGCGGCCTGGTGGATCTCCCAGGAGCAGAACCGCGACGCCTACTACGGGTTGTCTTCGCGTGCCGGTGTGAGCGAAAGCGTGCTGCGCCGGGACGACCAGGACGACCCGGTCGCGTGGAAGGCACGCTGGGCGCCGAAAAGCGATGCCCAGCTCAAGGCCCACTACGACGCCCTGGGCCAGTACGCCCTGGCCAACCGGCTGATCCGAACGCCCTACGACATCACCAGCGACCTGGCCACGGGCTTTACCCGCCAGGCGCTGATCGACCTGCAACTGACCCACTACTGGCCGTCCCTCGACGCCCAGATCAGCCAACAACCTTGAGAGCCTTAACCCATGAAACTGCCTGCTTCGCTCGTCTTCGGCCTCAGCGCCCTAGCCCTGTCCGTCGGTGCCATGGCCGCCGAAACCTACGCGCCCAAACCCGACCCGCAGCAGGGCGATGGCCGTGTGTCGGCCTTCTACACCTGGAGCAAGGCCATCCCCGCCACTCCCGGGAAACTGCTGCGCAGCGAGCCGTTGGACCAGGCGCTTAGCCTGCCCAATGCGGCCAGCGCGCAACGCATTCTGTACACCTCGCTGGATGGCATCGACGGCAAGACCCCGATCGTGGTTTCCGGCGCATTGTTCATACCCAAGGGCAAGGCACCTGCTGGCGGCTGGCCGGTCGCCAGCTGGGGCCACGGCACCGTCGGCGTGGCAGATATCTGCGCGCCGTCCTGGGCTGGCCGCAGCTACCGCGACGTGCAATACCTCAACCGCTGGCTCGATGAAGGCTACGCCATCGTCGCCACCGACTACCAAGGCCTCGGTGTACCGGGCGGCCACCCGCTGCTGAACAACCGCATGGCGGCCTACGGCATTCTCGATGCTGCCAAGGCTGTGGTAGCCGGTGTGCCAGGGCTGGCAGACAAAGTGCTGATCATAGGCCAGTCGCAAGGTGGCGCGGGGGCCTTTGCCGCGGGTGCCTATGCGGCGACCTATGCGCCCAAGCTGGGCGTCAAGGGCAGTATCGGCACGGGGGTGATCTACACCGTGGGCTCGAAGAATGTCGGTGAACAGGACCCGGACAAGGTCGACCCGGCCCTGGCCTATGGCTTCTACACCCTGCTGGCAGCGCAGCAGTACGACCCGAGCATCGACCCGCGCGACTTCTACACCGACAAAGCCTTGCCGCTGTTCGAACAGGCGCGCACCAGCTGCCTGTCAGCCTTGGTCAGCGACGTGGTCGGCACAGGCCTGACCCCGGCCAACGCCAAGAAAGACTACAAGGGCGACCAGCTCAAGCCATGGCTGGCGCAGGTGTCGTACCCGACCCTGAAACTGGCCCAGCCGATCTTCATCGGCACCGGCGCCGAGGACAAGACCCCCGCCGCCGCCACCCAGGTGGCGCTGATGCAGGACGCCTGCAAGGCCGGCTCGGTGGTGCAGGGCCACCTGTACAAGGGCCTGGGCCACAGCGAAACGGTGAATGCCTCGCTGAAGGACTCGATCCCCTTCGCCCGCCAGGTCATCAGTGGCCAGCCAGTTACCCCCAATTGCAGCCCAAGCGTCCAGTAAGGAGGCCAGCCCATGAGCATCGAATTCTTCACCCGCCTGCCCTTGCATGGCGAAACCCAGTTCCTCCCCGGCGACCCGCGCAACCGCGGTGACTGGCATGCGGGTGGGCCCAGTACCGGTGCGGTGTCGGGTTTCGCCGTGGGTGATCACTTCACCTATATCGACTACCTCGGCCAAATCGCCCGCGCCGCTGAAATAAACGGCTTTGGCGGCGCGCTGATGGTCAACGCCCCCACCGGCGAAGAGCCATGGACGGTGTGCTCGCTGCTGGCCCGGGAAACCCGCACGCTGAAATTCGTCACCGCGTTCCAGCCCTATCACTACACCCCGTGGGTGGCTGTGCAACAGGCCGCGACCTACCAGCGCGCCACCGGCAACCGCCTGGTGTGGAACATCATCAACGGCGGCTCCGATGCCATCCAGCGCCAGGTTGGCGACTTCGAAGACCATGACCAGCGCTACGCCCGTGCCACCGAATTCATGGACGTGGTGCGCGGCTATTGGCACAACGAGCAGTTTCACTACGAAGGTACCTACTACCGCGCCGAAGGCGGTGGCCTGCGCGGCCCGCTGAAAAAAGCCGAGCTGCCGCTGATCTGCACCGCTGGCTCGTCGGTGGCAGCGCGGGAGTTCGCCGCCAAGCACGCCGACTTCTACCTGATGCGCGCCGAGCACCCGGACGAAATTGCCGCGCTAATCGCCGACATCCGCGCCCGCGCGCTGAAGTGGGGCCGTACCGACATCCGCTTTGGCCTGTCCATCGACGTGATCGCACGTGACTCCGAAGCAGCCGCACTGGCGGAGGCCAAGCGTTTCTTCGACGAAGGCGTGGCCAAGGGCACGGTCAAGGCCCGCGCCGCCCACGCCGGCCTGCGCACCGCGCGCAAGCTGAGCTACGAGCACGGCTACAGCGACCAGGACGAGCAGCAGGCGTTCGACGACTTCTTCATCCACCCCAATGTGTGGACCGGCTTCGGCTACATCGGCGTCCCGCCGGGCTGTGCGCTGGTGGGCAGCTATGCCAACGTGGTGGCGCGTATCCGCGAGTACCACAGCATCGGTGTCGACCTGTTCTTCCTCGCCGGCTACCCGCATCTGGAGGAGGCCTATCGCATCGGCGAGCATATCCTGCCGCACTTCCGTGCGCAGCGTGCAGCCATTGCCCGCCCCGCAGGCCAACCCGTGCAACTGCACGCCAGCAACGGGGCCTGACGCCATGGCCTGGGACGGTTACCCACTGAGCCGGCGCGGCTTCCTCGGCCACGCCGGCGTGCTGGCGGGCGGGCTACTGGCCGGCTGCGGCCCCGCCGACAGCCCGACCCATGCCGCCACCGACCAGCCGCGCCATGGCGGGCGCCTGCGCCTCGGCATCATCGACGGCAACCAGAGCGGCAACCTCGACGCCCACAAGCCCATCGGCAGCGGCATCGTGCGTGGCTTTGCCCTGTACAGCAAGCTGTGGGAATGGGACGAGCAGATGCAGCCGCGCCTGGCCCTGGCCGAGTTCGCCGAGCCCAACGCCGATGCCAGCGGCTGGACCTTGCGGCTGAAACCCGGGCTGGAATTCCACCACGGCAAGACCATCGACGCCGATGACCTGATCTTCTCCATCCGCCGCCTCACCGACCCGCAGCTGGCCTCGCCCTATGCGGCGCTGCTGCACTGGGTGGACCGCGACAACCTGGTCAAGCTGGACGACCGCACCGTGCGCCTGGGCTTTCGCGAAGGGCGCAGCTACCTGCCGCTGCCGGAAACCTGGGTCAACTTCGGCGGCATCGTACCGGTGGACTACCACCCGGTCACCAACCCGGTCGGTGCCGGGCCGTACAAACTGAAAAGCTTCACCCCGGGCCAGCGCTCGTTGTTCACCCGCTTCGACAACTACTACAAGCCCGGCAAGCCCTACGCCGATGAACTGGAGATCATCGACTTCAAGGACCAGACCGGCCGCCTGGCGGCGTTGCGTGCCGGGCAGATCGACATGGCCAACGTCATGTCCACGGAGCACCTGCAGGTGCTGCAGGCCGACCCACGGCTGCGGCTGCTGAAGTCAGTGAGTGGCAACTGGCTGTCGTTCGACATGAACACCGCCAAGGCGCCGTTCGACGACCCGCGCGTGCGCGAGGCATTCCGCCTGCTGGCCGACCGCGAGGAACTGGTGCGCCGTGCGCTGAATGGCCAGGGCCGGGTGGCCAACGACCTGTATGCACCGTTCGATCCCACCTTCGATCACAGCATCGGCCCGCGCCCCTACGACCCGCAGCGGGCAGCGCAGTTGCTGCGCGAAGCCGGCCATGAACAGTTGCAGGTGGACCTGGTGACCACACCAGGGCCGGGGCTGGCTTCGGCCCTGGTCTTGGCCGAGCAGGCCCGACGTATCGGCGTCACCCTCAACGTGCGCCAGGTCGACCTGGCCACCTTCCAGGGCCCACAGCGCGACGACTGGACCTTGAGCACCGGCGGCAGCATCGGTGCGCCGTACCTGGCCAGTGCCATCCACACCGACGCGCCGTTCGCAGTAGCCAACAAGACCCACTTCCACGACCGCGAATTCAGCGAGGCCTTCCTCGCCGCCATGGCCCAGCCGGACCTAGAAAAACGCAAGGCGCTGGTGCACCGCGCGCAACGCATTCAGTACGAGCGCGGCGGCATGCTGATCTGGGGCTTTGCCGACCTGCTCGACAGTGTCAGCACACGCGTGGGTGGCGCGCAGGCCGAGCAGTCGCTGTTCAGTACCTGGCGGTTCGAGAGCCTGTGGCTCAGAAGTTGACCTGCAGGCCCTCTACCGCCTGTCCCGGCCCTATCGCCGGCAAGCCAGCTCCCACAGGGATGGCGCCAGCCTTCAAGCCCATGCAGTCCCTGTGGGAGCTGGCTTGCCGGCGATAGGGCCGGGACAGGCAACACAAAAAACAAACCAACCGCAGGCGCGGCTGCGCCCTCGTTTCTCCCACATTCCTGCTATTGAACGAGGCCCAGCCAATGCCCCGCGTTACCTTGCTGCACCCCAATTTCCAGCCCAGCGCACTGGCGCTGGCCATTCTGGCAGCCAGCGCGCCGCTGGCCCACGCCGAAGACACCCAGCTGCAAACCGTCACCGTGCAGGCCGAACAGCCCGATAACGACGCCCTGCCCAGCCGCACGCCAGCCTCGATCTACGGCGGCCTGGAAGCCAAGGTGCTGGACACCCCGCGCTCGGTCACCCAGATCAACGCCGGGCAACTGGCCAACGACCCGATCCGCAGCTCCGACGACCTGGTCAAGTACGCCCCCGGCATCACCCGCGGCGGTGGCCAGAACGCCGGCATCGCCCCGCAGATGCGCGGGCAGAACACCGAGGTGTTCCAGGATGGCCAGCGCGCCTACGGGGTTCGCCACCCGGCCAACTTCAACGCCTACGAAGGCGCCGACATCGTCGCCGGGCCGTCGTCAGTGACCTACGGTTCGGTCAGCGGCAGTGGCGGCTACGTCAACTACCTGAGCAAGAAGCCCGATTTCAACCGTTTCCGCACCAGGCTCAGCGGCGAAATCGGCAGCTGGATCCCCGATGGTGAATCACGCGATGCCACCAGGTTCAGCATCGACAACACCGGCCCGCTGACGGACAACCTGGCTTATCGGCTGAGCATCACCCGCCAGCGCCAGGAAGACTTCTACGACAACGTCGAGAACAACTTCGACGCCTTCTACGGTGCCCTCGCCTGGCGCAACGACAACCTTCGGGTCGACTGGAACGCCGCCTACGATGACTACTACGACTACAACATCACCCACGGCTGGAACCGCGCCACCCAGGACCTGGTCGACCACGGCAAGTACTACGCCGGCCGCGCCACCCCAATCATCCAGAACGGCAATACCCTGTGGTCGCCAGTGCTGTCCTCCGGCGCTGCCGATGCCCAGGTGCTCGGCTGGGTGCAGCGCCAGCGCAACGCCCAGGGCCAGTACCATGTGGTCAACGGCAGCTTCCAGGGCGCGTCGCCCAACACCCAGGCCAACCCCGGCAGCCTGCGTGGCTGGGTCTATGACCCGTCGCTGGCGGGCAACGGCCTGACCTCGCTATCGTCACAAACCGGCCAGCGCGCGCAGGACGAAAACCGTTCGCGGCGCTTTACCACGCAGCTGCGCGTCGAAGGCGACCTGACCCCGTCGATCACCTTGGCCAACAGCACCTTCTACCAGCACTCCACCGACACCACAGATGCCGTCGGGGCGTTCCAGGTGCAGGGCAAGGACGACATCTTCGACAACCGCTTCGAGTTCCGCGCCCGTGGCCAACTTCAGCTGGGCGACCTGACCCTGATCGACGACAGCAACACCGGGCTGGTCTATCGCCGCGAGCGCAACGAGTCGATCGCCGCCAACAACAGCTTCGGCAGCACCATCAACGCCTATGACCTGACCCTCGACCCTACCTTGAAGAACCCCGGCGACCTGCTCGGCCTGAGCGGCCGCAACCCCGCCGGTGGCAACGCTGCCTGGATCGGCCAACCCGGTGTGCCGCAGTTTTCCAGCTACTACGGCTGGCTCAACCTGCCCGCCATGTACCCGGCCGGGCATGGCCTGTATGCCGAGTCGGTAGCGCCCTACACCGCCGACAGCACCTGGACCACCAAGACCCTGTTCAGTCAGCACAACCTGCGCCTGGGCGAACGCGTGGGCTTGAACGTGGGCGCCAGCCGCAGCTGGATCGACGCAGGTATCGAAAACCCCTTTGTGCTGCCCGGCGGCAGCCCGCGCAAGGACTCGGACAACTACCGGCTGTTCTCGGTGCAGGTCAGTCCCTATTTCAAACCCACGGAAAACAGCACGCTGTACTACACGTTCGACCGTTCCCTCGCGGTTAATACCGGCTTCTTCACCAATGGCCTGGGCTGGGGCAGCGGCACGGGGGCCAACCAGCTCAACCCACTGGCCTTCGAGAGCCTGAGCGTGTTGCATGAGGTGGGTTTGAAAGTGGAGGCTCTGCCCGACCAGCTGTTCTTCACCCTGGCTGCCTACAAGCAGGCCCGCGACCAGTCACCGGACAGCAACAACAATATCGCCCGGCTGATCGTCAAAGGCTGGGAAGCGACCCTGCGCTACCAGGACCTGCACCTGCGCGGCGGCCTCAACCTCAGCCGCATCAGCGCCTACAACGAGTTCACCAGCCAGGCCGGGTTCGCCTCGGCCGGCTTCATCCCCGACAACGGCACCGTATTCGGCGACAACAACAGCCTCAACCAGCGCCCGTCCGGCAAGTTCGATGCGGTGCAGATCCCTGAATACAACGCCGGCGGGTATGTCGACTACCGCTTCGACTCAGGGTTTGGCGTCGAGCTTTCCGGCTGGTGGACCAGCAGCTGGTACTTGAACCTGAGCAAGACGGTGAAAGTGCCGGACGAATACAACCTCGACCTTGCCGTGTACTACCGCCAGCCGCAGTGGGGCGTGACGGTGCGCATGCTCAACGTCACCGACGAGCTGAATTTCGTCAGTGGCCTGGCTGGCTCCACCAACACCTTCCTGCAACCGATGCCGGGCCGTACGCTGCTGGCCCAGGTCGATTACCAGTTCTGATCATCCTCAACCTGAAAGGCCTCAGCCATGTCCATTGAATTTGTCGGCATGATCTTCCCCCGCCAGTGGTCCGAGACCCGTGGCGTTCGCACACCCGACTTCGACCTGCCATTCATCCGTCACCACGCCCGCGCCCATGAGCATGCCGGGTTCGACCGGGTGCTGATCGCCAGCGGCCCGGGCAGCGCCGACAGCCTGCAGATAGCCGCCTATGCTGCCGCGCACACCGAACGCCTGGGTTTCATGATTGCCCACCGCCCGGCCCTGACCGCGCCGACGGTGGCCGCACGGGCATTCGCCACCCTCGACCACACCACCGGCGGCGGGCGCATCCGCCTGCATGCGATCACCGGTATCACCGCCGAGCCGCAAGAGGGGGATACGCTGCTGGACAAGACCGAGCGCTACCGGCGTGCCGACGAATACCTGGAGATAGTCCGTCGCACCTGGACGGCCGAGGAGCCGTTCGACTTCGAGGGCCGCTACTTCAATATCAAGGGTGCCTTTTCACCGGTGAAGCCGCTGCAGCAGCCGCATATCCCGATTTCCTTCGGAGGCTCGTCCGACATCGCCTACCAGATCGCCGTCAAGCATGCGGATCTGTATGCCCTGTGGGGTGAGCCGCTGAGCGGCGTCGCCGAACAGATCGGCAAACTCAAGGCTGCCGCCAACGCCGCAGGCGTAGCGGCGCCGAGGGTCAGCTTGTCGGTACGGCTGATCCTGGGTGCCACCGAGGAGCAAGCCTGGCAGCGTGCCGAGCAGATCCTCGCGCAGATCAAGGCCAACCCACAGTTTGCGGCAGACAGCCCTTGGCAGAAGCGCATCAAGGGCACCGGCTCCGAACGCCTGCTCGCCGCTGCCGCCCGCGCCGACCGGCATGACCGGGCGTTGTGGATGCCGACGGCGACTGCGGTGGGCGCCTATGGCGATACTACCGCGCTGGTGGGCACGCCGGAGACCGTGGCCCAGGCGCTGCTCGATTATGTCGACCTTGGGGTGACCACCTTTCTCAACCGGGGCTACGACCCGCTGTATGACACGGTGGATTACGGGCGCTGGGTGATTCCAGCGGTGCGCGAGGAAGTTCGGCGCCGCCAGGCCCGGTTTGTGGGGTGAAGGTGGGGGGGTATGGCTTTGGGGTGCATCTGGGTTGCCGGGTGCATCCCCCCAAGGCAAGCACCTAGAGGCCAACCCGCAACCTCGGCGAATGCTCCACCAGCGTGCGGGTATAAGCATCAACCGGTCGCCCCAGAACCTGATCGGCAATACCCTGCTCCACCACCCGCCCCCGGCGCAACACCAGCACGCGGTCGGCAATCGCCCGCACCACCCCAAGGTCATGGGTGACGAACAACAAGGTCAGCCCCTCCCCCTGCAATCGCTGCAGCAAGGCCAGTATCGATGCCTGCACCGACACATCCAGCGCGGAAGTGATCTCGTCACACACCAGCAGCTTCGGCTCGCAGATCAACGCCCGGGCAATCGCCACGCGCTGGCGCTCGCCACCGGACAAGCTATGCGGATACAAGTCGGCCACACGCGCCGGTAGCGACACCCGCGCCAGCACGGCCTCGACCCGCTCGCGCGCTTCACCACCGCGTATCCCGAAAAAGTGCGCCAACGGCGCGCTGAGCGTTTGCCCGATGGTCTGCCTTGGGTTCAACGCACGATAGGGGTTCTGGAACACATACTGGATCTGGTGACGCAGCCGGGCATCGCGTTCGCGCGCGGCAAACGCCAAAGGCTCGCCGGCGTAGCTCATTTGCCCCTGAACGTTTTCGCCCAGCCCGGCAATGGCCCTGGCCAGGCTGGTCTTGCCCGAACCCGACTCGCCCACCAGCGCCAGGCACTCTCCTTGGCCCACCCGCAGGGAAACATCGAACAGCACCTGCCGATCGTAAGCGACATCCAGCCCGCAGACCTCCAGCAACACCGCTTTGCCCGGCGCAGCAGCGGCCTGGGCAGCCACCTCACCCATGGGCAGCGGCTCTCGGTGCGGCACCAGGCAGGCCACCCGATGCCCGCCGTCATGCGCCAGCAAAGACGGCTCGATCACTGAACACTCTGCACGACGCCTGCCGCAGCGCGGCGCAAACGCACAGCCGTCCGGGCGCTGCCCTGGTGCCGGCGCATGCCCGGCAATCGCCTGCAACGGCTGGCGCCGGGCAATGTCGGGAATGGCCGCGAGCAACGCGCGGGTGTAGGGATGCAGCGGTGCGCGGAACAACCCTTCGCGCCCGGCCATTTCCACCAGGCGCCCGGCGTACATCACCATCACCCGGTCGACCAGGTCGCGCACCACCGCCAGATCATGGGTGACGTACAGCGCCGCCACACCTTGGTCACGGCACAGGCGCTTGAGGGTCTGCAGCACATGGGCCTGGGTAGTCACGTCCAGCGCCGTGGTGGGCTCGTCGAGTACGATCAGCTTTGGCCGCAAGACGAACGCCAGCGCCAGCATCACCCGCTGCTGCTGCCCGCCAGACAGTTGATGCGGGAACCGCCGCAGGAAGGCGTCGTCATCGGGCAGCCCCACATCCAGCAGGGTTTGGCCGATGCGCTGGCGCACCGCTTCACGCGACAACGCAGGCTGGTGCGCCAACAAGGTTTCACGCAGCAAAGCCCGCAGGCGCAGCGCAGGGTTCAGCGCCGTGGCCGGGTCCTGGGCCACGTAGCCGACCAGCCCGCCACGGGCCAGGCGCAAGGCCTCGCCTTCGAGTTCGAGCAGCGATTGCCCGGCCACCACCACTTGCCCGCCCACAATGCGCGCACCCTGCCGGGCATGGCGCAGCAACGCCGTGGCCAAGGTGGTCTTGCCCGAGCCGGACTCGCCCACCAGGCCAACAATTTCGCCTGCCGCAACGCTGAACGACACCTCGGCCAGCACATCGACCTGCCCGGCCAGCTCTACCCGCAGGTCGCTGACTTGCAACACTTCACTTGCCACATTCAACAGCGCGCTCATGGCTGCTTCTCCCCAATCCTTGCACTGGCCCGGCCAATCCCTTCGGCCAGGATGTTGGTGCCATAGGCAAACATCCCGATCAGCAATGCAGGTGCCAGTACGGCCCAGGGCTGCACCAGCAGGCCGGCCTGGTTTTCGTTGATCATCAGGCCCCAGTCCGCCGCCGGCGGTGCCACCCCGTAGCCCAGAAAACTCAAGCCGGACAGCATGCCCACCGCCCAGGTCAGCATGTTGCCGAAGTGCACCAGCAGGGGCGTGAGGATGTTCGGCAGGATTTCATGAAAGAGGATGCGCCACCGCGGGTAACCCATCATCTGCGCCGCCTCGACGTACTCCTGCCCAGCCACCGCCACGGCACTGCCGCGGGCCAGACGGACCACCCCTGGGGTAAAGGCGATGGCCACGGTCAGCACGATCAGCCAAGGTGCACGGCCAAGCATGGACACGATCAGCAGCACCAGGATCAGGTCCGGAAACGCCAGCGATACGTCCGCCGCCCAGCTGATCGCCTGGTCCAGGCGCCTGCGCGAGAACCCGGCCAACAGGCCCAGGCTGCCGCCAGCCAGCAATGCGAGGGTGGCTGCTGCCACCGACATCCACAGCACCGACAGGCCGCCGCTGAGCAACCGAGAGAGCAGGTCGTGGCCCAGAAAGTCGTGCCCCAGCGGTGCCCCGGCAGCCGGGGGGCCGTACACCGGCCCGACCATCGCCATGGGCGCATGGGGTGCCAGCCAGGGGCCGAAAGCGGCCAGCAGCGCCACCAGCAAGGTGATCACGGCGCCACGGCGCACCTGTGGGTCGGCCAGCCAACGGGATTCAATCATGGGTCGCCTCCTGGGCAGGGGTGCTGCGCCCGCGTCGCCACCAGGGCCGAATGCCGCCCCGGATACGGCGGATCATCCGCACCCGGCGCGCCGTGCGCAGCTTGGGGGTGAGCAATACCGTCAACAGGTCGGCCAGCAGGTTGATCAACACCACCGCCAAGGTAATGACCAGCACCACGCCCTGGATCATCGGCAGGTCGCGCATCTGTATCGCCGCGTTCAATGCAGTGCCGATACCCGGGTAGCTGAAGATCACCTCGGCCAGCAGCGCACCGCCAACCAACGTTCGCAGGGTCAGCGCCACGCCCTGGATCGCCGGGGTCAGGGCATTGGGCAAGGTGTGCCGCCAGACGATGCGCCGCTCGGGCACACCCCGCAGGCGCGCGGCGATCACATACTCGGACTCCAGCGCCTCGATCATCGAGGCCCGCACCATGCGCGTGAGGTACGGCAGCGCCGTCAGGCTCAGGGCCAGCACCGGCAGCACCAGCGACGGCCACTGCCGCCACAACGGCAACTGCGGGTCGAGGATCGACACCGCCGGCAGCCAGCCCATGCCCGGCATGGAAAACAGCAGCACCAGGCCAATGGCCAGCAAAAAGCCCGGCGTGGCCTTGAGCAGAATCAGCGCCGACAGCCCCCAGCGGTCCAGCCGGCTGTCACGCCGCAGGGCCAGGCTCACCCCCAGCAGCAGGGCCACCGGCACCACCAGCGCCAACACCCCGATCAGCAGGGCCAAGGTATGGCCCAAGCGGCCGAACAGCAGCTGCGCCACCGGTACCTGTGAGTCCAGCGAAATGCCCAGGTCCCCGCGCAACGCTGCGCCCAGCCAGCGCAGGTACTGCACCAGGATCGGCTGGTCGAGGCCCAGTTGCCGTTGCAGGGTGAGGATGCTTTCCAGTGGCGCATCCGGGCCGAGGATCACCCGTGCCGGGTCCGAAGGCAGCGCCTGGGTGGCGATGAACACCACCAGGCTGATCACCCAGGCGGTCAGCAGCCCGTAACCGAGGCGGCCGATGAACCAGGCCAGCCAGGCCGGCGTGCGGGATGTGTGTCGAGGATCAGGCATTGGGGTTCAACCAGAGTTCGTCAAAGCGCCAAGAGGCGAAGGTGGTCTGTTCCGGGGCCAGCCCGCCAACCTTGGCCGACGCCGCATCGAGCACGTCGGAAAAGCCCCAGATCAGCAACCCGCCACGCTCATGCTGGATGGCCTGGGCTTCGTGGACCAAGGCCGTGCGCCGCACCAGGTCGGGTTGGGCCAGAGCCTGCTGGAACAGTTCGGTGAAGCGCGGGTCGTGGAAGTTGCTGCGGTTGTAGATGGCCTGCGGTGCATCGTTGTGCAGCGCCGAGGCAAGAAAGCCGCGCGCCGGGGTCGAGCCCGGCGACAGCTGCCATTGCTCGCGTTGCGGGCCGTTGAAGACGGCCCCGTCCACCTGGTTGACCTTCACCTGCACCCCGGCCTTGAGGGCCTGCTGGGCAAACACCAGCGCGGCGTTGACGCCAGGCCCTGGCGTGGTGGTCAGTTCCACACGCAAATCGTCCTGCCCCGCCTGGCGCAGCAGCGAGCGGGCCTGGTCCAGGTCGTACGGGCGCTGGGCAATGGCGTGGTTGTAGGTGGGGTCGTGGGGCGAATACAGGTCGTTGGCCACCCGGCCAAAGCCATTGAGCCCACGTGCCACCAGTTCCTGACGGTCGGCCAGCAGGCGAAATGCCTGGCGTACCCGTACGTCCTGGAACGGCGCCTTGGCCAGGTTCAGGTTGAAGCCGGTGAACGAGGTGCTGGGTGAGGCATACAGGCGCAGCCGTGGGTCGGCCTTGAGCAACGCGCTGTGCTCGGCCTGCACGCCACTGGCCACGTCGATCTGACCGGCGCGCAGCGCTGCGGCCCGTGACACCTGGTCCTTGAATTCGATGATTTCCAGCTCGTCCGCATAGGGGCGGTCAGGCTTGTAGTAGTTTTCAAAACGGGTATAGAGCGAGCGCTGGCCAGGTATGAAGCTTTTCAGCCGATACGGCCCGGCACCGACCGGGTTGGTCACCGGATGGTAGTCGGTGGGCACGATGCCGCCGAAGCTGATCAGCGTTTCATCCAGCGGGTAGAAGCTTTGCCCCTGCTTGAAACGTATTTCGACAGTGCGCTCGTCCAGCTTGCGCAGGGCCTGCCGATCGATAGCGCCGACCAGCCCGGCGAAGGGCGAGGCCAGTTGCGGGTCGGTCAGGCGCAGGATGGAAAACAGCATGTCGTCAGCGGTGATGCTTTTGCCGTGGTGAAACTCCAGCCCAGGCTTCAGGCGGATGGTCCAGGCGCTGGCGTCGGCATTCGGCTCGGCGAACTCGGCCAGTGCCAGGCGCGTGCTGACGTCGGCGTTCCATTCCCAGAACTTGGCGTAAAGCGCCCAGCCACGGATGATGCCGCCGCCCACCGGCTTGTGCGCATCAAGGTTGCCGGCCTGGTCGCCATCGATAATGCCCACCCGCAAGCGCCCACCGCGCACCGGCGTACCTGGCAGCGCCGCACTGGCGGCTGCCGGTGCGCCGCTGTCGCAGCCACTGAGCAGCCCGCCGCCGAGCAGCAGGCTGCCGCCAACGGCCAGGCTGTTGCCGAGAAACACCCGGCGCGAAAACAACTCGCTCATCACCCTCTCCTTACGCCGGTTGCGCCACGCCGGGCTTGCTGACTGCCCCCAGGCGCGGCACCTCGAAGCCATGGTCCAGGTCCAGCAGCGGGAACAGCAGGTCTGCCACCCGGTGCGCCTCATCGATCAGCGGGAAGCCCGACAGGATGAATGCCGACGTGCCCTGGGCCTCGTACTCACGGATCCGCTCGGCGACCTGTTCGGCGCTGCCGACCAGGTAAGTGCCGGCGGCAGGGCCGAGGATGTTGAAGCCGAACAGGCTGGGGCCCAGCCAGACGTTGGGGTAGATCTCCAGCTCACGGGCCGTGGGCAGGCGCCCGGCGCGGATGCTGTCGAGGTTGCGCTGGATGCGCGGGTCGTCGCTGACGTAGCTGTCGAAGGTTTGCCCGGCAGGCAACTGGCGTTCGATGGCCGCGCGCGCGGTGGCCAGCGAGGTGCGCTGCAACAGGCGCTCTGCATGGGCCCAGGCCTCTTCCTCGGTTTCGCGCACGATCACTTGCAGGCGGGTGCCGTAGGTCAGTTCGCGGCCGATCCTGGCCGCCTCGGCTGCCACCCGGCGGAACTTGTCGCCGAGCTTTTGCGGGGTGTCGGCGAAGCTCAGGTAGACATCGAGCAGTTGCACCGAATGGGCCACGCCCGGTGCCGACGTGCCGGCGCCCCACAGCGGGATGCCGGGCTTTTGCCTGGGTGGGTGCCAACCGCCCAGCGGGTGATGGGCTGCGGCGGGCGAACGGGGTGACAGCTTGACGTAGCGGCCGTCGTAACCCGCCGTTTCGCCCGCGTAGAAGCTTTGGAAGGCGCGCCAGTATTCCAGGCTGAAGTCGTAGCGTTCGTCGTGCGGGTAATGCACGCCCAATGTGGCCAGGCCGGCGTCGTTGCCGTTGACCACGTTGAACAGCAGGCGGCCGTTGGAGAACTGGTCGAAGGTGAGCGCCCATTTGGCCAACACCGCTGGCGACAACTCGCCCGGGTGCTGGGCGACCAGAAAGCGCAGGCGCTTGGTGGCGTCGATCAGCGCTGCCGACACGGCCAGGCTTTCGTTGGGGCTGGAGCCGAGCAGCGAGCCGTAGTAGCCCAGGCGGTCCGCGGCGATGGCCAGTTGCTTGAGGTGTTCGAAGTCGGTGTGCCAACGGCCTTCGGGTTCCCAGGGGTACGGGCCGTCGGGGGTGGTGAGGTACCAGAGGATTTTTACTGCCATGGGGCGGGTCCTTTTCAGATGAGGTGTTTGAGGGCAGGCCTCTGGGGCTGCGGCGCAGCCCTATCGCGACGCAAGGCCGCTCCCACATTGGTCGGCGTACGCATGTCCTTGTGGGAGCGGCCTTGTGTCGCGATAGGGGCGCAAAGCGCCCCCAGCGATCGCATCAGTTACGCCGATCGATGCCAGGCACCAGGCCCAGTTCGGTTGCACGGTCGTACAACCCGCTCATCTTCCACTGCTGGGTCAGCACCCCCGGCCCGTAAGGCCGCGACCCGCCCAGGGCATCGGCCAGCAACTGGATCTGCGCCCCCTCCTCCAGCAACAGGATGAACTCCGCCGTGGCCCGCAGCCCCTGCTTGCCCCACACCGTGGCGCCGCCGTTGGCTTCCAGGATTGCCAGGTTGAACGGGTTCTCGGCGATCTTGTCGAGGATGAAGTCCACCTCGGCCTGGCGCCGGTCGATGTACACCGGCAGCTCGCGGGCCAGCTGGTAGCGCTGCACCGGCACGTAGTGGAACGGCAAGGTGCGGTGGGTTTGCGCCCAGGCACCCAGGTAAGGGCTGTGCACGTGCGACACGGTGGTGACGTCGGGATGGGTCTGGAACAGCTTGGTATAACGCCCAAGGCCGCCTTTGCCCTTGCCGACGATGACGTTGCCGGCAAAGTCGGTAACGGTGGCCTGCAACGGCTTGCGATGGTTCCACGGCCCGCCGTAGTTCACCGACACCAGCAGCTCTTCACCCGGCACACGCTCGATGAAACCGACCGTGCCATTGGCGGTGATGGTGTTGGTTTCGCGAAAGACGCTGAAGGCCGCTTCGGCTTCGGCCACTACCTGGTCGATGAAGGCTTGCAGTTCGGCAGTGATGGGGCGTTCGTTGATCAGTACGGTCATGTTCAATCTCCAGTCAGGTCAGGCGCGGCGTTGGGCCAGCAGTTCATGGGCAGCTTGCAGAGGCCGCGGGTCGACCCAGTCGGCAATGTCGAAATCGGCTTCGAGGAAACCGTGCAGGTACAGGAAGTCTTTTTGTGTGCCGAGGAAGACCAGCCGCTGTGCGGACAGGTCCGGCGCCAGGGTGGTGTGGAAGTCACCGCGGTAGGCCTCGGCCACGCCCTGGCTGCCCGCACGGGTTTCTTCTTCGAGAATGCGGTTGAGCGCGTCGCGGTTGCCGGCTGCCCACTCGGCGGCACGCAAGGTCTGGGCAAGGAAGCGCACCACCAGGTCGAAATGGTTGTCGAGCAGCCGCTGATGCACGGTGATCGGCCGCGGGGTGCCGTTGTTGATGCGGTGGCGTGGGTCGGGCAGCAGGTCGAGGTCGACGCCGACCACCAGGCCCAGCCGGCGTGCGGCATCGGCGGCCGCCGCGCCTTTCACGTACACGGCATCGACTTCACCGCGCGCCAGGTATTCCAGCCCCGACCATAGCCGCTGCAAGCCCAGCGCCGGGGTGGCGGCACTGGCCTGGTCGAGCAGGGCCACTTCCACCAGTTGCACGTCATCGAGGTGCAGGCCTGCCGATGCCAGGGCGCCTTTGTAACCGTGAAGGCTCATGGCCCGGGCAATGCTGCCCGGCCGACTGTCGCCCCAGGCCGGCAGCGCCAGGCGTTTGCCGTGCAGGTCGGCGGCGCTGCGGATGCCGGAATCCGGGCGGACCAGGATGGTTTGCCATTCCTCGATCCAGGTCAGGCCGATCAGCCGGCTGGGCGAGCCGGCCGCACGCGCCGCCAGCGCCGGCACGTTGCCGCCTTCGCGAAACAGCCCAGGCAGTTGGTGATCGTAGTGGTGATGGCCAAGCTGACGGGCCTCCTGCAGGGTCGAGACGGGCAAGCCATCGGCAGCAAACTCTTGCTCAAGCCAGCCGAGCTTGTAGGCCAGGCCTGAGGCGGTGGGCACCGGGCAACGCGTGAACCAGATGCGTTCCAGGGCGGATGGGTCGTCTGCCAGGCGTTTTGCTGTGGGGGTTGCGAAGGTCATGGGGGGCTCCTTGGGCGTCGTGCAAGCACCATTGCAGTGTGCGTGCCAACCGCTGGAGGCCTTGATTTACCTGGGTTTTAGTATTTTTTCAGGGAGCTGGGTGCTTGGCTGGGAGCAGGATTGCGGGTGGGGTGCTGCCAGATCAGCAGGGTGGCTGCTGCTGGCGCAGCAAGAGCTTGTACAAGCCACGCAGGCTGGGGCCTGAAGAGGGGTGGCAAAGATATTGCTCTAGGGCTTGGTACCGCGGTGTGGCCATTCGCGGGCATGCCCGCTCCCACAACGGCCAGCACAACCCTCAAGGGCAGTGCCGCCTCTGTGGGAGCGGGCAAGCCCGCGAAACAGGCGCACTAGCCCTTCAGACAATTCGAGACCCCACCATGAGTGCCATAGAACCCTCCCCCGCCCGCCACCTGACCAGCGAAGCCGACGCCATCGAAACCGCCCGCCAGGTGGCCGCGCAAATCGCCGAACTGGCCGCCGACCCGCGCAACAATGGCCAGCTGCCCCACCGCCAGGCCGAGCTGTTGTCCAGCAGCGGCCTGACCGCCATCGCTGTGCCCGCCCAGTTCGGCGGCCTAGGTGCCTCGGTGCAGACCGTGGTCGAAACCGTGCGCCTGGTCTCCACTGCCGACGGCGGTGTCGGCCAGTTGCTGCAAATTCACAACGTGATGCTGCGCGGCATCTTTACCGGCTACCCCGATGAAGTACGCGACCGGCTGATTGCCGACGTGCTCGCCGGCAAGCGCTTCGGCAACGCCCTGGCCGAAGTCGGCGGCAAGAACAAGTTCGCGCTCAAGACCCGCGTCGAGCGCAGCGCCGATGGCCAGTGGGTACTCAACGGCAGCAAGTTCTACTCCACCGGTTCCTACCTGGCCGAGTGGATCTCGCTGACCGCCGCCAGCGAAGACGGCGGCGTCGGCGTGCTGCTGCATCGCGACACCCCCGGGCTGACCCTGATCGATGACTGGCAAGCCTTCGGCCAGCAGAACTCGGTAAGCGGTACGGTAAATTTCGACAACATCGTGCTCGACGAGCGCTACCTGACCCGCCGTGCCGGGCCGATGAAGCGCACCGGCCTGACCTTCCCGCAGATCCTCCACGCCGCCATCGACACCGGCATCGCCGCTGGCGCCTTGCAGGCGGCTGTCGAGTACCTGCGCGAGCATGCCCGGGCCTGGGTGGAGAGCGGCGTAGAGCGCGCCAGTGACGAGCCGCATGTCATTCGCCAGATCGGTGAGTATGCCGTGGCGCTGCGCGGTGCCGAGTCGGTGCTGCGCGAGGCGGCGCGGGTGTTCGACGAACACGAGCGCGACCCGGAAAACAAGGCGTTGCAGGATGAGCTGATCTTGTCGGTAGCTACCGCCCGTGCGCATTCCGATGCTGCATCGCTGAAGATTTCCAGTGACCTGTTCTCGTTGCTGGGGGCCAGCGCTTCGCTGAGCAAGTGGAACCTCGACCGCTTCTGGCGCAATGCCCGGGTGCACACCACCCACGACCCGATCCGCTGGCGGCTGCACAACGTGGGCAACTACTACCTGAACGGGGCCGACCCGGGGGAGTACACGGCGGTGCTCAATGCCAAGGAGAGCCAGGGCGCTACCCGCCGTTGAATCCATTTGGGGCCGGGGGGCGCGTCGCGCCCCATTCGCGGCACAAGGCCGCTCCTACAAGGGCGGCGTCGCATTCTGATCGAGCATCTACATGAACCACCCGCTTCTTCGGGCATTGGCCATCTACCGCGAAATGCCTTGGCGCTTTGCTCTGGTCGCTGCCTTGTACATTGCCGGCAACCTCGGCCTGGCCTGGCAGCAGTGGCTGATCGGCCATGCGGTCGATGATGTCAGCGCCGGCCGCGCCGTGCTGCGCCTGGCCGACGGCAGCCTGGACGCCCGCGTGGCCTGGCACTGGTTGTGGCTGCTGCTGGCCATCGCCCTGGGCCGCGGCCTGCTGCAATACGCCGCCGCCGTGCTGTCGCTGGTGCTCAGCCAGGCCCTGCTCACGCGCCTGCGTGAACGCATCCTCAGCCAGGTGCAGCGCTTGCATCTGGGCTATCACTGGCACCACGGCATGGGCGAACTGGTCACACGCACCACCCGCGATGCCGACAAAGTGCGCGACGCGCTGATCACCTTCTGGCGGCAGATCATCGAAACCCCGCTGGTGGTAATCGTTGCGGTGGGCCTGTTGGGTTGGTACGACCCGCTGCTGGGGCTGGTGCCACTGCTGCTGACCGGCGCCGGGCTATGGCTGTTCGTTGTGCAGACCGATCGCCTGGTCACCCTCGACCGTGCCGTGGGCGCCGCCTATGACCAGGTCAGCCAGGACCTCGCCGAAGGCATCGGTGGCGTGCGGGTGATCAAGGCATTTGGCCTGGAACAGCAACGCATTGCCCGCTTCGCCCGGCAGGTGGAGGTGTTCACCGGTCATGCCCGCGCCGCCCTTGCCTACGCCAGTTCGCGCATTCCGCTGCCGCAGGCGGTGGTGGCGCTGGGGCATGTGTGGATTCTGGTGTACGGCGCCCATCGCGTGGCGGCCGGCGCGCTGGGCATCGGTGAGCTGGTCACTTCGCTGCTGGTGGCCACCACGCTGGTGTTCCGCATCGAAGGCATCGGCCGGGTGATGCAGACTTTCGCCGATGCCCGCGCCAGTGCCGAACGCATCTGGCAACTGCTGGACGAACGCCCGGCCATCGTCGGCGGCCATGCCACCCTGCCCGAAGGGCCGTTGGGGCTGAAGGTGAACCAGGTGCAAGTCAGTGCAGCAGAAGCTGGCCGGCCTATCCTGCAGGATTGCTCGCTGACCCTGCTGCCCGGTGAGGTGGTGGCGCTGGTCGGCGCCACCGGCACAGGTAAAAGCCTGCTGGCCAGCCTGCTGCCACGTTTGGCCGATGTACAGCACGGCAGCGTCCAGGTCGGCAGCGATACTGCAGGTTGGCACGACGTGCGTGACCTCGACCTGGCCGACCTGCGCCGCCGTGTGCAGGTGCTGCCCCAGGAGAGCTTTCTGTTCTCCGACAGCCTGGCCGCCAACCTGCGCCTGGCCGCACCGCAGGCCAGTGACGCCCAGTTGCGTGAAGGTATGCGCCTGGCCGCTGCAGAGGACGTGCTGGAACGCCTGCCCCACGGCCTCGACACGCCGCTGGGCGACCGCGGCGTGACCCTGTCCGGCGGCCAGCGCCAGCGCCTGTGCCTGGCCCGGGCGCTGCTCGGCGCGCCGGACATCCTGTGCCTCGACGACGCCACCAGCGCCCTGGATGCCCTGGGCGAACGCCAGGTGCTGCACAACATCCGCCGCCTGCACAGCGCCAGCGGCCAAGGCCCGACCTTGCTGCTGATCACCAGTCGCCTCTCCACCCTGCTGCTGGCCGACCGCGTGCTGATGCTGGAAAACGGCCGCATCACTGCCAACGGCAGCCATGCCGAGCTGTGCACGAACAACGCCCATTACCGCGACTTGCTGGGGATCGACCATGACTGATGCGCAGCACACCCCCGCCAGCGATATCGACATCGAACAACGCCTGGCCCGCCAGGCGCTGGACCGGGGCATGTTCCACCGCTTGCTGCCGCTGTTGCAGCCCATTCGCGGGCAGATCCTTGCCGTGATCGGCATCGAGCTGCTGCTGGTATTTACCGTGTTCCTGCGCCCGTGGTTCGTGCGGGAACTGCTGGACAAGGGCCTGGTGCCCAGCGCCGACCACTGGCTGCTCGACGAGCGCCTGGTACTGTGGCTGGGCCTGGGGCTGGCCGCGAGCTGGCTGGGGCGCTTTCTGCTGGCCGGGGTGTCGCAGTTCATCGCCGGGCGCGCAGCGATCGGCGTGCTCAACGCCTTACGGGTGAAAGTGTTCGCCCATGTGCAGGCGCTGTCGGTGAGCTACTTCGACCAGACCCGTGCCGGGCGCATCATTTCCCGTGCCGACCGGGACGTGGATGCGCTGGAGCCCTTGCTGGTGCAGGGCCCGCCCGAGCTGCTCGGCGCCTTGCTGCGCTGCGGCCTGGCAGCGGTAATGCTGTGGCGCATCGACCCCAGCTTCTTCTACAGCCTGGCTGCCACCGTACCGTTGCTGGTCGTGGCCACCTGGCGCTTCAAACGGGTTTCGCAGCGCAATTGGGCCAAGGTGGCCGAGCAGCGCAGCCGCTTCACCGCACACCTGGTGGAAAGTGTGAGTGGAGTGCGGCTGATCCAACAGTGCGGGCAAGAGCAGACCAACCAGGCACGTTACCGACGCCTGCTGGAAGACTTCAACCAGGCGCTGATCCGCGGCAGCCTGCGGGCCGGCTGGTTCGCCCCGTTTACCGCATTGCTCAGCACCGCCGGCATGGCCGTACTGTTGCTGGTGGGTGCTCATGGCCTGGCCGAGGGCAAGGTCAGCGTGGGCCAGGTTGCCGAGAGCCTGTTCTACGTGTTCCTGTTCCTTGGGCCGCTGCAAGAGCTGTCGGACCTGTTCGAGCGCTACGCCACCGGCAGCGCTTCAGCGCAGCGCATTTTCCTGCTGCTCGACACCCGCCCACAAGTGCTCGACCCGCCAGCGCCACACGCCCTGTCCAGGGCGCGCGGCCAGGTGGACTTCGACGCGGTCGGCTTTGCCTATACCCCGAACAGCTCGCGCCCGGTGATCGACGGGCTCCACCTACATATTCGCGCTGGTGAAGTGCTGGCCATCGTCGGCCCTTCCGGGCACGGCAAGAGTACCCTGGTGCAGTTGCTGACGCGCTTCTACGAAGTGCAGCACGGCGCCGTGAAGCTGGACGGCATCGACCTGCGTGCGCTGGCCCAGCATGACTTGCGGCGCAACGTGGGCGTGGTGCTGCAGGACAACGTGCTGTTCAGCGGCAGCATCCTCGACAACCTGCGCCTGGCCGCGCCATCTGCCGACGATGCACAACTGGTGGCCGCAGCCCGTGAGCTGGGTGCCGACGAGGTGCTGGAGCGCCTGCCGCAGCGCTACGAAACCGAAGTCGGCCCACTGGGCGCGCACCTGAGCCATGGCCAGCGCCAGCTGGTGTGCCTGGTGCGGGCCTACCTGGCCGACCCGGCGGTGCTGGTGCTGGACGAAGCCACCTCGGCAGTGGACGTGCACACCGAGCGACGTATCCAGCGCGCGCTGCGCAGGCTGTGCCAGGGGCGGACTGCGATCATCATCGCCCACCGCCTGGCGACCATTCGCGATGCCGACCGGATTGCCGTGGTGAAGAATGGGCGGGTGGTGGAGCAAGGGGCGCATGCCGATCTGATCGGGCGTAATGGCGCCTATGCGGCGCTGTACGACGCGTACCTGCGCAGTGCGGGAGCGGTTGTAACCGAGGGGATCGAAGTCTGACTTGCCGGCCTCTTCGCGGGTAAACCCGCTCCCACAGGATCACCACAGCATTCAATTACCTGTGAGGTACCTGTGGGAGCGGGTTGACCCGCGAAGAGGCCGGGCCTGTTCATGCTGCTACCCCAGCATCCATTGCTGCCGCACTGCTGCCACAGCAGCAGCCCTCTCCCCGTCTACTCCTCAAACCCCCGCCCTACAGGCCACGCGCCACGCATGGCACAGCCGTTGCACCACCGTCCCTATACGCACACCCCCCCCCTTCAGGAGCCCCCATGACCACCGAATTCTTCTGGCGCCTGCCCTTGGGCACCGATGGCCCACAGCTGTCCACCGACCGCCACAACCGCGGCAACCCCGCGCACCGCCCAGGCAACATCGCCCCCGGCCGCCTGCCCGATGGCCAGGCCGATGGCTTCACCTACATCGACTACATCGCCCAGGTCGCCAAGGCCGCCGAGCTGGCCGGGTTCGAAGGTGCGTTGCTGCCCACCGGCCCGGAGCCGTGGATAGCCGCCGCCGCGCTGGCCCGCGAAACCCGGCGCATCCGCTTCCTGATCGCCTTCCAGGCCACCTGGACCCTGCCCGCCTACGCCGCCCAGCAGGCGGCAATCCTGCAGAACCTCAGCGGTGGCCGGCTGGACTGGAACATCATCACCGGCGGCAACCCGACCAGCCAACGGGCCAATGGCGACTTCCTGGAGCATGACTTGCGCTACAAGCGCACCGGCGAATTCCTCGACGTGATCCAGGGCCTGTGGACACAGGAAAAGTTCTCCTACGAAGGCGATATCTACCGCCTGGAGAACGGCAGCCTGCCGCCGGGCCTGCAACACGAACGCAAACCGGGCGTGTACTTCTCCGGGTTTTCCGATGCCGCACTGGACGTGGCCGCGCGCCACGCCGATGTGTACCTGAACTGGGCCGAGCCCATCGATAAACTCAAGCCGCATATCGAACGCGTGCGCGAGTTGGCCGACAAGCAGGGGCGCACCGTGCGTTTCGGCCTGCGTGTCGACCTGTTCGCCCGCGAGACCGAAGAACAAGCCTGGCGCGAGCTGCGCCAGCAGTTCGAGCGCCTGGAAGGCAAGGCCAGCGCCAGCGCCAAGGGCTTCGTGACCGGCTCGGACTCTGTCGGCGGTGCACGCCAGGCGGCCTATCACCAAGGCTTGCAGGGCTTCGACGAACTGATCCTGGCGCGCAACCTGTGGGCCGGCTTCGCCAAGGCCAAGCCCGGCCCCACCGTGGGCCTGGTGGGCAGCCATCACAATATCGCCGAACGCCTGGCTGAATACCGCGATGCCGGTTTCAGCACCTTCATCCTCGCCGCCAACCCGCACCTGGAAGAGGCCCTGCGCATCGGCCAGGAAGTGTTGCCGCTGGTGCAGCAGGCGGCCACCACCACCCCTTTGCAGGCCAGTGCCTGAAGCCGAACGGAGCTGAACATGAGCCAACCCCTCGATACCCTGTGGTACACCCGCTGTCCGGTGCCCACCGGCCTGGGCATCGCCGTGCAGCAAGGCTGGCTGCAGGAAGACCTGGCCGGCCTCGGCACCCAGGTGCAGTCCCTGCGTGAAGCCGACCAGCAGGCCGTGCGCGAATCGCACTTCGACCACAGCCTGCTCAATTCGGTACGCCACGGCGGCAGCATCCCGGCCATCTGGGCCCGCGCCCAGGGCCGGGACACCCGCGTGATCGGCCTGTCGTGGGCCGATGAGGCGCAGTTGATCCTGACCCGGCCAGACAGCGGCATTCACACCGTGAAAGACCTCAAGGGCCGCCGCTTCGGCCTGCCCGACTGGGCCGCCGCACAGATCGACTTCACCCGCGCGCAAGCCCTGCGCGGGCTGGAAAACGCCCTCAAGCTGGCAGGCTTGCAAGTGGGCGACGTGGACTTGGTCAACTACCGCTACGACGGCACCTTCAGCGACCGCCCGGTGCGCAACGTGGCCGGCATACCGGTGTCCAGCACCCAGAGCGAAGGCCGCAACCTGGAGCTGGCCGGCCTGCTGCGCGGCGAGGTCGATGCAATCTTCCTCAAGGGCGCCAGCGCCGTGCAACTGGCCCACGCCTTTGCCCTGCACACGGTGATCGACACCGGCAGCCACCCCGACCCGCTGATCCGCAGCAACAACGGCACGCCACGCACCCTGGCGGTAGACAGCCACCTGCTGGCGCAGCACCCGCAGGTGGTGCGCACCCTGCTCGGCTCGGTGCTGCGCGCCGAACGCTGGGCCCACCAGCACCCCGACGAAACCCGCCGCTACCTGGCGCGGGAAACCAACAGCAGCGAGTACTGGGTGCAAGTGGCTTACGGCACCGACGCCCACCTGCGCCTGAGCACGCGCCTGGACGAACAGGCCATCGATGCCTTGCAGGACTTTGTCGAGTTCCTCAAGCGCTGGCGCTTCATCCCGGCGCGCTTCGAGGTGCGCGACTGGATCACTCGCCAACCACTGGACCAACTGCTGGCCCCCCTCCAAATGGACAGGAAACCCGTTACCCCATGACCAAGCCCCTGGAAACGCTCTGGTACACCCACAGCCCCGTGCCCACCGGCCTCGGCATCGCCGTGCAGTCGGGACGGCTGGCCGAGGCCTTTACGCCGTTTGGCACCAATATCCAGTCTCTGCGCGAGTCCAGCGAACGCGAGGTGCGCGAAGCCCACTACGACCATCACCTGCAGAACTCGGTGCGCCACGGCGGTAACATCCCGGCCATCTGGGCCTACGCCAGCGGCGTCGAGACCCGCGTGCTGGGGCTGTCGTGGAGTGATGAGGTGCAGTTGATCCTCACCACCGAAGAAAGCGGCGTACGCAGCATTCGCGACCTGAAGAACCGCCGTTTCGGCATACCCAAGTGGGCCAACGTACAGATCGACTTCACCCGTGCCCAGGCCCTGCGCGGGCTGGAAAACGCCCTGAAGCTCGAAGGCCTGGCGGTGGCCGATGTGGAGCTGGTCGACTACCCCTACGGCGGCACCTACAGCGACGACGCCAAGCAGCACCTGTACGGCGCTGAAGTGAGCCTGGACACCAGCCGCTTCAGCCGCCGCAACAATGAGCTGATCGGCCTGCTGCGGGGCGATATCGACGCCATCTTCCTGAAGGGTGCGCACGCGGTGCACCTGGCCCATGAGTTCGGCCTGCGCGTGGTGGTCGATACCGGCAGCCACCCCGACCCGCTGATCCGCAGCAACAATGGCACCCCACGCACGCTGACCGTGGACCGGCATTTGCTGGAAAACCACTTCGATGCCAGCCGTACGCTGGTCGACACGGTGCTGCGCACCGAGCAATGGGCCTGGGCCAACCCGGAGGAGACGCGGCGCTTTTTGGCGCGCGAACTGAACACCAGCGAGTACTGGGTGGCAGCGGCCTATGGCGATGATGCGCACCGGCGCTTGCGTACTACCCTGGACAGCCGCTCGATCGAGGCGCTGCAGGACTTTACCGAGTTCCTGTTCAGGTGGGGGTTCATTCCACGGCGTTTCGATGTGCGGGAGTGGATTGATTTTCGCGTGCTGGAGAGTGTGATCGGTTCGACTTCGCGGTTGGCGGTTTGAGATTTTTGGGGCTGCTGCGCAGCCCCAACAATCTCAGCCCCACCACTGCTGCCCCAGCAGCACCCGCCCAGCACCCCACTGCTGCCCAATCTGCAACACCCTCTCAAAACTCTAATAAACACGATACATTTCAATAGCTTAACAACATGGCACAGTCCCTGCTCTAGCTCTCCCCAATAACGCTTTACATACGGGGAGATCCACCATGCACCAACTCAATCCACTGGCCCGCCAGATCAGCCTGGCGCTTCTGCTGGCCGGCACCGGCAGCCAGTCCATCGCCGCCAACGAAGACAATAAAACCGAACCGGCCCTGGAAACCGTCACGGTCACCGCCCAGCACCGCGAGCAGACGTTGCAGGAAGTCCCGGTGGCCGTGTCGGCCATCAAAGGCACCAGCATCACCGCCGATGGCGTGCGCTCGATGGGCGACATCACCACCTTCGTGCCCAACGCCTCGGCCAAGAACCCCGACGGCGACGGCCGCCCGCGTTGGTACATCCGCGGCCTGGGCACCGGCGACACCGGCGCGGCAACGGTCTTCCCGGTGGGCATCTACGCCGATGACGTCTACCTCAACGCCCCCATCGCAGGCGGTGGGCCGCTGTTTGACCTGGAGCGCATCGAAATACTGCGTGGGCCCCAAGGCACCCTTTATGGCAAGAACACCACTGCCGGTGCAGTGAACGTGATCTCGAAGAAGCCCACCTTCGACACCGACGGTTATGGCACCGTCGGCTTTGGCAGCAAGAACGAACGCATCGTCACCGGCGCCATCGGCGGCGCGCTGGTGGACGAAAAGCTGGCCGGGCGAGTGGCGCTGTATTCCGAGGAGCGTGACGGCTTCCAGAACAACGACTTCGACGGCAACACCTATGGCGATGTGAACAAGAAAGCCATCCGCCTGCAGTTCCTGGCCCAGCTCAACCCCGACCTGGACGCCCTGCTCAAGGTCCACAGCCGCCAGTTCAAGGGCGACGGCAGCAATGGTTCGCTGCCCGTGGGCCGCTACTACAACGTCGGCTACGAACGCCCGCATGGCCGCGACATCTCGCTGAACGTCAACGAAGACTACCGCCTGGACCACGACGGCGCCTCGCTGACGTTCAACTACTACCTGGGCGACTACACACTGACCTCGATCAGCGCCTACGACTACATCCGCAACCGCTCCACCAGCGACGCCGACTACACCCCCTACGAGGTCAACGGCGCGTCGATCACCGACAACAGCTACCGCCAATGGTCGCAGGAGCTGCGCCTGGCCTCGCCGGAAGACCGCCCGCTGCACTGGCTGCTGGGTGCGCACTACTTCCACGAAGACCTCGACAGCTCGGCACAGCGGGTGGTCACCCCCGGGCCGACGCCCAACGGCACCGGCTCGAACCAGGTGGGCACCACGGCGTTCCGCGACATGGGCTTCGACCACCGCACCGACAGCTACGCGCTGTTTGGCAACCTGACCTACGACTTCACCGACGACTTCAGCGTCACTGGCGGCCTGCGCTGGACGCAGGAGAAAAAGGACATCGACCTGGACCTGGTGCAACTGACCCGCGCCACCGCCAACGGTCCGCTGGTCCCGCTGGGTGGCGTGGGCACCAACGGCAATCGCCAGGAAGACAAGACCTGGGAAGCCTGGACCTACGACCTGACGCCCGAGTACCGCATCAACGACAACCTGCGGGTGTTCTTCCGCTACGCCCACGGTTTCCGCTCGGGCGGTTTCAACACCGGGCTGTCGACCAGCCTGGCGCAGCTGACCACGGTCGACCCGGAAGAGCTGGATGCCTATGAGCTGGGGCTGAAGTCGGAGTGGTTCGACCGCCGCCTGACCGTCAACGCCAACCTCTTCTATTACGACTACTCCGACATTCAGGTGAACCTGCTGACGGTGAACAATGGCGTGCTCACCACCGCACTGACCAACGGCGCCAAGGGCAAGGTCAAGGGTGCGGAGCTGGAGATCGAAGGCCAGCCGACCGAGCGCCTGCACCTGCGCGCGGCGGTGTCATTCCTTGACACCGAATACACCGACTTCAAGAACACCAACCCCACCACTGGCGCGGTAACCGGCGACTACAGCGGCAACAGCTTCGTGCGTTCGCCGCGCAACGTGGTGTCGCTGGGTGCCGACTACACCATTCCGCTGGAAGTGGGCGGCAAGCTGGTGGCAGGGGGCGACGTGAGCTTCCGTGACAAGGAGTACTTCCTGGCCGACCGCCAGAGCAGCGCCGACGAAACCCTCAGCCAGCCCCACTACACGTTGGCCAACGCCCGCCTGAGCTGGTTCAGCCACGACGACAAGCTGAGCGTGACCGGTTTCGTCAACAACCTCACCGACCGCCGCTACCAGGTGCACGGCCGGCCCAACGGTACCGCCGGGCAGTACGTGATCACCTACGGCGACCCGCGCACCGTCGGGCTCAGCGTTACCAGCCGGTTCTAGGTTGCCCTTTCGGGCCTTATCGCCGGCAAGCCAGCTCCCACAGCTACAGCACAGGGCCTGAAACCTGTAGGGACCTGTGGGAGCTGGCTTGCCGGCGATAGGGCCAGCACTGCCAAGACATCATTCAGCAGGAACACCCCATGCCCCACCACACTCCCTTGGCCAGCGCCATCGCTTTGGCCATCGCCGGCCTCGCCATGCCCGCATTCGCCGCCGAACCCGCCGACCGCCTCGACACCGTGGTCGTGGTCGGCACCCACCGCAGCGACGTCACCGCCCTGCAAAGCGCCGCGCCGGTCGATGTGCTGAGCGGTGAAAAACTCCAGGAAACCGGCGCCAGCGACCTGTCCGCGGCACTCACTGCGCTTTCGCCTTCGTTCAGCTTCCCGCAGTCGCCCCAGGGCGCCTTTGCCGGTTCGATTGCCCAGGGCGCCTCGCTGCGCGGCCTGGCCTCCGACCAGGTGCTGGTGCTGGTCAACGGCAAGCGCCGCCACACCAGCGCCAACGTCACCCGCCAGGGCCTGGTCAACGCCCGTGGCGCGGCGGCCGTGGACCTCAGCCTGATCCCGCTGTCGGCCATCGAACGGGTGGAAATCCTGCGCGATGGCGCAGCCGCCCAGTACGGCTCGGACGCCATTGCCGGGGTGATCAACATCGTGCTCAAGGAGCGCGACGAGGGTGGTAACGCCGGCTACCGCTTCGGCGGCTACAAGAAAGGCGACGGCCTGCAACGCAAGCTCAGCGGCTGGAAGGGCTTTGCCTTGCCCAACGACGGCTTCCTGACCCTGGCCTTCGACGCCGGCAGCCAGGACCCCGCCAGCGACACCCGCGACGACAACCGCCTGTTCTACCCCGGCTCCACCAGCATTGACACCGCGCGCGAGCAGAACAACCGTTACCGCAACTGGCGCTGGGGTTCGGGCAATGTCTCGGACCAGTACAACTTTACCGCCAATGCCGAAATGGGTTTGAGCGAGGGGCTGAGTGCCTACGGTTTTGCCACCTATGCGCACAAGAACACGGATGCCGAGAACTTCTTCGACCCGCCCACCACGTTGCGCAACAACTACGGCAGCGTAGCCCTGGCGCGCTACCCGGACGGCCGCCTACCGGTCACCCGCTACGGCCTGGAAGACTTTGCCGTCACCGGTGGCCTGCGCTTCGAGGACCAGGCCCTGGGCAAATTCGACCTGGCGCTGAACTACGGCAATAACCGCGTCGACTCCACCGACCGCGACGCCATCAACCCCAGCTGGGGCACCGCCAGCCCGTCGACCATCTACACCGGTCGCCGCGAAGCCGACCAGACCAACCTGTCCCTGGACTGGACCCGCGACTTCGCCAACGACTGGCTGTTCAAGCCGCTGACCGTTTCCGCCGGGCTGGCCTGGCGCCAGGAAAACTACGACCTCAGCGAAGGCGACGCCGCCGGCTGGTCGAACGGGCCGCTGTTCAACACCATCGACCCTCTCTCCGGCAGGCGCATACCCGGCTACTACTCGGGCATCACCCAGGTCGATGCCGTGTCGCTGGACCGCCGCGTGATCGGTGCCTACTTTGATGTCGAAGCCCAGCTGAGCGAAAAGTTGCAGGCCGGCGTGGCCGTGCGCAGCGAGCACTATTCGGACTTCGGCGACACCACCAATGGCAAGTTGTCGTTGCGCTACGACTTCACCCCGCAGATTGCCGCGCGCGCCAGCGCCAGTACCGGCTACCGTGCGCCTTCGCTGGTGCAGAGCGGGTTGTCGTCGTTTAGCGTACAGGTGGTGGAACAGCCCCCAGGCAGTGGCAACTGGGTCGAGGTGCAGCAGCGCACCCTGCGTGCCGACAGCCCGGAAGCGGCCCTGCTTGGCGGCAAGGCGCTGAAACCTGAAGAATCGACCAACTTCTCCGTGGGCCTGGTCTGGCGGCCATTGCCCAACGCCTCGGTCACACTCGACGCCTACCGTATCGACATCGACAACCGCATCACCCTGTCCGACCAATTGCCTGCATCGGTGGTGGGTCCGATCTTCGCCGGTACCCCTTACGCCAACATCCAGAGCGCGGCGTTCTACACCAACATTGCCGACACACGCACCGATGGCTTCGAATTGGCCGGCCATTACCAGCTGGATGCAGGCCGCTGGGGGCGCGTGGACTTCAACGGTGGCTACGCGCGCAACAACACCCGTATAACCGGGCTGGATGATGTGGGCGGCATCCCTGGCAGCCAGATCATCGGCCGCAACACCCAGGGGCTGATCGAAGACGGCACCCCCGAGGACAAGCTGACCCTCAGTGCCAACTGGCTGTATGACGGCTGGAGCGTCACCGTCGCCCAGCGCCGGTATGGGGAATGGAAGAACCGCAACGCCGCCAACCCGACGCTGGACCAGACCTTCAGCCCGCAATGGGTGACCGACCTGGACGTGTCGTACCGTTTCGACCTGGGCCTGACCTTGTCGGCGGGCGCGATCAACCTGTTCGACAGCCACCCGGACAAGCTGGAAGGTGCACAGCTGTATGGCGTGCCCAAGTACTCCATCACCAGCCCGGAAGGGGCGCAGGGGGCGTTCTACTACACCAGCGTGAGTTACGACTTCTAAGCTGAAACCGGGTTGCCTTCTTCGCGGGCTTGCCCGCTCCCACAGGTCCTGCACAGGTTCGCAGACGGGTGCCATCCTGTGGGAGCGGGCATGCCCGCGAAGAATCCAGCACCGATGCTGCTGACTGACTGCTGCTCTAGCAGCACCTCGCTGCTGCTCAAGCATCACCCTCACCCTCCAGCCCCGCAATCCGGGGCTTGCGCCCCCTGGCACAGCTCTTGCGATACAGCTCTACCCTCTGCTTTCCCAAGGCCAGCCATGCGCGTGCTTTCTCGTCTTTCCTGGTTCATCTCCCCCCTGGCCCTGCTTATCTGCTGGGCCGTGGTGGCCTATGCCGGGCTGTTCCCGGCCAACCTGCTTATCCCGCCGCTGGAGGTGTGGCACAGCCTCACCGACCTGCTGGCCACCGGCGAGTTGCAAGAGCACTTGGCCGGCAGCCTGTCGCGACTGGCCTTGGGCTTTACCGGCGGCGCACTGGCCGGCCTTGGTTTCGGCGCGGCGCTGGCCTTGTCGAAGACCGTGGAGGCCTACTGCGCCCCACTGTTCCACACCCTGCGCCAGGTGCCCAGCATCGCGTTGATCCCGATGTTCGTGCTGCTGTTTGGGGTGGATGAAACCTTCAAGGTGATCATCGTCGCCAAGACTGCGTTTTTCCCGGTGGCACTGGCCACCTGCGAAGGTATCCGCGCGATCCCTCGCAGCCATTTCGAAGTGGCGGCGGTTTACCGCCTGCGCTGGCCCACGCTGGTGGGGCGGATTGCCCTGCCCGCCGCGGTGCCGGCGATCGTCACCGGTATCCGCGTGGCCCTGACCCGCGCCTGGGTAGTGCTGGTGGCTTGCGAGCTGCTGGCGGCCGACAGCGGCCTGGGGCAGATGATCGAGATGGGCCGGCAAATGCTGCGCATCGATGTAGTGATGGTCGGCGTTGTATTGACCGGGCTTATCGGCTTCAGCCTGGACTTCACCCTGCGACGCGTGGAACGACGCCTGTCCGCCTGGCAAAGCCGCTGAGGAGGCTGTGATGAAACGACTTGATTTGCGTGGCCTGGTACTGCCGCTGTTGCTGCTCGGCGCCTGGGAGTATGCCTCGCGCCAAGGTGCAGCCGGGGCCTACGCCTTCGTCCCACTGGCGCAGGTGGGCACAGCATTGGCCGAACTGCTGGGCAGCGGCGAACTGCTGGTCAACCTGTGGGCGAGCCTGTTACGTACCTGCAGCGGCCTTGCCATCGGCATTGTCGGTGGTGTCGGGCTGGGTGCGTTGATGGCCCTGTCCTCCCCCGCCAACCGCCTGATCGCGCCGCTGTTCCATGCCTTGCGCCAGGTGCCGATGCTGGGCTGGATCCCGCTGATCGCCTTGTGGCTGGGTAACGGCGAAGGCGCCAAGCTGCTGATCGTCAGCCTGGCAGCGTTGTACCCGATGGTGCTCAACACCTTCGAGAGCCTGCGCCAGGTCGCCGGCCAGCACCGCGAAGCGGCACGGGTGCTGATGCTCGGCCGCTGGCAGCAGCTTTGGCTGATCCTGTTGCCCGCCGCACTGCCCGGCATTGCCGCCGGGGTACTGCAAGCCTTGGCCTTCGCCTGGGTAACCTCGGTGGGCAGCGAGCTGTTCCTGTCTGCCGGGGCCGGCCTTGGCAGCCTGATGATGAACGCCGAAGCTGCGGCGCGCATGGAGATCATCGTGGTCTGCGTGCTGTGCATCGGCCTGAGTGGCTACCTGATGTCCTGGCTGTGCACCCTGCTCACCCGCCGCCTGCTGCGCTGGCGCACCAACCATTGAAAGGCCCGACCATGAACGCCATCGCCCACGTTTTACCCACCACCGCCAGCACCGGCGCGCTGACCATTCGCGGCCTGAACAAGGCGTACCCGCTCAAGGGCAAGCATGTGCCAGTGCTCGAAGGCATCGATCTGGATATCCGCCCGGGCGAATTCGTCAGCATTCTCGGCGCCAGCGGCTGTGGCAAGTCTACCCTGCTGCGGCTGATCGTCGGCCTCGACCAGGAATACCAGGGCCAGATCCTGCTGGACCGGCAACCCGTGCGCGGGCCGGGCCTGGAGCGCGGTATCGTGTTCCAGGACCATCGTCTGTTCCCGTGGATGACCCTGCAGCAGAACATTGCCTTGGCCTTGAAAAACCATGCGTTACCCGCAGCCGAGAAAAACAGGTTGGTGGCCGAGCACATCGAACTGGTAGGCCTGAGTGGTTACGAGCAGGCCTACCCGCACCAGCTGTCCGGCGGCATGGCCCAGCGCGCGGCAATTGCCCGGGCGCTGGTGAACAAGCCCAAGGTGTTGTTGCTGGACGAACCGCTCGGCGCACTGGACGCCCTGACCCGGGTACGGTTGCAGCAGGAGTTGCAGCGCATCTGGGTGCAGGAGCGTTGCACGGTAATCATGGTGACCCATGACATCGAGGAAGCGCTGTACCTGGGCGACCGGGTGATCGTGATGGACGCGCACCCTGGGCGGATTCGCGAGGACTTGCGCATTGATCTGCCACACCCGCGACAGCGGGACAGCCAGGTGTTGCAGGGGTACAAGCAGCGGTTGCTGGGGGAGCTGGTGGGGCATTGAAAAAGCGGTGAACTGAACGATTGACGGGGGCTGCAACACTGAACATGAACAATCTGTTCGATGAAAAATACTATGCTGGCACGGCGGGCATCTACGGGCATTATGGTGTGCCACGCACTGCGATGCTGGATTTGCGCTACGACTTCTGAAAAACAAGGTAGACCATAGGAGCTTCACACATGGACGTACGCTGCACATCGATCGAAGATGTTCGCACACGCATTGATCACATTGACCAGCGCCTGGTTGCCCTGCTCGCTCAACGCGGGCATCTGGTGGCACAGGCGGCCGCCTTCAAGAAAACCAGCGACGACGTTCGCGCGCCCGCGCGAGTCGAGCAGGTGATTGCCAAAGTGCGGGGTATCGCCGTGGAGACGGGCGCCTCACCGGAGGTGGTGGAGCGGGTTTACAGGGCAATGATTGCGGCGTTTATCGATGAAGAGTTGCAGGTGCATGCGGGGTTGGCCGGCAAGTAAGCCAGGGGCTGCTGCGCAGCCCCTGTATTTCAAGGCAACGGCCTGTTCCTCAGGTGCTCAACCTGCCAGGATGAAGTCCGCTATAGTCACCGTGGTCGCATCCGCCACCCCCGCCAGGCGGATGGAGTCGGCAGCGCCGATGTGAACCAGCGTATCAGCGCCAACATCGGCGATGGTGACGCTGGCGGCGAAGGTCGCTGCGGTGATGTTCAGGGCGGTGATATCCAGCCGGTCCTGGCCACCCGCCGCAATGGCATCGAAGTTGATGATCCGGTCGTTGCCGAAACCGGCCGCGAACTGGAACACGTCATTGCCGTCAGTGGCCATCATCGTGTCGTTGCCCTCGCTGGTGCCGCCCAGCACGATGTGCTCGGCACCGGCATAGCGGATGTAGTTAGTGTCCGGGCCAGCCGTCAGCGGGCTGTCGCGGAACACCACCTGCTCGCCGTTTTCGCCCAGTGGGTCTGGATGCTACCCGTCAGGAGGTAATTTCCGGCACCTCCCGCGAGTACCGCGGCGTACAGAGCGGCGCCTTGCGCCAAGCGCTGGAAAAGGCCGTGGACTCCAACGAGCGTTCGCTGATTTCGACCCGCAAAGGCTTCAAGGAAGGCGGCACCAGCACCAAATCGGACGTGCTCAATGCCGAGGAACATAAGGGCCTCTTCGCAGCACAAGGCTGCTCCTGCAGAGTACCGAGGTGGGCGCGATCATCAGTGTCAGGACCACAAGTCTACGATAGATGCGACGCATTTCTTCGCGCTATGATCGGTCACCTTGCCGCGGACGTCCTGCCCATGCCCGTAGACCTTCAAGCCTTGTACCCCAGGTTGATCCACCTGATGCTGGACACCGTGTTCGTGGTAGACAGGGACAACCAGATCGCCTTCGTCAGCGATGCCTGCGAGGCCCTGCTGGGTTACAAGCCCTGCGAAATGATCGGCACGCCGATCACCGACTACATGCACCCCGACGACCTGGCGGCCACGCGCGCGTCGATTGTGCGGGTGATGAACGGTCAGCCCCATTACGATTTCCGTAACCGCTATGTGCGCAAGGATGGCGGTATCGTGCACATCCTGTGGGCAGCCAGCTGGTCCGAAGAGGCTCAAGCGCGCATCGGTGTGGCGCGGGATGTGACGGCCCTGCGCCAGGCTGAAGAGGAACTGCGCTTCCTTGCCCATCACGACCCGCTGACCCGGCTGGCCAACCGGGCCATGTTCAATGAACGGCTGGACAGTGCCCTTGCCACAGCGCGGCAGCACGATGGCACGCTGGGGTTGCTGTTTCTGGATATCAATGACTTCAAGGAAATCAACGATGTGCACGGGCATGCTGTGGGTGACCGGGTGCTGTGCACGCTTGCGCGGCGGCTGGAAGGCTGCGTACGCGCAACCGACACGGTGGCGCGCATGGGCGGTGACGAGTTCACCGTGCTGTTGAACGATTGCCCCTCGCCAGTGGCCATTGCCGAGCAGGTAGCCCGCATTTTGGCGGTCATGGCCGAGCCGCTCGGTATGGAGTTGTCCGGCATCGACACGCCGTCCTGCAGCATCGGCGTGGCGCGCTTCCCTGAGGATGGCAACGATGCCGACATGCTGCTGCGTCATGCCGATGGGGATATGTACCGGGTCAAGCGAAAACACACGGCGACCGGGTAACGATACAGCACACGTTCAACCACCGGGATACCACCATGCCTGACCCTGAAAACACTTTGCTCGACAGTTGGCAGCACAACGCCCACGCCTGGATCGACGCCGTGCGCAGCGGCGCCATCGAGAGCCGTCGCCAGGTCACTGACCAGGCCATCCTGCTCGCGATCCTAGGCCGCCAGCCCGGGCGAGTGCTGGACCTGGGCTGTGGTGAGGGCTGGTTGCTGCGTGC
This sequence comes from Pseudomonas sp. YNh, assembly GCF_037993085.1. Classification (NCBI taxonomy): domain Bacteria; kingdom Pseudomonadati; phylum Pseudomonadota; class Gammaproteobacteria; order Pseudomonadales; family Pseudomonadaceae; genus Pseudomonas; species Pseudomonas sp. YNh. Next base: position 265,525 of record NZ_JBBMRJ010000005.1, on the reverse strand, counting down.
ACTGGAGGACCGCGGTATCGAAGCCGTGGGCGTGGATGGTGACCGGACGCTGGTAGAGGCCGCGCGCGCGGCGGGCTCGGCCGAGGTGCACCTGGCCAGCTATGCGCAGTTGGCCGATGCGCAGGTTTATGTGGGCACAGGGTATGACCTGGTCTGTGCCAACTTTGCGCTGTTGCACCAGGACATCATCCCGTTGCTGGCGGCCATGAAAGATTTGCTGGTGCCGGGTGGCGCACTGGTGATCCAGACGTTGCACCCCTGGAGCGTTGCCGGCGGGGAGTATCAGGATGGCTGGCGGGAGGAATCGTTTGCCGGGTTTAACGGGGACTGGCAACCGATGCCGTGGTACTTCCGTACGTTGGCCAGCTGGCTGAATGCACTGGACATGGCCGGGTTGCGCCTGCTCAGTTTGCAGGAACCACAGCACCCGCAAAGTGCGGTGCCGCAGTCGCTGTTGATGGTGGCTGAGCGCCCCGGAGTCATACACCCTCTGTGTAGGAGCGGCCTTGCGCCGCTCCTACACCGACCGCGTCGGGGTCAGAGGACGGGCTTGCGCGCCCCGCCGCTGCGGGCCTTGGCCATGGCTGCCAGGCGCACCGCGACGTTGGCCGCGCCGTAACCGGTATAGCCGCCCTTGCGCTGGATGATTTCGAAGAAGAAGCGCTCTTCAAACGGTTCGGTGTACACGTGGAACAGCTCGCCGCCCTGGGCGTCGCGGTCGTACAGCACGTTGTAGTACGCCAGTTCGCTGAGGAACTCGTCGTCGAAATCGAAGCGCGCCGCCAGGTCGTCGTAATAGTTCAGCGGGATTTCCAGCAGCGGTACTCCAGCCAGCTTGGCACGCGCCACTTCACGGAAGATGTCATCACAATCGAAGGCAATGTGATGCACCCCCGAACCGCGGTAGCTGGAGAGTGCATGGGCAATGGCGGTGTTGCGGTTTTCCGAGATGTTCAGCGGCAGGCGCAAGGTGCCGCATTGGCTGCGCAGGGCGCGGCTCTTGACCAGGCCATACGGGTCGGGCAGCACCACTTCGTCGTCGGCAGCGAAATCGAACAGGCTCTTGTAGAACAGCACCCAGCTGTCCAGCGACTCGGCTGGCAGGGCCAGGGCCATGTGGTCGATGCGACGCAGGCCGCCAGTGGCGGTGGCGCTCTTGTCCAGGCTGAAATCGGTGTCGTACAGCGTGTGGCCAGCGGTGCCCTGCTCCACCAGGTACAGCAAGCTGCCGTCCGGTGCGCGTACCGCCGGTACTTCGCACTCGTTAGGGCCGACCAGGCCGCGGAACGGCTGGCCACGGAAGGCGGTGGCACGTTTCAGGGCGGCTTGCGGGTCCTTGACCCGCAGTGCGGTGGCGCACAGCGACGGGCCGTGGGCCTCGAAGAAGTTGTGGCCGAAGGAGTACGGTTCGGCGTTCAGGACAATGTTGATATCGCCCTGGCGCAGCAGTTGTACGTCCTTGCTGCGGTGTTTGCCAGCTTCGGCAAAGCCCAGGCGCTTCAGCCAGCTGCCCAGGCGCGCGCCGACGGCTTCGTCGACCGCAAATTCAAGGAACTCCACGCCGTCATAGGCGCTGGCCGCGGGCGGGGTGAACAGCACGCCAGGTTCGATCGGCGTGTTTTCCTGCTCGAGGCGCAAGCGGGTCTGTTCTTCGAGATACAGCAGCGAACGCAGGCCGTCGGCGGCATTCTGCCGGGTGGGCGCGGCGCGGAAGCCGTCGTTGAAGATTTCCAGCGACAGCGGGCCACGGTAGCCAGTGGCAAGAATCGGCGCCAGGAAACCCGCCATGTCCATTTCGCCCTGCCCCGGGAAGCAGCGGAAGTGGCGGCTCCACTCCAGCACATCCATGGCCAGGATCGGCGCGTCAGCCATCTGCACGAAGAAGATCTTGTCGCCGGGGATGTCGCGGATCGCGCTGGGGTCGCCCTTCAGCGACAAGGTGTGGAAGCTGTCGAGAATCACCCCTAGGGCCGGGTGGTCGGCTTGGCGCACCAGGTTCCAGACTTGCTGGTAGGTGTTGACGTGACGGCCCCAGGCCAGGGCTTCATAGCCAATGCGCAGGCCACGTTTGCCGGCATGCTCGCCCAACAGGCGCAGGTCGTCGACCAGCAGCTGTTCATCGCCCAGGGCATCGGCCTGAACGTTGCTGCATACCAGCACCAGGTCGGTGCCCAGCTCTTGCATCAGGTCGAACTTGCGCTCGGCGCGGTCGAGGTTTTTCTGCAGGCGGTCGCGGCGGCAGCCTTCGAAGTCGCGGAACGGCTGAAACAGGGTAATGGCTATCCCTAAGTCGGCGCACATCTGGCGCACCTGGCGCGGGCTGCCGGCGTAATACAGCAGATCGTTTTCAAAGATCTCGACGCCGTCAAAACCGGCGGCGGCGATGGCTTCGAGCTTTTCCGGCAGGGTGCCGCTCAAGGACACGGTAGCGATCGAACGCTGCATGACGGGAGTTCCTTGTTGTTAGAAAATGACGGTGCCAGTCAGGTAAAAAACCACTGTCACAGTTTATGGCACGATCGATTATTCGCAGGTAAAGTCGTCGCTTCAATCTCTTTGTACGGAATGGTTAGTTTTGCGTTCGATTATCGCACAAAACCCGTTTTAACGAATTGCTAGACCGCTGGCCCGTGGTCAACATGAACCACAGACGCAGGCACACCGACCACTGCCTCCTGCCTTGGCGAACCAACGGCGGAACCTGCGCAAACAACAATAACAACGGAGACAACGATGGCTCACTCCAGCTCGCAAGCCAAAAAAGCGACCGCCAGTGGATGGATAGGCTCGGCACTCGAGTACTACGACTTCTTCATCTACGCCCAGGCCGCTGCACTGATTTTCCCGCAGATCTTCTTCCCCAATACCGACCCGAAAATGGCCATCATCGCCTCGTTGGCCACCTACGGCGTGGGCTACCTGGCGCGTCCGGTCGGTGCTTTCGTGCTGGGCCACTGGGGTGACACCCGCGGTCGCAAGAACGTACTGCTGCTGTGCATGTTCCTGATGGGCCTGTCGACCATGGCGGTAGGCCTGCTGCCCACCTACCACGACATCGGCTACCTCGCGCCGGCCTTGCTGGTGGTACTGCGCCTGATCCAGGGCTTTGCCGTGGCGGGGGAAATCTCCGGGGCCAGCTCCATGATCATGGAGCACGCGCCGTTCGGTCGAAGAGGCTACTACGCCAGTTTCACCCTGCAAGGCGTGCAGGCCGGCCAGGTACTGGCGGCGGCAGTGTTCCTGCCACTGGCCTACTTCATGCCTAGCGAAGCCTTCACCGAATGGGGCTGGCGCATTCCGTTCCTGATGAGCGCCATCGTGCTGATCGCAGGCTTCATCATCCGCAAGGAAGTGCATGAAACCCCGGCATTCGTGAAGGAAGAGAAGCAGGACAAGGTTGCCAAGTCGCCCATCAGCGAAGCCTTCCGTCACAGCTGGAAGCACATGGTGCTGGTGATGTTCATGGCCCTGATGAACGTGATCCCGGTGGTAGCCACCATCTTCGGTGCGGCCTACGCGGTGCAGCCGGCCTATGGCATCGGCTTCGACAAGAGCGTGTACCTGTGGATTCCGGTGGTCGGCAACATCGTCGCAGTGCTGGTGATCCCGTTTGTCGGCAACCTGTCGGACAAGATTGGCCGTCGACCGACCATGATCGCCGGTTGCCTGGGCTCTGGCCTGCTGGCCTTCGTCTACCTGTATGCAATCAGCATCCAGAACGTGCCAATGGCGTTCGCCGCCTCAATCGTGATGTGGGGCATGGTCTACCAGGGTTACAACGCGGTGTTCCCAAGCTTCTACCCAGAGCTGTTCCACACCCGCTACCGCGTTTCGGCCATGGCCATCGCACAGAACATCGGCACCATGCTGACCGCCATGCTGCCGGCGCTGTTCGCCCTGATTGCACCACCTGGCTCGGACAACATCCCGCTGGTAGTCGGTAGCCTGGCGTTCTTCATCACCTGCGTGTGCGCCCTGGCCGCTTACATCGCCCCGGAAACCCATCGCCTGACGATGGAAGACCTGGGTAACCCGAACGCCAAGCCGATGGAAAAGGCAGCGTATGAAGCTAGCCGTAAAGGTAGCTTTCAGGCAGTGAGCCACTGATAGATTGCAGGGGGCTGCTTTGCAGCCCTTTCGCGGCACAAGGCCGCTCCTACAGGTGGATCGCATGAGCCCAGGCTTGCGCGTTGCCCTGTAGGAGCGGCCTTGTGCCGCGAACGGGCCGCAACGCGGCCCCGGCAGTCTCAGCCTGCAACCACTTCCTGCAACCTCTCCCAAAGCTTCTCGACATGCTCCCGCTCAGTCGGCAGCGCACCCACCGACACCCGCACCATCCATCGCCCGTCCAGCGTCGCTGGCGTCACATACGCATCCCCGGACGCATTCAGCCGCTCGGCCCACCCCTTGGTATGCGCATCCAGCGCCTCCCCTTCCAGCCCCGCCGGACGATGGCGAATGCACAAGGTCTGCAATTGCACCGGTGCAAGCACTTCCCACTGCGCAGCCGCCCCTACCTGCTCCGCCAGCCACCGGGCATTGTCCAGGTCACGCCGCAGCCGCGCCTGCAACGCTTCTACACCCTCGCTGCGCAACATGAACCACAGCTTCAACGCGCGGAACCGACGGCCCAGCGGTATGCCCCAGTCACGCAGGTTCTTTACCTCGCTATCCACCGCCGATTGCAGGTAGCTGGGGTTGGTGCTCATTACCCGGATCAGGTGCTGCGGATCCCGCACGTAGTAGATCGAGCAGTCGAAGGCCACACCCAGCCACTTGTGCGCATTGACCACTACCGAATCGGCCAGCTCGATGCCGTCCCACATCCAGCGGCACTCGGGCAGGATCATCGCCGAACCGGCCATGGCTGAGTCCACATGCAGCCACAGGCCATGGGCCTGGGCGATCTCGCCGATCGGGCGCAGCGGGTCCAGTGCAGTGGTGGTCGTGGTGCCGGTGGTGGCCACCACGGCGCATGGCTGGTTGCCCGCTGCCAGGTCCTGCTCGATGGCTGCCTGCAGCGCCTCCGGACGCAGCGCGTAGCGCTCGTCGGTCGGGATCAGGCGGATGTTGTCGCGGCCAAAGCCGGCAAGCAGCGCGGCCTTGTCCACCGAGCTGTGGGCGTGGGCGCTGACATAGACGATCAGGGGTTTGGCATGGGCTTGCAAGCCACCGCGCACCAGTGCGTAGTCGCTGGCACGCTCACGGGCGCTGATCAGCGCCACCAGGGTGCTGGTGGACGCCGTGTCCTGGATCACCCCGCTCCATTGGCCCGACAGACCGAGCAACTGGCGCAGCCAGTCGAGGGTGGTTTCTTCCAGCTCGCTCAGGGCCGGGCTGGACTGCCACGACAGGCCCAACACGCCCAGGCCGGTGCTGAGGAAGTCGCCAAGTACCGAGGACAGCGTACCGTTGGAGGGGAAGTAGCCGTAGAAGTCCGGGTGCTGCCAATGGGACAGGCCGGGCATGACCAGCTGGTTGACGTCGTCGAGGATGGCTTCGAAAGGCTCACCTTGCTGGGGAGCGGTGTCGGGCAAGGCAGCCTTGAGGTAGCCAGGCTCGACCTGGGCCATGACCGGGCGCTCGCCGACGGTCTGGCGGTAGTCGGCAATCAGGTCGATCAGTTGGTGGCCGTACTGGCGGAATTGTTCGGGGGTCACGTGGGCTCTCCTGTGGGTAATCCACTGCCTGTTCCGGCCCTATCGCCGGCAAGCCAGCTCCCACAGGTAGTCCATAGGCTTCAGACCCTGTGGCTTACCTGTGGGAGCTGGCTTGCCGGCGATAGGGCCGGAACAGGCAACACAATGCCCCAGTCTAGGCACCTATCCCCCGGCGAATAACCCCGCCTTGCGCATACCTGCTATGGCGAACCCGCATGCCCCCCCTGCACGCCGAACTGCGACTGACGCCACAGCTCGAACACCCGGTTGCGCAGCCAGCGGTGCTCCGCTGAAGCCTGCAGCCGCTGGTGCCACACCACCCAGTAGCGCTGGCTGTGGTCGATAAAGCCCAACGGCCGCCAGGCCAGGTCATGCAAGCGGCACAATTGCCGGGCGATGTGCTCGGGTACGGTGGCCACGGCCTGGCTGTTGGCAATGACCTTGACGGTGGCGGAAAAAAACGGCACTTCCAGGCTGACCCGCCGCTGCAGGCCCTGAGCGCGCAGGTGGCGGTCGATGAAACTGTCCTTGTCGCCACCACCGGAAATGCGCACGTGCTTGTGCGCCAGGTAATCGGCCTGGCTGAGCGCGGAGTGGGCGGCCAGCGGGTGGTCGTGGCGCATCAGGCACACCGCACGGTCCTCACCCAGCAAGCGCCCGTGCAGGTTGGGGGGCGACTCGTCGAACAAGGTGGTTGCCAGGTCGATTTCGCCGCTGGCCAGCAACGCATACTGGCCGGCCTGCCAGGTACGGTACTCCAGCGAGACGCCCGGGGCTTCATGTTCCAGCGCGGCCACCAGCAGCGGCAGCATGTGCTCGGCCACGTAGTCCGAAGCGGCCAGGCAGAAACGGCGCTCACAGCGGGCTGGGTCGAATACGGCGGGCTGGCGCAGGGCGTGCAGTTCTTCGAGAACCTGGCGTAGCGGTTCGACCAGCGCTTCAGCGTATTCGCTGAGTACGTAGCCGCGGCCTTGGCGAACCAGCAACGGGTCGTCGAAAGCTTCGCGCAGGTGGGCCAGCTGGCGGCTGAGGGCCGACTGGCTGACGCCCAGGCGCTCGGCGGCGTGGCTGAGGTTTTTCAGCTGCAGCAGGTGGTCGAGGGTGCGCAGGTGGGCGAGGCTGAGGGAGGCGAAGGTGGGGTTCATCAAGGGTTCGGCTCCAGACCGCAGGCGAGGGCTTTGCCCTCGTTTCGCGGCACAAGGCCGCTCCTACAGAGGAGTGCATAACCCCTGTGGGAGCGGCCTTGCGTCGCGAATGGGCCGCAACGCGGCCCCGGCTTTTTTAGGCGGTCAGACCGACGTAGACGTTCTGCACGTCATCGTTCTCGTCGATCGCTTCGAGGAACGCGTCAACCTCAGCCAGTGCTTCAGCACTCAGGCTGGCTGCGCTCACCGGGTTCTTCGGGGTGTAGCCGATCCTCGCCGAGGTCACGGTAAAGCCATGCTCCGGCAACGCCTTTTGCACGGCATCCAGGTCAGTGGTGTCGGTGATGAACAGGGTCGAACCCTCTTCTTCACCTTCTTCAAAGTCCTGGGCGCCGGCTTCGATGGCGGCCATTTCCGGGTCGGCTTCACCTTCCGGGGTAGCCTCGATCAGGCCGACGTGGTTGAAGTCCCAGGCCACCGAGCCGCTGGCGCCCAGCTGGCCCTTGCGGAACAGCACGCGGATTTGCGCGACGGTGCGGTTGACGTTGTCGGTCAGGCACTCGACGATCAACGGTACCTGATGCGGCGCGAAACCTTCGTAGCTGACTGCCGAGTACTGCACGGTATCACCGTCCAGACCAGCGCCCTTGCGAATCGCCCGTTCCAGCGTTTCACGGGTCATCGAAGCCTTCTTGGCCTGCACGATCGCCAGGCGCAGGCGCGGGTTCATGTCGGGATCGGCGCCCGATTTGGCAGCGATCTGGATTTCCTTGGACAGCTTGCCCATGACCTTGCCTTTGGCATTGGCCGCTGTTTCTCTATGTTTGGCTTTCCACTGTGCGCCCATGTCGACTCTCTTGTTTCAGCGGCCGGTTCAGGAAGCGACCGGCCAAAAGTGGGTGCATTTTATACGCCCTCAGGCATGGGATCGACAAGAAATCTCATCAGCCTTTATCGGCTTTGCCCGCCGCCGCCGCAAACCGTGCCAGGCGCACGTCCAGCCGACGCGGTCGCAAACCGTGGTCCTCTGCACGCTCCTTGCGGCGGATGGCATTGCGCACCATCAGCGAGCCCAGGTAGCGGATCGGTTCGGGCGGGAAAAGCCCCAGCGGCCCCTTGACCAGCGGCGAACGGGTCCACGGGTTATCCAGCCCCAGCGCCAGCGACGAAAGAATCTGCCCACCCATATGACACGGGCCAACGCCGCTGCCGGAGTACCCAAAGCCATAGAACACGTTGCCCTGCCCGTCCAGGCGACCAAAGAACGGCAAGCCGGTCACCGAGCGGTCCGACGGCCCGTTCCAGCTGGCCGCCAGGGGCACCTCGGCCAAGGCCGGGAAAAACTCGCCAACGGTTTCGCCCAGCAATGGCCGGTACGGCGACGGCTGGTCGAATACCGGCAGCATGCGCCCGCCATAGGCAAAGGTGTTGCCGCCCTTGCCGAGCATCAGCCGGCCATCAGAGGTGTTGTGGTAGTAATGCACGAAAATACGCGAGTCGAGCACGCTGATGCCGCTGTCCAGACCGATCTGGCTTAGCAGTTCGGGGCACGGTTCGGTAATGACCATGTCGCTGGAAACGATCGCCACGCTGCGCTCGAACTGCGGAAAAGCCCGCGCCATCCAGGCATTGAGGCCCAGCACCACGCGATCGGCACGTACGGTTCCATGAGCGGTGCGCACCTGCACCGGGGCGCCGTGCTCCAGGCCGGTCATGGCGGTACCTTCATGAATGCGCACACCGCGCTGCAAGGCCACCCGGCGCAGGCCGCGCACCAGCTTGCCCGGCTGCACCGTGGCCGCCGCCGGCGAGAACCAGCCCTCCAGATGCCGCGCCGAACCCGCCAGACGCTGCACCTGTTCCAAGGGCAGGCGGCGGAACGAATTGATACCCTTCTGCTCCAGCGCAGCGATCACCCCGTCCGTGGCGCCGATCTGTGCCGCGTTGGTGGCGGTGTACAGCGTGCCGTCCAGGCGGTAGTCACAGTCAATGCCGTTGGCCGCGCAAAACGCCCCGATGTCACCGATGCTGCGCTCCGACTCGCGCACCAGGCGCACCGCCTCGGCCATGCCGAACAGGCGCTCCAGGGTGAAGTACTTGGCCGACCAGGACAACGCGCAGCCACCATTGCGGCCACTGGCACCGGCGCCGCAGATGTCGGCTTCGATCAGCAACACATCCAGTGCCGGCACCGCCTCCTTGAGCATCAATGCGGTCCACAGACCGGTGTAGCCGCCGCCGACAATGCACACATCGCAGCGGGCATCGCCTTGCAGCGGCGGGCACACCGCCTCCTGCGTGGAATCCAGGGCCTGTTGCAGCCAGAAGGGTCTCATTTGCTCGCTTTCCTTTCAGGTACGCAGTGGCTTGATTGCCATGCTGGTATTCGGTGCCACGTCGTTGCTTTGCACACTGCTGGCCGGGCGGCTGTTCCAGTGCGGCAGCAGCACCAGCGCCGAGAACAGCGCGCAGCCAGCGAACACGATGAACACCGTGACGCCGTCGAAATACCCGGGTAGCAGCCCACCCAGCACCGCCCCCACCGAGCCGCAACCATTGACGAATCCGGCGGCAGTGGCACCGGCCTTGGCGGTACCGAAGTCGATGGCAGCTGCGCCGCTGATCATTGAGTCAGGCCCGTACAGGGTCAGGCCCATGACGAACAGCAAGGCCATCACCAGCATCACGCTACCGGTGTGCATGGCCGCCATGAACGCCGCCAGGGTCATGGTCAGCAGCACCAGGCTGATCACGCAGGCCGGCATGCGCCGGGCGCCAAACAGTTTGTCGGAGGCCAGGCCGATCATGATCGGACCAAGCAACCCCGCCAGCTCGAAGGCGGTCGGGATGATTGCTGCGCCGACCTTGCCTACTGAGGGCATCTGCTCGAACACGATCACCGGCCCCCACAGCAGGATGGCGTAGCGCGCCGGCTTCAACAGGAAGTACGCAAGCCCCAAAGTCAGCACCGTGCGGTTGCGCAGGATCTCCCTCAGCGGCGCCCACACGCTGCACAGGTTGTCGGCCGGGGCCATGCTCTGCGGCTCGGGTTCCACCGCCGGCAGGCCGACATCCTCAGGCTTGTTGCGCTGCAGGAAGAAAAACAGCACGGCCACCAAAGCCACCACGGCGGCACTGGAGAAGAACGCTGCGTGCCAGGTACCCACCAGGGTATAGGCCCACCACCCCGCGAACGGTGAGGCCACCAGGCCGCCGAAGGCATAGCAGGAACTCCACAGGCCCAGTACCCGCCCACGCTGCGAGGCCGGGAAGAAGCTGCCGATGTTCTTGCACAAACCGGCCCAGCCGGTGGACTGCGCCAGGCCCTGCACCAGCATGCAGGTGGCAAAGATCGGGAAGGTGGCGTAGCTGCCCATCACCACCGCTGCCACAGCGGAAATCAGCAACCCGCCAAGCACCACCACCCGCGGGCCGAAGCGGTCGGCGAGCATGCCCCAGGTAAACTGGCCCACGGCGTAGGCGGCCAGGTAGATGGCGTCGAGGTTGGCCATGGCGGCCTTGTCGAGCATGAAACTTGGGTCTTCAGCGATGCCCAGCTTGGCGACCGAGAAGGCTTTGCGGGTGAAGTAGAAGGCGGCGTAGGCCAGCCAGGTGATGGCGAAAATCTGGATGCGCCAGCGTTTGAACGCGGCTAGGGATTGATTCATGTGTGTCTGACCTCTTGCTCAAGTGTGCCGGCAGAATGTGAAGAAACGCCTGTCTTGTTCTTGTGTTACGCACAGCGATGACGAGGCTGTCATCGGGTCAGGTGGCGCCGTGTGGGCACCAGGGCCCTGGCGGCATTCGTGATGCCGGCACCGGGCTGACATCTATGGAAACAGTTGCGCTAAGATAAATAAAATCGATTTATCGTATTACACACATAAGCCAAGCTTGTTACTGAGGTCAGCCATGTCGGTTTCCCACGCTCAACTCAAAGCCTTCCATGCGGTGGCCGTGCACGGCAGCTTTACCCGCGCTGCACAAAAGCTGTTCCTGACCCAGCCAGCAGTGTCGGACCAGGTGCGCAAACTGGAGGAGCGCTTCGGCGTATTGCTGTTCCACCGCAACAAGCGTTCGGTGCAACTCACCGACCTTGGCGAGCGCCTGCTGGGCATCAGCCAGCGCCTGTTCGCCTGCGAGGCCGAGGCCCAGGAGCTGCTGCACGATTCGCGCGCGCTGCACACCGGCAGCCTGGTGCTGGCAGTGGATGCCCCGGTGCACGTGCTGCCGCAGGTCGCCCGCTTCTGCCAGCGCTACCCGGGCATTCAGGTGAAGATCGAAACGGGCAATACCGACGAATCGCTTGCGCGGCTGTTCAGCTATCAGGCCGACCTGGCCCTGCTCGGGCGGGATGTCGACGATGAACGCCTGCATTGCCTGCCGCTGCGCCGCGACCCGATGGTGGCGTTTGTGTCCCACCATCACCCCTGGGCCAGCCGTGGCTCGATCAGCCTGGCCGACCTTGATGACATGCCACTGGTGCTGCGCGAGCCCGGCTCGGTGACGCGACAGACCCTGGAAGAAGAGATGCAACGCGCGGGTTTGCGGATTCGCCCGGCGATCCAGGTGGAAGGCCGCGAAGCGGCGCGGGAAGCGGTGGTGGTGGGGATTGGCGTGGGCGTGGTGTCAGCGGCGGAGTTTGGCGCCGATGCGCGGGTGTGTGCGTTGCCGATCGTGGATTGTCAGCGGCATTTGACCGAGACGCTGGTGTGCCTGAGCGAGCAGCGTACGCGGCGTGTCGTGGCGACCTTTTTGCAGGTGGTCGAGGAAGGGTTGTAAGCCTGTACCGGCCCTTGTGCTGCGAAGAGGCCAGTGCAGGCCACCCGACTATGCTGGGTTAACTTCACCCCCCGGGCACACTAACCATGCTCTACCGCTTTGCCGCCGACACCCTGGTCCTGCTGCACCTGGCCTTCATCCTGCTAGTGCTGTTCGGCGGCCTGCTGGTGCTCAAGTGGCGCCCTGCCCTGTTAATCCACTTGCCGGCCCTGGCCTGGGGCCTGGCGGTGGAGTGCCTGCACCTGGGCTGCCCGCTCACCACCTGGGAAAACCGCATGCGCAGCGCAGCCGGGGGCGCAGGCTACCAGGGCGGCTTTGTCGAGCACTACATCTGGCCGCTGATCTACCCCGCCGGGCTGACACCGCATACTCAATTGCTGTTGGGCAGCATCGTGCTGCTGCTCAACCTGGGCATCTACAGCTACGTGGCCTGGCGCTGGCGCCGGCCTAGCGGGTAGCGATCACGAACAACCGCGGGAACGGCAGCAGCACCTTGCCATCGGTGGCCGGCGGGTAGTCGCGCTGCATGGCCTGCAAGTACATCTGCAGGAAGTCCGCCTGCTCCTGCTCATCAAGCCTGGCCAGGTAAGGCCGCAACGCCGAACCCTTGAACCACTCCACCACCGCTTCGGCGCCGCCCGCCAAGGGGTGGTGATAAGTGGTCCGCCACACATCCACCCGCGCACACAGCGGGCTGAGCAAGTCGTAGTAGAACGCCGCATTGTGCCGTGGCGGCAACTGGAAATCGGCGAATTTCGCCGCCCAGGGGCCTTGGCTGGCAATCTCGCGCAACTGCCGGTGAGCCGGTTCGTCGAGGTTGTCGGGGGTTTGCACGGCCAGACTGGCGCCTTCGCTCAACTGACGCACCAGGTGCGGGTATAGCGAGGCGTGGTCAGGTACCCATTGCAGAGAGGCATTGGCCAGGATCAGGTCCTGCGGCTCGGGGGCAGACCAGCCGGCAATGTCGGCGATGACCGTCCGTACCCGCGGGATGCGCAGCCGTTTGCGCTCGCGGGCCTTGTCGATCATGTCCGGGTCGCTGTCCAGCGCGGTCACCTGGGCATCGGGGTAGCGTTGCAGCAACACCTCGGTGGAATTGCCCGGGCCGCAGCCCAGGTCGGTGGCATGGCGCACCGGGCGTGGCGGGATGGCGGCGAGCAGGTCGCGCACCGCGCGGGTGCGTTCGTCTTCGAACAGGGAATACTGGTTGGCGGACCAGGCCATGTGGGGCTCCTTTTGGGCGGGCAATGTGCCTAGCATATGCCATCTGTCGACTGTGAGGGCCCTATCGCCGGCAAGCCAGCTCCCACAGGGACAGTGCAACACTTGAAGGCGATGATGCCCTTGTGGAAGCTGGCTTGCCGGCGATGAGGCCGGAACTGACTGCCTATGCGTGGAGTCAGTCCATGTATGCGCATGCCCATGAAGCCCTACATCGCCCTCGCCATCCTGGCCCTCATCGGCACGGCCGCCCTGCTCGGCTCGCCGTGGATGAGCCAGCGCTTCCACATGCCCGCAGACAAAGCCCAGGCCCAACAACGCGAAACGGCCGGGTCCCCAAGGGAGCCGGCCGTTTCCAGACACGAGTGACGCTTAGTGCTGCTTGCTGCTGCCAGAGCGGATCTGGTGCACCACGCCCATTGCCACCACGACTGCCGCCGCGATACCGGTGGAAATCACCAGGATCTGGTAGTCAGGCATGAAGGCCATGGTTACCAGGGCGGCCACGATGAACGCGATCACCAGGTAGGTCAGCCACGGGAACAGCCACATCTTCAGGCGCACTTCCTTGCCTTCGGCAATCAGCTTGCGGCGCATGCGCAGTTGCGAGAAGGCAATCACCAGGTACACCAGCAGGGCGATCATGCCGGTGGTGTTCATCAAGGTATCCAGCACGTCTTTCGGGCGCAGGGTCTCGCTGAAGTTGATCAGCGCACACACCACGGCCACGGCGCACGAGCCCATGATCGCGTATACCGGTACACCGGTGCCGGCACGGGTGATCTTGAAGAACGACGGCGCATCGCCACGCTGAGCCAGGGAGAACAGCATGCGCGAAGCGGTGTAGTGGCCCGAGATCAGGCAGCTGCTCACCGAAGTCAGCACCACGAAGTTCATCAGCAGCTCGGCATACGGCACGCCCAGCAGTTCCAGGGTACGGCGATATGCGCCATAGCCGGAAACGCCCAGGTGCGGGTCGTTCCACGGTACCAGGCAGACGATCAGGAAGATCGAACCGACGTAGAACAGGCACACACGCCATACCACCGAGTTGGTGGCCTTGACGATCTGCGCGGCCGGGTCTTTGGCTTCCGAAGCTGCGATGGTGACAATTTCGGCGCCCAGGAAGGCGAACATCACCCCAAGCAGCGCACCGATCACGGTGGTGATGCCATTGGGCATGAAGCCTTCGGCGGTGAGGTGGCTGATGCCACGCACTTCACCGAACTGCCACACGTTCATCACGGCAGCGGTACACACGATCAGGAAGCAGACGATCGCGATCACCTTGATCAAGGCGAACCAGAACTCGAACTCACCGTAGTGCTTGACGTTGAAGAAGTTGACGGTGATCAGCAGCAGGGTCGTGGCCAGCACGAACACATTGACGCTAACGTCGGGGAAGAAGCCATGCAGGATCTTGCCCGCCACATAGGCTTCCCAGGCCATGAGGATGACCCAGTACCACCAGTACAGCCAGCCAATGGTGAAACCGGCCCAGCGGCCAATGGCGCGGTCGGCGTAGGTGGAGAACGAGCCGGTGTCTGGCGAGGAAGTCGCCATTTCACCCAGCATGCGCATGATCAGTACCACCAGGATGCCGCCCGCCAGGTAGGCCAGGACAGCGGCTGGGCCGGCGCTGTGGATCACGCTGCCGGAACCGACGAACAAGGCGCCGCCAATTACCCCGGCGATCGACATCATCGTCAGGTGGCGCGACTTCAGCGAGGCACTGAGCTTGCTCTCGTGCCCGCCTTTCGCGGTGGTGGTTGTGGATGTTGCGTCCATCAGTTGTGTACCCCGTGCTTCTTTTTATCCAAGGAAAACCGTGAAACCCCGATGGCTGGCGGTTTCACCTGTACATCAGTGCTAATGCGGGCAGGATGGTGTGAACGAACACACGCAGGCCCTCCATGGCGGCCTGCTGACGCGCCCCAGGACGACTGCCTGAAGCGAACTGAACATGCTTTATGTGGCGATATCCGACACCTAATGTAAAAATGTCCGACGCAGAGAGCCATGCACAGTGGCATGAATCTCGCACTGCACTGTACAGGTCGCCCTTGCAGTACACCCTGCAGACGCCAGGCGATACGCACCCTGAAGGCCCCGAATGTTCGAATTACATCCAGACTCCTCCACCCCGCTGGTCAACCAGATCATCGACGGGTTGCGTGAGTTGATCGACAACCAGACCCTGAAGCCGGGCGCCAAGGTGCCGTCTATCCGCGCCTTTGCCGCGAGCTATTCGGTGAGTACTTTCACCGTGGTCGAGGCCTATGATCGCCTGGTCGCCCAGGGCCTGCTGGTGAGCCGTGGCAATGCGGGGTTCTTCGTCAACCGTGCGGCGGGCGAACTACTGGAACGGCACAATACCGAGGCCGACGCCAGCCGACCAACGTTCAACTCCGAGTGGTACCTGCAGCAGATCTTCGAGATCCGCCAGTTGCCCTTCAAACCGGGGTGCGGATGGCTGCCTAACGACTGGATGTACGAAGAAGGCCTGCGTCGGGGGCTGCGCCAGGTGGCGGGTAGCCCGCTGGAACTGTCGGGCTACGGCGACCCCATGGGTCTGATGGAGCTGCGTACGCTGACTGCGCAGAATTTGCAGCAAGAGCTTTCCATCGTCGCCAACCCGGCGCAGCTGATGCTCACCCACGGCGCCAGCCAGGCCCTGGACCTGGCCGCACGCACCCTGGTGCGCCCTGGCGATGTGGTGCTGGTGGACGACCCCGGCTACCCCAACCTGATGAGCATCCTGCGTACCCAGGGCGCGACGCTGGTCGGCGTGCCACGCACCCCGGCCGGCTACGACCTGAACCAGCTGGAACAATTGCTCACCCACCACCGCCCGACGGCGTTCTTCACCCAGCCGCACCTGCACAGCCCGACCTGCTCACGCACACCGCTGCCGCAGTTGCATCGCCTGCTGCAGCTGGCCAGCCAGCACGGCTTCCGCCTGGTGGAGAACAACCTGTACGCCGACATGGTCGCCGAGCCGCAGCCATGCCTGGCCAGCCTCGACCACCTGCAGCAGGTGGTGTACGTCGGCAGCTACTCCAAGAGCATTTCGCCCAACGTGCGGGTCGGCTACATGCTGGCCAACCCCGAGCTGATGCAGAAACTGCTGCACCTGAAAATGCGCTCAGGCCTGACCACCTCGCAGGTGATGGAGCGTGTGGTGTACGCCGCGATCATCGACGGCCGCTGGCGCAAGCACCTCAAGCGCCTGCGCCAGCGGCTGGCCGAGGCGCATCAGGAAGTTGGCCGACATCTGCATCGATTGGGCTTCGAACTGTTCACCGAATCGGATGAAGGCATGTACATCTGGACCCGCCACCCGGCGATTCCGGACAGTGCCGCATTGCTGGATGATGCGCTGGAGAAAGGCATCATGCTTGGGCCTGGGCAGTTGTTCATGGTCGATGCCAAAGCGACCGGGTGGATGCGCTTCAATGTGGCGTTCAGTACCGACCCGGCGATGTGGGAGTTGCTGGAGAAGGTGTTCGTCAAGCATGTGCGCCGGAGTGGGATGTAGTTCGCCACGACGTCTTCACGCTTGCTCCTCTCGCCCCTAGGCTCTGTACCGCAAACACCGCATGGAGCAAGCCAGTGAGACCATGGCGGCATAACTTTTCGCGAGCTTGTCGAAGCGGGTCACGATCCGGCGGTTCTCTTTCAGCCAGCCGAACATGCGCTCGATGATGTTGCGCTGTCGGTATTTTGGCCGGTCAAACAGTCTTGGTAAGCCAGGCTTGGGCTTGCGCTTCATCGAGCGCAGCGGGATGACGGGTTGCATTCGATATTGGTCGCAGTAGCGGCGTAGCGCTTCGGCGTCGTAGCCCTTGTCGGCGAGCAGCCATTTGCAGCGGTTGCGCGGGCGGCCACGTTGGCTCGATGGAATGCTGACCTTGTCCAATAGTGGTTGTGCGTAGCTGATGTCACTGGCTTGAGATATATGGCAACACACCTCTATACAGCCTGCTGAACTACTCATTCCTGAGCTACCTGACAACATTCATGACATCGCGCTTAAACATGTGTCTTTCGAATCCCCGTTCCGGATTCATGCCAATCTCGACACGTATACACTTACGGATAAAGCAAATGCTACTCATGCGGAAAAAGAGGTACCCGTACGCCCTCTGATAATGGACAAAGAAAGCAATAGCTACACATCGATCCCATCGAGTGACTTCCCAATCAGGCTTAGTTTTTCCATTCACACCGAAAGTGGACCATCAACTACAACCCCCAGTATCCCGATACCCTCTGATCCCTATGAAGGTGTTAACCTCAGACGAGCATGGACAGAAGCGACACCACTCCCTGCCCATGAGCCACCAAATTACAAAGACTGCATCTACTGCTTTCCGCCAGAGTCTGGCCTACCGCCACTGTACGTAGTTTTCAATTCTCCCTATCCCGGCGCGACAACCATAGGGATTTACAGCGGACGTCCCTATAACCCGGAAAAAGCCGGGGGGGCAATCGAACGACTGGATTGGAGAAAGGCCCTATCCACGACGTAGTTAAAAACGAATCCCCTACGGATGTGATTTTATTTCTCACCAGAGGTAATGGCATCTCCCACCCGCACATAGACAGGCTTTATACCCAGAACAATTGGATTCACCTAGGTGACTGCATGGCCCTCATCGAACTGACCAGAAAAATGACGAGCGACGGCTTGATTGAACAAAAAGCCGGCGGATATGTGAAAGGTCCAACATGGAGCGCACCAACATTCATGCTCGAGAATAAGTATACTTTTAATCAAAGTTGATGGCCCAAGTCGAATTCTAGCGTTGCGGACTTATTCACAAATACATTTGCTCATTGCCCCTACCAAAAACTCGAAAACCGCAGTTCAGGGGCGGCAGCTACACCACAGCTGCCGCCCCTAGAGCTGCACACATCAGTCATCTCCCTGTTTGAGACACCCCGCCCGTGCCAGCACAGCGTTCAGCAGTACATCAGCGCCTTGTCGGGCATCATCAGGCAGCACGTCCTCAGCCTCGTTGTGGCTCAGTCCACCGACGCAGGGGATGAACACCATCGCCGTCGGGCAGTACCGCGCCAACAGGATGGCATCGTGACCCGCCCCGCTGACAATCGATTGCTGCGCATAACCAAGGCCGTCCACCGCTTGCTGCACGGCAGCCACGCAGTCGGCATCGAACGGGGTCGCCGGGCTCACCCAGTGGCGCTCGATACGCACTTGCAGGCCACGCTGGCTGGCGATGGCTTGCAGCTTCAGGGTCAGCTCGCGCTCCATGGCTTCGATGGCCTCGTCGCGGTGGTGGCGCAGGTCGACCGTGAACTGCAGCAGGCCGGGAATGGTGTTGCGCGAGGACTTGGCAATGGAGAGCTCACCTACGGTGGTCAGGCCTTCGGGGGCAAAGTCCGCTGCCAGTTGCTCAACGGCCTGGATCATCCGCGCGGTGCCGTACAGCGCATCCTTGCGCAGCGGCATCGGCGTGGTGCCGGCGTGTGCCGCCATGCCCTCGACCGTCACGTCCAGCCAGCGGATGGCCTGGCCACCACTGACCACGCCAATGGCCTTGGCGTTGTCTTCAAGGATCGGGCCTTGTTCGATATGCGCCTCGAAATAGGCATCCACCTCGCCGCCCAGCGGGCGTTGGCCGTCGTAGCCGGTGCGGTGCAGCTCGTCGGCGACGCTGACGCCATCGGCATCGCGAATGGCCAGCGCCTCGGCCAGCGCGAGGCTGCCGGTGAACACCGCCGAGCCAAACATGGCCGGGGTGAAGCGCGCGCCCTCCTCGTTGGTCCATACGGCAATTTCCAGCGGCTTGCGGGTCTGGATGTCCAGATCGTTCAGGCGGCGCACCACCTCCAGGCCGGCCAGCACGCCATAGACGCCATCGAAACGGCCTCCTTCAGGCTGGGTGTCGAGGTGGCTGCCCATCATGACCGGGGCGGCATGCGGGTCACTGCCGGCACGGCGGGCGAACAGGTTGCCGATGGCATCTACCGACAGGCTAAGGCCCGCTTCGCGGCACCAGTGGCTGAACAGTTCTCGGCCGGCTTTGTCCTCGTCGCTGAGGGCCAGGCGGCAGTTGCCGCCGCGGGCGGTGGCGCCGACTTCGGCCATGGCCATCAGGCTCGCCCACAGGCGTTCGCCATTGCTTTTCAACATATGCGGGTACTCCAGAATAGTTGGGGTTCGATCAGGCCAGTTCCAGGCGCTGGCTACGGGCGTACTGGCGCGCCAAGGCGAGCACGCAAACCAGTGAAATGGTGGCGATCAGGGTGTAGAAGGCTGCCATCGGCCACCATTGGCCGCTGAAGGTATGAGCCAGCCAGGTGCCAATCAGCGGGGTCAGGCCGCCAGCGATCGCGCCGCAGATCTGATAGGCCAGAGAAATGGCGGTGTAGCGCACGCGGGTTGCGAACATGCCGCTGACATAGCCGGCAATGACCGCGTAGAAGGAAGCCATGCAGGCTGCGGCCAGGGCGATGCCAAGCACGATCAACGGGCCCTGGCCCGAGCTGACCAGCACGAACATCGGGTAGGGCGAGGCCATCGCCAGCAGCGCAACCAGCGCCAGGAAGCGCGTCGCGCCGACCTTTTCCGACAGCCACGCCGCCAGCGGCTGCACACAGAGCTGGATGATCGCCACAAAGAACAGGCATTCAAGGATCAACGAGCGCTCCAGGTGCAACTGCTGGGTGGTGTAGCTGATCATGAAGGTATTGGTGAAATAGACCCCGGCAATGCCCAGGGTGTTGGCGCCGATGCACAGCAACAGCGGGCGCCAGGCGGTGCGCAGCACTTCAAACACTGGCGCCTGCTCCTTGCGCCGGGCCTTTTGCGCCTGCTCGCGGCTGGCGATGAACTCGGGTGACTCATTCACCCCCAGGCGAATCGCCAGGCCCACCAGCAGCAGCAACGCGCTGGCCAGGAACGGCACGCGCCAGCCCCAGCTCATCAGCTCGTCTTCAGGCAGGCGGGTAACCGCGCCAAAGGCCAACAGCGACAGAATCAGGCCAGCCGGGCTGCCCAGCTGGGCGAACGAGGCGAAGAAGTTACGCCGGCCCTTGGGCGCATGCTCACCCGCCATCAATACCGCCCCGCCCCACTCGCCGCCCACGGCAATGCCCTGAACGATGCGCAGCAGGATCAACAGCACCGGCGCGGTGGCGCCGATCTGCGCGTAAGTCGGTAGCAGGCCGATGCACACGGTAACGATGCCCATCATCAGCAGGGTGATGACCAGCGACTTCTTGCGGCCGATTCGGTCGCCCACGTGACCGAAGACGATGCCGCCCAGCGGCCGGGCGAAGAAGCCCACGGCGAAGGTGCCGAACGCGG
The DNA here is from genome assembly GCF_037993085.1 of Pseudomonas sp. YNh. Taxonomy (NCBI): domain Bacteria; kingdom Pseudomonadati; phylum Pseudomonadota; class Gammaproteobacteria; order Pseudomonadales; family Pseudomonadaceae; genus Pseudomonas; species Pseudomonas sp. YNh. Next base: position 245,381 of record NZ_JBBMRJ010000005.1, on the reverse strand, counting down.
CCATGGTGCTGAACAGGCTGTCGTCAGAGGGGAAGAACAAGGCACCGAACACCAGGGCGGCGGCGGTGGCGTAAATGTAGAAGTCGTACCACTCGATCATGGTACCGATGAACGCGGCGGCGGCTGCACGGCGCGGCTGGGCGGAAGCGGTGGGGTTCATGGGGGCTCCTTTGCTTGTTGTTCTGGCAGGAGTTGCTGGGACACGGTGGCGCTCTAGTGGCGCTTGGCCTGCTGGTTCGGTGCTGGTTTCTTCGCGGGCGTGCCCGCTCCCACAGGGATCGCACGATGTCTGCTGACAGTGCAGAACCTGTGGCAGCGGGCACGCCCGCGAAGAAGCCGACGCCGACGCACCAGGCTTCAATGCATGCGATTTATCGGCCCGGGGCTATGATTAGTCAATTTTCTATTTATTATTCGAACTATTAACCACGCTTATCATCGAGCCCCCGCCATGTCTGACCGCCTGCTCAACGACCGCCTCGACTGGAACCTGCTGCGCACCTTCCGGGTCATCGGCCAGGAGCTGTCCATCAGCCGCGCCGCCGCCCGCCTGCACCTCACCCAACCGGCGGTAAGCCAGGCGCTCAAGCGCCTTGAAGAGCAGCTCGGCCGCCAGCTCATTGCCCGCCGCGGGCCGCGCTTCGTGCTGACAGAAATGGGCGAGCAGCTGTTCCAGCTCGCCGGCGAGGTGTATGGGCAAATGTCGCAGATCGGCGGCTTGCTGGAGCAACCGGCAGACGAAGTGGTGGGCAAAGTGCGCCTGCTGATGATCAGCCGCATCGTCAGCGAACGCTTCGACAACTTCCTCGCCGACTTCCACCGCCAGCGCCCGCGAGTGGAACTGGAAATCGACGTGATGCGCAGCTCCGACATCGTCGCCGCCCTGCAGGAAAAAACCGCCACTGCGGGCCTTAGCCTCACCCGGCGTGCACAGCCTCGGCTGGAACAGCAGCTGTTCCTGCGCCAGCGCTATGCGTTTTTCTGTGGCAAGCACCATGCCTTGTTCGGCCAGGCCGAAGGCGACCTGCAACGGGAGAACTTCGTCAGTTTCACCAGCGACCAGATTGGCGGCATGTTGTCGCCGCTGACCATTTTCCGTGACCTGCAAGGGTTTGCGGGGCGGATCGTGGCCTCATCGCCAAGCCTTGAGGAAGTACGCCGGCTGGTGATCGCCGGATTCGGCATCGGCTGCCTGCCCGAGCATGTGGTGGCACCGGATGTCGAAGCGGGGTTGCTGTGGAAGCTGCCGCCGCAGGAAGGGATTGCCGATGTGGATATTCACCTGTTGTGGAACAAGGAACAGCGGTTCAGCCGGGCGGAAGAGGTGTTTATCGAGGCGTTGCAACAAAGCCTAGGCTAACAAAAAACCATCCCGGCTTACCCCACAAATAGGTACCTGGCAGAACATCGGCAAGCACTAGACACAATAATGGCCAATTAGTAGCATCGATCCAACTGGACACTACGGACAATTTCAGACATGGATAGCACTGCAGGAGTCATTCAACGCCCACACCATCAACCTATCCGCCAATCACTCACTTGGGAAGAGGCATGGAAAGGTCCCGATGAGGGCTTGATTCGGTGCTGGGAGATTGGTCGTGAACGGGCCCTGGCTCAACCTGACCTTGCCCAACACTGTGCCAATGGCGCACTCCCTGTTCTTGGTTGGAAAGGCGGACATGATCGCGCATTGAAAAAAGCCATGAAGTTCGGGTCTTTCAAATACCTGGCCCAATGGCAGGGCCTTCGTGGCGAAGATCTGCTCATCGACGTACGATCAGAAATCACCTTGAGCTGTAATCACACGGGCATGATCACCACATTTACACCGGACCAGGCAAAATATGCCGACGCTGTGATTCTAACGGAATAGAAACGAGGAGCAGGGAATGGTCGATCTTTACCAGGAGTTTCAGAACAGCCGCTTTTTCCACGAAGCGCGAATCGCACAGCGATCAGTTGATGCACTGATTGGCATCGCTGCCGGCCTGACGGCTGACAATCAAGTCAATCAACAAGAGGCTGAGTTTCTCAGGGGATGGATGGAGCAGCAGCTCATTCATCTCGAAGATCCGGTTATCAATTTATTGTACCGTCGCCTGAGTGACATGCTTCAGGACAATGTGCTGGATGCCACCGAGTCAGCTGAACTGCTGGAGCTTTTGCAACAGTTCACCGGCGAGCCACGTTGCAGCGACAACCCCTTCTCTTCGCCCTCCACATTGCCACTTGATTGTCCCGAACCGACACTGGAATGGAGAGACCGCACTTTCCTGTTTACCGGGACAATGGCTTACGGGCCTCGCAAAGATTGCGAAGCACTGGTGATAGAGCGTGGGGGGGCAGTCGCCGCCGGGGTCAGCAAGAAGATCCACTACTTGGTCATTGGCAGTATTGGCAATGACCAATGGCTGCATAGCAGTTATGGCACGAAGATCAAGAAAGCAGTGGAAATCAGGGAAGCCGGCGCGAACATCGCGATCGTGAGCGAAGCGCATTGGCAGCGCGCAGCTTTTGGCTGACGCGAACACGTGATGGGGCTCAGCGCTTCTGAGCGGCGCGATAGACCTCGCTGCGCTCGCGCTTGCCAACCGACACCACCACCACAACGATACGCTCATCCTCGACCCGATAGACGAGGCGATACCCGCAGGCCTTGAGCTTGATTTTGTAGTGGTTCGGCAGGTCGCGCAGCGCGTCGGCCTGCACCTTGGGGGATTGCAAACGCTCGCCGAGTTTTTTCTTGATCTGTTCGCGAACGGTGTGGCCCAGCTTGCCCCACTCCTTTAGCGCTGAAGGCAGGAATTCGAGCTTATAGGTCATCCAGAGACACCGGTACGCCTTTTTCCCCCAGCCTGGACTTGGCCAATTCACTCAATTCGAGATCTTCCAGGCGCTCCATCATGGCCTCATACAGCTCGGCCGGTACCATGTATCCCATCACGCGATTATGGTTAAGCACTGCGACGGGCATGCCCGCAGCTCCGGTCATTACAGCAGATGGGTTCTTTTTCAGTTCCGACACGCTTACGGTCACGTCAGCAAAGATGTTCTGCATTTTTTCGCCCTCGAATCAGGACCATATTTTGGTCCATATATAGGACACAAACAACCCTGTATTGTTCAGAGACGGCAGTGCTCGATCAGCTCGTCACGGCTGCCGCCAACGCCCCAGGGCTTGATCACGCCAACTTCACGCAGGCGGGTCAGCGGGCAAAAGGCCCCCGGACCAGGTCTCGACCCAGTGGAAGTCCGTCTTTTACTGACTGAACGTGCTTCACTTGGATGGCTTGCATCACTGCAACTCACTTACAGGAGCCATCCCATGAACATCGACCTCGGCGGACGCACCGCCATCATCAGCGGCTCGACCGGCGGTATTGGTCTGGCCATCGCCCGTGGCCTGGCCCGCGCCAATGCCGACGTGGTCATTGCCGGCCGCAGCCAGAAGTCGCTGGACGCCGCCCTCGCCGAAGTGCGCAAGCAAGGTGGCCGTGGCCAGGTGCACGGCGTGGTCGCCGACCTGGGTACCGCCGCCGGTGCCGAAACCCTGTTCACAGCCCACCCACGGGCCGACATCCTGGTCAACAACCTGGGCATCTACGACGACGTCGACTTCTTCGAGGTGGACGACAGCGAATGGGCGCGCTTCTACGACACCAATGTGCTCAGCGGTGTGCGCCTGGCACGCCACTATGCCCCGGGCATGGTCGAGAACGGCTGGGGGCGGATCCTGTTCATTTCCTCGGAATCGGGTGTCGCCATCCCTGCCGACATGATCAACTACGGCGTGACCAAGGCCGCCAACCTGGCCGTCTCCCATGGCCTGGCCAAGCGTCTGGCCGGCACCGGGGTTACCGTGAACGCAGTGCTGCCGGGCCCGACCCTGACCGATGGCGTGACCGCGATGGTGGCCGATGCAGCCAAGGCTTCCGGGCGCAGCATTCGTGAAGAGGCGGACAACTTCGTACGCACCGCGCGGCCAAGCTCGATCATCCAGCGCGTCGCCGATGTCGATGAGGTTGCCCACCTGGTGGTATACCTCGCCTCCCCTTATTCCTCCGCCACCACCGGCGCGGCCCTGCGGGTCGACGGCGGCGTGGTCGACAGCCTCGCTATCTGAATTCAACTGGAGGCATTCGGGGAGAACTTGGATCCCATTCTATGAGAGGGTATGCTGAGCAATAGCTATACGCCACTATCCAGGCAGGTTTGACGCCTGCCTTCAAGGACGAAGCCTTTGCCCAGCCACCCTACCCGCCACACCATTGCCCGCCAGTGGCAGCTGCTCAAGTTGCTGCCCGGCCGCCACCCCGGGATGAGCTCTACCCAGTTGCAGGCCGCCCTGACAACCGTGGGCCATACCACCAGCAAACGCACCGTCGAACGCGACCTGGTCGAGCTCGCCGCGTTGTTCCCGTTGCAGTGCAACAGTAAAGGCATGCCTTATGGTTGGTACTGGCAACCCGGCCTGAGCCTGAGCGAAGCGCAGCAGCTGCAACCCGACGTGCTTACGCCCCCGGCCCAGGTTGAACTGCATGCCTGGGTCGATGACGCGCTGGCCTTGTGCCTGCAGCAATCACCCCTGTCAGCAGACATGCAACTGACGCCGCAAGCGAGCGGCGGCGCCACGCTGGTGGCCACTGTTGACGACAACCGGGCGCTGATGGGCTGGCTGCTGTCCCAAGCAGGTTCTATCCGCATCCAGGCCCCGCAGGCACTGCGCGTGGCCATGCTCGAACAGTTGCGCCAGAGCCTGGCGCTGCACGAGGGTAGTTATTGACCGGCAGGCAAAAGTCATTGTCCCACGGGCCGCTTTTTCCCCAAGCCTGCCCTGCGCAGAATTCGCTCCTGACAACGCATTTTTCAGGAGTACTCGATGACATGCTTCAAGCCCTTGCTACTGGCCGTCGCCCTGGCGACCACTGCCCAGGCCACTTTGGCAGCCGACTGGCAGACCTCGCCCTACGGCAAACAGGATGAAATCGGCGCCGCCAACCTGCTCACCCCAGAGGTGGTCAAGCAGGCTGTCGGCCTGGTCAAGACCGGCAAGACCTACCCCCTGGCCGTGCCCGTGAGCAAGGACTTGCCGGCATTCCGCCACCGCAGCTTCCACCTTTACAACATCCAGCCCGGCGAACAGGCGGGCCAGACCCTGGGCCGCAACAAGTTCAGCTTCAACGATGAACTGGTCAACGGCTGGACCGGCGTCGGCACCCAGCTCAACGGCATCGGCCATATCGGCATCGACAACGTCTACTACAACGGCAACAAGGCGGCCGACTTCGTCACCGTCGAAGGCGTGACAAGGCTGGGCGTGGAGAAAGTACCGCCAATGGTCACCCGTGGTGTGGTGCTGGACATGACGGCCTACTATGGCAAGGCCATCGTCCCGGGCGGCACTGCGTTTACCGTCGCTGACATCAAGGCCGTGCTGAAGAAACAAGGCATTACCCTGCGCAAGGGTGATGTGGTGCTGTTCAATACCGGTTGGCTGGAGCTGATCGGCAAGGAAAACCAGCAATTCCTTGCCACCGAGCCAGGGATCGACCTGCCGGCGGCCGAATGGCTGGCGGACCAGGGCATCGTCGCCTTTGGTGGCGATACCTGGGCCTCCGAGGTGTACCCGAACCCGAGCGGCGAAGAGTTCCCGGTCAACCAGTTCATGCTGGCCAAACGGGGTATCTACAACCTGGAACTGATCGACACGCGTGCGCTGGTGCAAGACAAGGCGTTCGAGTTCCTGTTCGTGCTGGGGCAGCCGCTGTACAAGGGCTCGACCCAGGTGAACATCAACCCGGTGGCCATTCACTGATCGCCGGACTGGCTGGCTTTCGAAATGGGGGCCGCTTGCGGCCCCGGCAATCTCAGAGGAAAGTGAACACTTGCGAAGCCGGCAACCGTGACTTGTTCAGCCCGGCGTTGAAGTCCGATTCACTGCGATAACCCAGGCTGAGGATCACCACGCTGGTAAAGCCACGCTCACGCAAGCCCAGCTCGGCATCGAGGATCTTGCTGTCAAAGCCCTCGATGGGTGTTGCATCCAGGCCATGTGCCGCAGCCCCCAGCAATGCCGTGCCCAAGGCCAGGTAGGTCTGCTTTTCCATCCAGTGCTGCACATCCTTATGGTCGTAGCGATGCAGGTTCACGTAGTGACGGCGGCTCTGGTTCTGCCCGGCACGCGCCTGTTCGTCACGGAAACGGCCATCGGCGGCCTCTTGATCGAGCACCGCATTCAGGTGCGCTTCGGTCATTTCGGTGCGGGTGCAGAACACGATCACGTGCGAGGCATCGAGCAGCTTCGGCGTGTTGTAGGCGTAACCCTCAGTCGTGCTTTTTGCCAGGCGGGCTTTGCCTTCGGCAGTATCGGCGACAATGAAGTGCCACGGCTGGGAGTTGACCGAGGACGGGCTGTGGCGCAGTTGTTCGAGCAGGGCATCGACAGTGGCCTGGGGAATGCGGCGCGAGGCATCGTAGGCTTTGGTGGTGTAGCGGCGCTTGGCCAGCGAGACGGTATCCATGCAACAACTCCGTGAATGAACAGTGGATTTGTCGCGTATCTTATCTTTCCCGCAGAAAAGAAAAACCGGCACAATGCAGCAACACTTTCATCATCGGAGTGAAAATGCTGCGCATCGCCGACCTCGAACTGTTTGCCCGCAGCAGCGTACTGGGCAGCTTCACTGCCGCCGCCCATGAAGCCGGCTTGCTGCCGGGCCAGGTGGCCGCAGCAATCAAACGCCTGGAGCGCGACCTGGATGTGCGCCTGTTCGCCCGCACCACTCGCAGCCTGCGCCTGACCGCCGAGGGCGAGCGCTATCTGCCCACCGCGCTGAATGTGCTGGAAAGCCTGCGCCAGGGCCATGAAGACCTGCATGGCAACCCTAATACCCTGCGCGGCACCCTGCAGGTGTCGGCACCTTCCGACATGGGCCGCAACATGCTGCTGCCCTGGCTCAGCGCCTTCCGCCGCGAGCACCCGGCATTGCAACTGCGCTTCTTCCTGTCCGACCAGATTGCCGACCTCAACCGCGACCCGGTGGATGTGGCCATCCGCTATGGCCTGAACCAGGATGCCAACTACATCGCTCTGCCATTGGCCGACTGGAACCGCAGAGTGCTGGTAGCATCGCCCGACTACCTGGCCCGCCACGGCCGCCCGCTCAGCCCCGACGCCCTGCAGCAACACGCCTGCCTGCTGTACATGCAGCACAACCGGGTATACGACAAGTGGCAGCTGGGCAACCGTACCGTGCAGGTGCGCGGGCCGCTGGTCAGTGACAAGGCGAAGGCATCGTCTACAAGTCGTGGCTGGATGTCAGCGCCAACATTGCGGCCGGTGAACTGGAAATCGTCCTGCCCGAACTGCTCGGCGAACCTACCCCGGTCACCTTGGTATGCCCGCATCGCAAGCAGCTCACACCGGCGGTTTCGCAATTGCACCTGTGGCTGCGGGAGCGCTTCGAGGCCCTGCGTGATCGGGCACTGACCAACGGCTGCACAATCGTTCCAGACTGAGCCGAAGGGTTGCGCTAAGGTAGCCATTTAAGCCAACGGCACACGTTCATGAGCAACTGGATCGACCTCAAGCAAGACGCCGATAGCGGCATCGAGTCGGTCCGTGCACATTTTGTCGGGCATGCCTACGACCCGCACTGGCACGACAGCTTCCTGGTCGGCGTGACCGAACAGGGCGTGCAGCAGTTCAATTGCCGCCGGGTGCGCCACCGCAGCACGCCGGGGCAGGTTTTCTTGCTCGAACCTGGCGACATCCACGATGGCCTGGCGCCCACCGAAGAAGGCTTTACCTATTCCACGCTGTACCTGGAGCCCGCGTGGCTCGACCAACAGTTGCGGGCGCTGTTCGAGCACGCCCCGGGCGACAGCCTGCCCAGCTTCGCCGATACCCTGTGCCACGACGAACACCTCGCCCGGGCCACCGCCCTCGCCTTCCAGTCCGTGCACGACCAGGACTTGCGCATCGTCCGGCAAACGGCCATGGACGACCTGCTTGCCTGCCTGACCCGCCACATGCACTGGCGCCGACGCATCAACCCCGACCCACGCCTGCCGCTGACCGCCCAGCGCGCACGGGATTTCCTGCACGCCAACCTGGAGCACGACATCGGCCTGGAAGACCTTGCCCAGGCCTGCGGCATCGACCGCTTTCGCCTTACACGTGCATTCAAGGCCGCATTCGGCATTGCACCGCATGCCTACCTGATCCAGCTGCGCCTGGCCCGGGCGCGGCGCCTGCTCGCCCTGGGCCAGACGCCTGCCGAAGTGGCCGTGGCCTTGGGCTTCGCCGACCAGAGCCACCTGGGGCGCTGGTTCCGTCGGGCCTACCGGCTGACCCCTGCCGACTACCGCAGGCGCTGCTCAAACCTTCCAGACTGATCGCCTGCGGGCGGCGAGCATGGTGCTTCGAATTTCCGGAGCCATGAACCATGTCGCAGTCGTTGTTGCCCTTCATTCTGTTCGCCCTGGTGTCCAGCATCAGCCCGGGGCCGACTAACCTGTTGATCCTGGCCCATGGCGCGCGCGCGGGTTTGCGCGCGAGCCTGGCGCCAATCGTTGCGGCCTGTGGCGCAGCGGCGGCGATCGTGTTGATGGTGGGTCTGGGGCTGGGTGAACTGCTGCTGCGTCACCCCTTGGCCCAACAGGTGATGAGTTGGGCGGGAGTGTTGTGGCTAAGCTGGCTGGCGTGGAAGATGCTGCGCAGTGCCGCCGCACCGCTGCAAGCGGCCACGGCGCAAGGGTTCAGTGCTTTGAGCGCCGCAGCGTTGCAGGTGGTGAACCCCAAGGTGTGGTTGATGGCCGTGGCGGTGGTCGGGGTGTTTGCCGCGCCTTCGTTGCCGGTGTGGCAGTTGGCACTGGTGTTTTTACTCATAGCCCTGCCGTGCATGGCAGCGTGGGCAGTGCTGGGGGTGGGCAGCGCCCGCTGGTTGCAGGCACCGCGCCGGTTGCAGCTGTTCAACCAGGTGTTGGCGGCGGTGCTGTTGATTTCTGCCTGGGCTGCCGTACTGGCTTGAACGCCAAGCAGGTGCCCCACAGGTCTACAGGGGGAGCGGCCTTGGGTCAGTGTGTCAGCGCCTCCCGGAAGCGCCGCGTGCTGGCAACAGCCAGTACCAGCCCGACCACCGCAACGCTACCGCCCACCAGGCCGATATCGGCCACGTCCATCTGGCTGCTGACGATACTGCCCAGCAGCGCACCGCCACCAATCCCGATGTTGTAGATACCCGAGAACAGCGCCATGGCCACATCGGTGGCATCGGATGCCAGCTTCAACGTCTTGGACTGCAGCGACAGGCTGAAGCTGAGGATCGCCACACCCCAGAACATGCTCAGCACCGCAAACGCATAGAAGTTGCCCGACAGCGGCAACATCAGCAACAGGCACGCGGCGAGCAAGCCAATCGAGCCCACCAGAAAGCCATGGGGGAAACGGTCGCTGTAGCGGCTGAACAGCAACGAACCGAATACCCCGGCACCGCCGAACAGCAGCAACAAGAGCGTGGTGCGCTCACCGCCAATCTGCGCCACGTGCAGGGCAAACGGTTCGATGTAGCTGTAGGCGGTGAACTGAGCGGTGATCACCAGCGTCACCAGCAGGTAGGTAATCACCAGCGCCGGGCGCTTGAACAGGATTGGCAGGCTGCGCAACGAGCCCGAGTTCTGGCTGGGCAGCAGCGGCAGCGACTTCATCAGGCACAGCATGGTGGCCAGCGCGACCCCGGCAATGCTGAGGAAGGTCACGCGCCAGCCCAGCGCCTCACCCACCACGCGCCCCAGCGGAATGCCCAGAACCATGGCCAGGGTGGTGCCGGTAGCCAGCAGGCCCAGCGCCTTGGCTTGCTGGCCAGGTGGCGCCACGCGCACTGCCAGCGAGGCGGTAATGGCCCAGAACACCGCATGCGACAGGGCAATGCCGATTCGGCTGACCAGCAACATGGCAAAGCTCTGCGACAGCCACGACAGCAAGTGGCTGACGATGAACACCAGGAACACGAACAACAGCAGGCGCCGCCGTTCGATGTTGCGGGTCAGCAGCATCATCGGCAGCGAGGCCAGCGCCACCACCCAGGCATAGATGGTCAACATCAGCCCCACTTGGGCGGTGCTCATGTCGAAGCTGCGGCCAATGTCGCTGAGCAACGCCACCGGGACGAACTCGGTGGTGTTGAAGATGAAGGCCGCCAGGGCCAGGGCGATGACGCTCAGCCAACTGCCGCTGCCCGCCGTGGGCGGCATGTGGGTGGGTATGGGTCCGTTCATGGGTGGAAAACGCTTCTCCGCAGACAAGGCAACAGTTCGCACGCCAGCCACCCGCTTGCAGGGGTGCCGACGTACGCGCTGTTATTGATAGGAATGCACGGCATGGTACGCGTCAACCCGGGGCCTCACAACCGCAAGGCAGGCAGAAGGAGTACCATGCGCGCTTTGTGTGAAACGCGCGTGCAACAAGGAGCCCGATCCGCTCATGGACAAGCAGCACCCCCAGCAGCAGTGGCAGCAGGCAGTCACAGCCTATGCCCAGGCCGTCAACGACTACGTCGCGCAGGGCCGTGCGCAAGGCTGGGACAATCTTGAAGAGCCTCAGGCGCCAGCCACCGGGCACCTGCTGGACGCCTGGCTGGCAGCCCTGCAGGCAGCCAATTACCCTGGCGCCGACGAACAACAGCGTCGAGCCTTCCGCGAGGCCTGGCCGCCTGCGCACCACCCCCTGGTACCGTTGCTCGAAGACCACGGCCAAGGCATCAGCAATGTCCTGCTGCTGGAGGATGGCAGCCTGCTGGCACGCATCGGCATGCCTTACGACAAGGGCCAAGTGGTGCGTATCGGACACCAAGGGGTAACCCCGGTCATCGGTATCGAACACTTTGGCCGCTGCCCGGCCCGTCGCTACTTCGCCCTGGCCAACGCCGAAGGCGTGCGTGTGACCGATGGCTGGGGCGGCCCACACGTGCAGCGCCTGGCCTGGCCCACGGGGCTGGAGGGGTTGCCGCCAGGTTACCCGTTCGAGCCGTTCGACCTGCCGCCCACCCCGACCGCGCTGATCCCCTTCCCGGATGGCCAGCGTGTGCTGCTGGTGAGTGCCGAAGGTATCTTCGTGCTGTCCACCCAGGGTGCGACTCGCCTGCTGCCGCAGCAGACACGCGTGCTCGATGAGCTGGCCGAAGGCACCGACCCGGACGACATCAGCCTGGGGCTGAGCATGGAGCATGGCGCGGTGTCGGCGGATGGCCGGCTGATCGTGGTGGGTGAGCAAGGCAGCCGCCACCTGGTGCTGGACGCGCAACTCAGGCCGCTGGCGGACATCGGCCCTGGCAGCGAGTACCCGCACTTTGCGTTGTTCAACCGCACCGGTAACCATCTGGCCCTCAATGCCTGTCATTTCTACAGCGGCGCCACGCTGGGCGTAAACGTCGCCGATTTGCCGGGGCTGGAGACCGACTACTACAGCCAGGACCCACGTACCCCACTGCTGCAGGATGGCGCGCGGGTATACGCCGGGGTGGCGCGCGAGGGCGAGTACATTGTGGGTGATGCCTATGGCTACCTGCGGGCGTTTGGCGAGGACGGTACGGAGCACTGGCAGCATTACCTGGGCTCGACCATCAGTGCGATGGATATCAGCGCCGACGGGCAAACGCTGGTGGCGGCCAGCCACGCGGGGGTGGTGTCGGTGATTGCGCTGGATAGCGGGCGACCTGAATGGCAGATCGGCACCGGGGCACATGGCGAGGTGCGGCGGTGGTTGTTCTGGCGGGGGTGGGACAAAGCGATGGTCTGGTAACAGAACCAGGATCTTTTGCAGCCTGTACTGGCCCCTTCGCGGGTGAACCCGCTCCCACGGGACCGCACATAGCCTGAATGCCGTGGTGCAACTGTGGGAGCGGGTTTACCCGCGAAGAGGCCAGTACAGGCAGCCGATCAATCAGCCTGCAAGGTGGCCATGTCGATCACGAACCGGTACTTGACATCACCGGCGATCATCCGCTCATACGCCTGGTTGATATTGCGGATATCCAGCATCTCGATATCGCAACGGATGTCGTGCTCGGCGCAGAAGTCCAGCACTTCCTGGGTCTCGGCGATGCCACCGATCAACGACCCCGCCACCACCCGGCGCTTCAGCACCAGGTTGGCCGCATGCACTGGCGGGTCGATCGGTTCGATCAGGCCGACCAGGATGTGCACACCATCGAACTTCAGTGTTTCCAGGTACGGGTTGAGGTCGTGCTGCACCGGAATGGTGTCGAGCAGGAAATCGAAACGGCCAGCAGCGGCGCGCATCTGCTCGGCATCGGTGGACACGATCACATGGTCGGCGCCCTGGCGGCGGGCTTCCTCGGCCTTGGCCTGGGAACGGGTGAACAGGGTCACTTCCGCGCCCAGGGCCTTGGCCAGCTTGATGCCCATGTGGCCGAGGCCGCCCATGCCGAGGATGCCGACCTTGTGGCCCGGGCCCACGCCGTGGTGCTTGAGCGGCGAATAGGTGGTGATGCCGGCGCACAGGATAGGGGCGGCGCTGGGCAGGTCCATGCCGGCCGGGATGCGCAGCACGAAGTGCTCGCTGACCACGATGCTGCTGGAGTAACCGCCCATGGTGTTGCTGCCATCGACCCGGTCCGGGGTGGCGTAGGTCATGGTGGGGCCTTCCAGGCAATATTGCTCCAGGTCCTTGGCGCAGGCTTCACAATGGCGGCACGCGTCGACCATGCAGCCGACGCCAACCAGATCACCGACCTTGTGCCCGGTGACCTTGGCGCCCACTGCGGTGACACGGCCGATGATCTCGTGGCCAGGCATCAGAGGGTACACGGCAATGCCCCATTCGTTGCGTGCCTGGTGGATGTCGGAGTGGCACACGCCGCAGTACAGGATCTCGATGGCGACGTCATCCGGGCGCGGGCTGCGGCGCTCGAAGGTCATGGGGGCCAGCGGGCTGGTCGGGGTTTGGGCGGCGTAACCGATGGCGGTATACATAAAGGGCCTCGCAGTAAAGTGAAACGATTCAGTCGGCACATTCTGCGCGCCCAACTTCGCCGCGCCCACGGCTGATTCTCCGGCATGCATGCCTGATTCTCCGAAGGTTTCATCCAACACCTGGCGCCACGCCTTCAATCTGCGATGATCAAGCTGTCTGATTCTCTGCCCTTGGTTCACCATGCAACTGACCCGTCACGTCGACGCCAATGCGCCGCTTTGCGCACTGATCCGCAGCCTCGCCACGCGCCCAGGCTTTGTGCCCACGCACCTGCCCCAGGTGCAGGTGCTGAGCTGGGACCACTATGTGGCCAGCAGCCCGCAGATCTACGAACCCAGCCTGATGATCCTGGCCCAGGGCAGCAAGCTGGCGCGCCTGGGGCCGCGCACCCTGGAGTACGGCGCCGGGCATTACCTGGTGCAGGCGTTGTCGGTGCCGTTCATGTGCGAAACCTTCGCCACCCGTGACGCGCCATTGCTGGGCGTGGCGGTGGACATCGACCGTGGCGTGCTGGGTGAACTGGTGCAGAGCATGGGCCTGGTGCCGGACGCTGCAGTACAGGCGCAAACACCGCAGTCGATGACCTCCGCAGCACTGGATGCGCCAATGCGCGAAAGTGTGGAACGGCTGCTGCACTGCCTGCAGGACCCGCTTGACGCCAAGGTACTGGGCCCGGCGCGCGTACGCGAGGTGCTGTATACCGCGCTGCGCGGCCCGCAGGCCGGTGTGTTGCGAGCACTGGTGGAGCAACAGGGGCACTTCGCCCGCATCGGCGCCGCCCTCGCCCACTTGCGCGAGCACTACGCCGAGCCGCTGAGTGTGGAGGCACTGGCCGCGCGGGCCAACATGAGCGTTTCGACCTTCCATGAACACTTCAAGCGCTGCACCGACATGGCACCGATGCAGTACCTCAAGCGCTTGCGGCTGCTCAAGGCGCAGCAGATGCTGATCGGCGAAGGCCTGGGGGTGGCGCAGGCAGCGCACCGGGTGGGTTACCAGAGCACCTCGCAGTTCAGCCGCGAGTACAAGCGCCAGTTCGAGCGCAGCCCGGGGGATGAACAGCCCTATCAGAGCTTGCCTGTGTAGCGAAGCCATGCTCGATCACTGTGGGAGCGGGCGCGCCCGCGAAGCAGACAACGCGGTGGATGGCACCGGCTATGCCGGTGTTCGCGGGCGCGCCCGCTCCCACAATGGTCGCATGCGCTTCATGTTTGCCGTTCGACCATGGCGATAATGGTGGCCTTGAGCTCAGCCTTGGCCTGCCCGGCTTCCAGCTCTCCCGCTGCAGCCGCCTGTGACAGCGCATCCGCTGCCCCCACCAGCAGGCGCATGCCGGCAGCCCCTACATTGCCGCTGGGCGAAAACCCGGTCAAGGCTTCGCGGCACTTGTCCAGGAACGGCTGTTCGTACGCCCGTTTCAGCGCCTCCATTTCCGGCGACCCGGCCAGCGCTGCCGACACCCCGGGTATCTCCCGGCCCTGGCTCATCACGCAGTCCACGTAGGCCTCGGCAATCACCCGGGCGCGGCTGGCCAGGCTGGCTTCACAGCTGGCCAAGGCTTGCGCCAGCATCTGCGACTGACGCGCATCGTATTCCTGGTACAGCGCCAGCAGCAGCCCGTTGCGGGTCTCGAAATGGTCGTAGACCACCGGCTTGGTCACCCCCGCCTGTTCAGCCAGGCGGCCCAGGCTCAAGGCATCGGTACCCTCCTCCCGCACCAATTGCCAGGCCATATCCAGCAACTGCCTGCGTCGGTCGTCGCGGCTCAGGCGCTTGCGCGAACGGGCTTGATCATCGCTTGACATCGATTACCTACCAAAAGTAACTTACTAAGCGTAACTTACCTGAAGTATATAACGCTTCAGGCTACCCTGCATCGTTGAATGGAGAGCCACCATGCACGCTCTGATCGTCGTCGGTCACCATGACCCGCATTCCCTCACCCACGCGCTGGCCCGGCAGGTTGCCGACGGCCTGGCCAGCGTCGGCCACAGCAGCGAAATCGCCGACCTGGCCAGCGAAGGCTTCGACCCCCGCTTCAGCCTGGCAGACCATGCCGTGCACCGCCGGCTGGCAGCACCGCCGGCCGATGTACTCAACGAGCAGGCTCGCATCGAGCGCGCCGATGCCCTGGTGCTGGTCTATCCGATCTACTGGTGGTCACTGCCAGCTTTGCTCAAGGGCTGGGTCGAGCGGGTATTCAGCAACGGCTGGGCGTTCGACTATGACGAAGGCACCACGATCAAGAAACTGCGCGGCATGAAGGTTCACCTGATCGGCGTCGCGGGTGCCGATACAGGCACCTTCGAACGGCACGGCTATGGCGAGGCGATGCGCGTGCAGATCGAGCACGGCATCTTCGACTATTGCGGCGCCGAGGTACTCAGCTCCACCTTGCTGGATGACAGCGAAGGGGCTGACCAGGCCGCCCATTTGCACCACGCACTCGCTTTGGGCAAAAAACTGTTTGCAGATTGCCAGGCCGCAGCCTGAACTGTGCGCAGTGCCGCTACTCAAGTAGCGGCACCTCGGTTCTGTACACCGGCCCATTGCAGGAAATCAGACGACCCGGCTACCATTGAGAACGATTCACACTCACAACCGGAAGCCAGGCGTTGGACAGCACATCGACCCGTAAACTGGGCTTTTTCTTCAGCGACCACCATCGCTGGTTGCTCCAGCACATCCAGAAACGCCTGCGCAACCACGCCGACGCAGAGGACACTGCCGCCGAAACGTTCTGCCAGATGCTCGGCGCACGTGTCGACCCAGACAGCATTCAGCAGCCTCGCGCCTACCTCACTGTCATCGCCCGTCGGCTGATCTTTGACCGCCATCGCCGTCGCCAGCTCGAGCAGGCCTACCTGGAACACCTGGCGCGGTTGCCTGAGGCCGTCGCACCATCGGCCGAGGAGCAACTGCTGCTGATCGAGGCCCTGGTGAGCATCGATGAGGCACTGGACGGCTTGCCGGCAGTCGTCAAAGCCACCTTCCTCTACAGCCAGCTCGACGGCATGCACTACGCCGACATCGCGGCAAAGCTGCAGATCAGCGAACGCTCTGTCAGCCGCTACATGAAACAGGCGCTGCGCCAATGTTACCTGTGCGAGGTGCAGGCATGAGCAGACCTGCCCTGGACCGGGTCAGCGAGCAAGCCATCGACTGGATGGTCGAGCTCAGGGCCGCTACGCCTGACCCGGCGCTGCTACAACGGGTCAGGCTGTGGCTGCAGCAAGACCCCGCTCACCAACAGGCCTGGAACCGCCTGGAGCAACGCCTTGGCCATCCGTTCGCCGCGTTGCTCGCCCTGGATCAGCGGGCCCCTGGCCAAGCAGCAGAGGCACGCCGATTGCTGATGCAGCCTACTCGCTCACGGCGTGACGTACTTGGCGCCATGGCCAGTCTGGGGCTGTTCGGCGCGGCGCTGTGGGGTGGATGGCGCAGCGACACCACCCAAGGCTGGCTGGCCGATTTGCACACGGGCCGTGGCGAGCGGCGCAGTTTTACCTTGGCAGACGGCAGCCGCCTGAGCCTGAACAGTGCCAGTGCGGTCGACGTGCAGTTCGATGCCGGGCAGCGGCTTCTGGTGCTGCGTCACGGCGAGTTGCTGATCCAGGTTGCGCGCGATCCGCTGCGCCCCTTGCGCGTGCGCACCGCGCAAGGGCAAGTGCAGGCGTTGGGAACGCGGTTTCTGGTCAGCCAGGAGCAGGACGCCACACGGGTCGTGGTGCTTCAGCACAGCGTCCGCGCCAGTCTCGCCGATGGGCAGTGGGCGGAGCTGCAGCAAGGGCAGGCTGCCCTGCTACGGAACAACACCATCGAGCGGCTGACAGGCGAGCAACAGCAACGCGCTGCATGGCTGGAGGGCCGCCTGGAGGTCCTCGACCAGCCTCTGCATGTGGTGGTCGACGCGCTGCGCCCCTATCAGCGCGGCTACATCCGGCTCGCCCCCGCGGCACGCGACCTGCGGGTGCAGGGCGTATTTCCTCTGGACCAGCCACAGCAGGCCTTCAAGGCGCTGGCCGAGGCCCTGCCAATCAGCGTGGAGCGCTATGGCCCGTGGCTGATGTTGATCGACCTGAAACCCGCTTGATAAAAATATTTATCAAAATCATTCGCAATCGTGGCAAGTTTTCTTTGCTCGTCCCACATACCTCCTGACAGCCACTTCATTCGGGAGTAATTCGTGTACAACCCCTTGCCCCGCGCCCTGCCCCTGGTCGCTGCCTTGGCCAGCTTCAACGTGCTTGCCCAGGCGCAAACCCAAGTGTTCGACCTGCCACCCGCCAGCCTGGCTCACACGCTCAACCGCATCGCCAGCCAGAGCGGCCACATCATCGCGCTGGAGCCAGCACTGGTGCGCGGCAAGCAGGCACCTGCCGTGGTCGGCCAGATGAGTGCCGAGCAGGCCATGCAAGCTGCGCTGGCCGGTAGCGGCTTGCAGTTGCGGGTTTCCGCCGAGGGCCATTTCAGTGTGGCGCCCGGCAACCTGGGCAGCGACGTCATGGAGCTGGGCAGCACCAGCATCACCGACAACTATGTGGACGCAACCAGCGAAGGCACCGGGTCGTATGCCGCCCGCGCGGTGACCCTGGGCAAAGGCACGCACACCCTCAAGGAGATTCCCCAATCGGTCACCGTCATCACGCGCAAGCAACTGGATGACCAGGGCATCACCGACTTGCAGGACGCGCTTAACCACACCACGGGCATTGTCGGCGCACAGGGCATTGGCCCTGGCGTGGTCGTGACCTCGCGTGGCTTTCAGATTGATGACTGGCAATACGACGGTGTGCCGATCCCGCGAAACAACTATTCGCTGGGCAACTGGGCCACCCAGGACCTGGTGTTCTTCGACCGGGTTGAAGTGCTGCGCGGTGCTTCAGGCTTATTGCAAGGCACCGGCAGCCCAGGTGGCGCAATCAACCTGGTGCGCAAGCGTGGCCAAACGGCGCCGACCGTTACGCTGACAGGCAAAGCTGGCTCCTGGGACCACTATGGCCTGCAGCTGGATGCCGGCGGCCCGCTGACGACCGACGGCCGTGTGCGCGGGCGGCTTGTCGCTGACGAAGACCAAAGCGACAGCTTCATCGACTATGTCTGGAGCAAAAACCATTCGCTGTACGGTGCACTGGACATCGACCTGACCGATGCGACGACAGTGGGCGGCGGCATAAGCTACAACCGTCAGCAGTCCCGGCCGATGCTGCGCGGCCTCCCACGCTACGCCAGTGGCAAACCGGTCGACCTGCCGCGTTCGACTTACACCGGCGCCCGCTGGAGCCGCGCAGAAACCGACGTCACCACGTACTACCTGGACCTTGAACACCGCTTCAACGATGACTGGACCTTCAAGGCCGCAGCCGTGCGCATGGATGAAACCAACACATCCACCCACCAGCGCGTGCAGAGCACCCGCCAGGGCGTTGCGCCTGACGGCAGCGGCATCACCTACGCCGACTGGCTCACCGATTTTCACTCGACCAAGCTGGGCCTGGACATGAACGTGGTGGGCCACTTCGATACCGGCCCACTGGCCCATGAAATCACCGTGGGCGGCAACTACTCGAAGCTGACCTCGGATGACGCCTACTGGCGCAATTTCGATGCCGGCGGCAACATCTTCGACATCGACCATGACCGCCCGGAACCCAGCCGCGACAGCGTCTTCGAGGGCGATCTGGCACGTGCCAACAGGGCCAGCTACGACATCCGCCAGAAAGGCCTGTACGGCGCCTGGCGCGTCAAACCCACCCAGGACCTGACGTTGGTCCTTGGCTCGCGCGTTAGCTGGTTCGACTACAGCTGGGACTCGATCGACTTCGACAGCCTGACCGACCCCGGTACCCGCTACCCGACCAGCCGCATGACCGAAACGGGCCAAGTCACCCCTTATGCAGGCTTTATCTACGACTTGACCCGCGAATGGGCATGGTACGCCAGCTACACCGACGTGTTCGTACCGCAAACCGAACGCGCCGTGGGCAATACGCCGCTCAAACCGGTGATCGGCAGCAACTACGAAACGGGCTTGAAGGGCGAACTGCTCGACGGCCGGGTCAACGCCTCGATCGCATTGTTCCGCTACGACCAGGAAAACCGCGCTGTCACCGACGTAGCCTCGGGCTTCGCCTGCGATGACTGGTACTGCTCCACCGCAGCGGGCAAGGTGCGCAGCCAAGGCGTCGAAGCCGAAATCAGCGGCGAAGTGCTGAGTGGCCTGCAACTGTTCGCAGGCTACACCTACAACACCACCAAGTTCCTCGATGACCCTGACGACAAAGGCCGCACCTTCAGCCAGTGGACACCCAAGCACATGCTGCGTGCATGGGCCGATTACACCCTGCCACTGGACGGCCAGCGCTGGAGCACCGGCCTGGGCTTCACCACCCAGAGCCACACCCTCGGCTACGAGCGTACCTACACCGTGCCTGGCTATACCGTGTGGAGCGCACGCCTGGCCTACCAGCTAACCCCCGAAGTGAACCTTGCCGTCAACGCCAACAACCTGTTCGACAAGAAGTACTGGGTTGCAGGCTTCAACCAGCTCAATGGCAGCAACAACTATGGCGAGCCACGCAACTTCATGTTGACGGTCAAGTACACCCCGCAACTCTGACCCCAGGTCAGTCTGCCAGCGGCCACTGCGCCAAGGGCCAGTAAGCGCCCTTGCGCGACTCGTAGAGCGTGAAATGGCGAGCCGCGAGGTAGAACTCCGGCGCGCTGCTGGCCTCGGGTGGTTGCCCGCGGTAATCCCTGGACAAGGTCAAGTGTGGCCGATACTCACGGTTGGCCGCCTCCACCCCCAACGGCAGCAGTGCCTGCTGCAAGCCGTACACCAGTTGCAACAGGGCTGGCGGTGTCTGCTGTGGCTCCAGCACCAGCGCGCCGGCCCGCTGCCACACCTGCAAGCGGTCAAGCAAAAGCCGCGGTGCCATGGCCGGCAGCGCCAGTTGATCGACTGCCGCACAGATCGCAGGCACCTGGGCAGTATCTACATCGCCGAGGAACAACAGCGTGACGTGGAAGTTGGCCGCCGGCACCGGTTTGCCGCTGCGCAGGCCCAGCCCACGCCGCCACTGGGCCAAGGCCCGGCGCTGGGCATCGCTGACCGGCAAGGCGAAAAACAGCCGTTTGAACGGGCTACCGCTGGGGCGTATATCCTGAACCATACCAACTCCATGACGTGAAACGTTTGCGCAAGACTGTAGGGCATTACACCAATGTCGCCCCGGCGTTTCGTAACAATAAGTACAAACTACCCCCATGATTGTTTATGCTGGCGGGCTTATGCCATGGCGCATGGCCATTTTTCGACAAGTAAACGTCCATGAAAATTGCACTCGTACTTATCTTCGCCCTCTCGATTGCCTACGTGCACCTGCGCGGTCGAGTTCGCCACAAGTTGACCCGCCAGCTGGGCGACCACTCCAGCTTCCTGGCCCCGGTCAACAGTTTCCTGTACCTGTTTTCCAAGCTCCCGGCCAAGCCTTACTTGCCGGTCGAAGCCTTCCCCGAACTGAAGCCGCTGCAGGACCACTGGCAGGAAATCCGCGAGGAAGGCCGCCAGTTGCTGCACGTGGGCGAAATCAAGAAGTCCGACAATTACGATGACGTCGGTTTCAACTCGTTCTTCAAGACCGGGTGGAAGCGCTTCTACCTGAAGTGGTATGGCGAAAGCCACCCATCGGCGATGGCCCTGTGCCCCCGCACCACCGAGCTGCTGCAAAGCATCGGCACGGTCAAGGCCGCCATGTTCGCCACCCTGCCACCGGGCGCCAAGCTGGTGCGCCACCGTGACCCGTATGCCGGCTCGTACCGCTATCACCTGGGCCTGGACACGCCCAACGACGACGGTTGCTACATCGACGTGGACGGCGAGAAGTATTCCTGGCGCGATGGCGAGGGTGTGATCTTCGACGAAACCTACATCCACTATGCGGCGAACACCACCGAGCACAACCGCATCATCCTGTTCTGTGACGTCGAGCGCCCGCTCAAGTACCGCTGGGCAACTGCGTTCAACCGCTGGTTCAGCCGCAACGTCATGGCCGCCGCCGCCGCGCCTAACGGTGACGGCGACAAGACCGGCGGTATCAACCGCTTGTTCACCCGCATCTACAAGATTCGTGAACGCGGCAAGGCGCTGAAAAAGCGCAACCGCATGCGCTACTACCTGGAAAAGTGGGCAGTGGTTGCGGCGCTGGTGCTGGTGTTCATCTACATCTGAATGCTCAGCGTGCTCCTGCAAGGTGCTGCGGCAGCCTGAGTGATGGTGCAAGACAGTTGCCCTCACAAGTACTGCTGCACACCCACCAAAGTACAAGCCTCGCTCTTGTCACTCTTCGACTAGCCTGAAAGCTCCACTCGCAACCACCACAAGGTGAAGACGATGAGCATGATGGACTGGGACGCCTACCGTAAGCAGTTGATGGCCGGCATCGGCGATCTCAAGCAACTCTCCCCCGACACCGTGGCCGGTTACATGACCGCCAGCGGTGCGGGAGCCAAGACCAACCACCTCGACGCCAAGACGCGTGAGTTGATCTCACTGGCCGTGGCCGTGACCACCCGTTGCGACGGCTGCATCGCCGTGCATTCGCAGCAGGCGGTCAAACACGGTGCCAGCCGCGAGGAAATTGCCGAAGCCCTCGGCGTGGCCGTGGCGATGAACGCCGGTGCGGCGCTGGTGTACTCGGCGCGGGCCATGGATGCGGTGGGCAAGGCCAACGGCTAGGCACAAACGGCGTCGTCGCCCTTGCGCGACGGCGCCGCGCCCCACAGACTTGGCGGCCCAGCCCTTGCAGGAACCCGCATGATCCACATTCGCCCCATGACAGCCGAAGACTTCGAGCGCTTCTGGCCCACCTTCCAGGCCATTGTCCAGGCCGCTGAAACTTACGCATACGACCCGGCCCTGAGCATCGATCAGGCCCGTCAGCTGTGGCTGGAGCTGCCATTGCACACGCTGCTGGCCGAAGAGGATGGCGAGCTGCTGGGTTCTTATTACCTGAAGGCCAATGCCGCCGGGCCTGGCGCGCACGTGGGCAACTGCGGCTACATGGTGTGCGAACAGGCACGAGGCCGGGGCGTGGCGCGCCTGATGTGCGAGCACTCGCAGAAGCTGGCACGCCAAGAGGGCTTTCTGGCCCTGCAGTTCAACTCGGTAGTGGCCAGCAATGAAGTCGCGGTGGCACTGTGGCACAAGCTGGGCTTCGAAACGGTCGGGCGCTTGCCCAAGGCTTATCGCCATGCCCGCCTGGGGCTGGTGGATTGCCTGGTGATGTACAAGTGGCTGGCGGATGAACCGGTGGTGGAGAAGCCGCCACTGCTGATCGGGCGCAAGAATATCGAGGCGCGGGTGTCGCGGCGTCGCGGGCGCTGATCTTCTCTCGCAGGCTAGTCCTCTTCGCGGGTGAACCCGCTACCACAAGTACTGCGCAGCATTCAAAGACTGTGCGGTCCCTGTGGGAGCGGGCAAGCCCGCGAAGAGGTCGGGCCTGCTAAACGCTCAGTTTCAGAAGGCCAGGCCCACCTTCACCCCAAACTCGTCACGCTTGAGCTTGGTGTTGTCTGCTGCTGGCGAATCTTCATCCAGCTTGTATTCGGTTCGGGTGTAGTAAACACCCGCCTGCACCGGCATACCGCCCTGCTGGTTCATCAGCAACGTCACTTCGGCATACGGGTTGGTGCGGTCTTTCAGGTCGACCGTGTCGCTACCAAAGTCGTCAACCTTCAGCCGCGCGCGGCCGTCCAGGGTGTGGCGTGCCCCAACTTCCACGCGCAAGGTCGAGGCGTCGAACTGGTGGTTGTAGCCCAATGCCGCCTTGGCAAAGGGCGATTTCACCGTGAGCTTGGTATCGAGGTCGTTGATTTCCGGTTCGAAGCGCGACCAGCTGTAACCGCCGCCCACGGTCACGTCGACAAAGTTGCGAGCGTCCAGCGCCGCACGCCAGCCAAGGTCAAGGTCGGCCTGGGCCTCCTTGAGCTTGTTGTCGTTCTTCTTGCCGAATTTGGCTTCGGCGCCGAGCTGGTAGATGAAACCGGATTCGGCTGTCAGCTTGTTGCCGAAGGTGGCGAACACGCCGCCTTGGCCCATGTGTTCCTTGTCGCTTTCACTGCCACCTTCGAACTTGAACTTGTCGTAGGCGCCCTGCAGACCAAGTGTGAACAGCGGGTCGGTGCTGGGCGCGGCGGTGGCGGCCAGCGGCGCAGCGATCAGAGCGAGCAGGCAGGTGTGGCGCAACAGTTGACGAGCAGACATGCGGGAAGTCTCCATGACTTGATAACGAAAGGCGAACGTGCGGTTCGAGACAAACGCCGCGAAAAAAGTTCGAAAAAAAAATCACTAACCGCGCGCAACCTTGTGTTTTATCGCGGTATTCATGGGGCGCCAACATTTGACGCCACAGCGTTTCAGTGGTCAGATGCGCGCCAGTTTCAGGTGCCCTTCGCCGCCGCGCGCAGGGTGAAACGGGAAGCCGGTGCGTCGTGGTACCCACGACAAGTCCGGCGCTGCCCCCGCAACGGTAAGCGAGCGACCCCTTCGAGATACCACTGTGCACATGCATGGGAAGGTGAAGGTGTCATGCCCCTCGCAAGCCCGGAGACCGGCCTGGAGCGTCACTTGGCAACCCGCGGTGGGCGGGCGCAGGCCGGAATCCGTGCGCGCGCCTGCCTGCATGGTTCGCCTTTGCGTGTTTTCCACCGGGATCCATTCATTCCTGCAGCAGTGGAACGACATGTCCCGTAAGTTCAAGCTTCACCCCCTGGCGGCCTGCCTGGCCGTCGCCCTGCCGGCCCTGGCCGATGACCGTGACCCACAACCCCTGGCCTTGCCCTCCACGGCCATCACCGACACCCTCGACAGCCGGGCCATCGACCTGGCCACGCCAACCCAGGCAGGCTCGCGCCTTGGCCTCAGCGCCCTGGAAACACCGGCCAGCACCAGCAGCATCAGCGCCGAGCAGATCCAGCAGCGCAACAACCTCACCGTGCAGGATGCGGTAACGCGGTCGCCGGGCATCACCTTCGTCGGCTCCCCGGGCGACGGCGGCACCGGCCTGTCCGCCCGCGGCTTTGCCGGCCACAGCTCGGTGATGACCCTGTTCGACGGCGCCCGCCTGTACACCGGTGCCGGCACCCAGACGTTCCCTGTCGACCCGTGGATGGTCGAACGCATCGATGTGATTCGCGGCCCGGCTTCGGTACTGCATGGCGAAGGCGCCACCGGCGCGGTGATCAACGTGATCCCGAAAAAACCGTTTGCCGGTGAGGTGCGCAACCACCTGCGCCTGGGCTACGGCTCGTGGGACCGCCAGCAGCTGGGCCTGGACAGCGGCGGCAGCCTCAGCGAGCGCCTGAGCTATCGCCTCACCCTCAACCAGCAGGCCGGCAACGGCTGGGTCGACCGCACCACTTCGCGCAGCCTGGCCCTGAGTGCCGCGCTGCGTTTCGATGCCAGTGACGACCTCAGCTTTACCCTTGCCCACGACCGTGGCGATGCAGAGCCTGCCAACTACTACGGCACCCCGCTGATCGACGGGCACTACCGCAGCAGCCTGCGCAAGAAAAACTACAACGTGCAGAACGACGTGCAGCACTACGTCGATGAGTGGACCCGGCTGACCACCGACTGGACGTTGAACGACCACGTCAGCGCCAGCAACCAGCTGTACTATATCAAGAGCCGCCGCCACTGGCGCAACGCCGAAGACTACAGCTGGGACGCCGAGCGCCAGCAATTGCAGCGCGGCAGCTACCTGGAAATCAAGCATAACCAGGAACAGTTCGGCGACCGCCAGACCTTCACCTTTGACCACAGCGTGTTCGGCCTGGCCAGCAAGACCGTGGTCGGCGCGGAATACAACAAGGTCCGCTTCAACGTCGACAGCAATGCGCCCTACAACGATGTGGGCGGCGACTACATCGACCCGTGGCAACCAGAACCGGGCTGGTTTCACAGCGCCTCGCCGCTGCGCCCGCAAACCTTGTCCAGCACCCACACCTTCGCCCTGTTCGCCGAAAACCGCCTGCAGCTGAGCGACCGGCTGTCGCTGGTCACCGGCGTGCGCCGCGACCAGAACCACATCGACCGCACCAACCTGACCAACGACAGCCGCAGCGACCGCAGCCTGCAAGGTGGCAACTGGCGCGCCGGGCTGGTGTTCGCCGTCACCGACGACCTGTCGCTCTACGGGCAGTACTCCACCAGCCAGGAGGGGGTCAACAACCTCATCAGCCTCAGCCCCACACAGATGCACTATGACCTGACCGAGGCGAAGCAGACCGAGGTAGGCCTCAAGCAGCGCTTCTGGGACGGCCGTGGCGAATGGACGCTTGCCGCCTACCACATCGTCAAGAAGAAACTGCTGGTGGACGACCCGATCACCCACGAGAAGCAGCAGGCTGGGCAGGAGACGTCCGATGGCCTTGAGGCAACCCTGGAACTGGCCCTGGCGCATCAGTGGCAGGTATCGGCCAACGCGTCGCTGGTGCGCGCCAGGTATGACGACTTCGACGAGATGGTCGGCGGCGTGGCTCAGGACCGTGCTGGCAACCGGCCGGCCAACGTGCCACGGCGTACTGCCAACCTGTGGTTGAGCAAAGGCTTCGGCCAGCAGGTAGAGGCCGGCATTGGTGCGCGCTACGTAGATGAGCGTTATGCCGATACCGCCAATACCCAGAGCGCCCCCGGGTATACCGTGGTCGATGCCAACATCGCCTGGCAGGTGCTGCCGGATGTGAAGTTGGGCTTGCAGTTGAACAACCTGTTTGATCGTGAATATGTCCAGTCGGCGTTCAGCGGGCAGCAGTGGTTGATGGGGATGCCGCGGTCGTACTTTGCGACGGTGGATTACACCTTCTGATCTGAGCCTGCCTGTGCCGGCCTCTTCGCGGGCTCGCCCGCTCCCACAGATACAACACAGTTTTCGATGACTGCGATATCTCTGTGGGAGCGGGCGAGCCCGCGAAGGGGCCGGCACAGGTAACACAAAAACCCCTACCCACCTCTAATCAAATAGTTATAAGATAACATTTCACATGACATTCATTCCTATCAGCGACCCTCCATGACAAGCGCCAGCGCCACGCCCTCCCTGATCACCCAGCGCCTGCAGAGCATCGATGCCCTGCGCGGCCTGGTGATTCTGTTCATGCTTCTGGACCACGTCCGCGAAACGTTCTTCCTGCACCGACAGGTCAGCGACCCGATGACCATCGACGCCACAGAGCCTTCGCTGTTCTTCAGCCGTACCTTGGCCCACCTGTGCGCGCCAGTGTTCGTCCTGCTGACCGGCCTGTCGGCCTGGCTGTATGGCGAAAAACACCAGGGCCGTGGCGATGTCTCGGCGTTTCTGTTCAAGCGCGGGCTGTTCCTGGTGGTGCTGGAGTTCACTCTGGTCAACTTCGCCTGGACCTTCCAGCTGCCCCCCAGCGTCATCTACCTGCAAGTCATCTGGGCCATCGGCGTCAGCATGATCGCCCTGTCGCTGCTCGTATGGCTGCCACGTGCGGCCCTGCTCGCCCTGGGCGCAGTCATCGTTGCCGGTCACAACCTGCTCGACGGCCTGCACTTTGGCGTGGAGTCCGCCCTGCACGTGCCATGGGCCATCCTGCACGACCGTGGCTGGCTTGAATTTTCCGAAAACCTGCGCCTGCGCACGTCTTACCCGGTGCTGCCATGGATCGGCGTCATCGCCCTGGGCTATGGCCTGGGCCCCTGGTTCGCCCGTGGCAGCACAGCCGGCCAACGCCAGCAGCGCCTGCTGCTGGCTGGGCTGACTGCGTTGCTGGGCTTTGTCGTGTTGCGCCTGTTCAACGGCTATGGCGAGGCGCCGTGGAGCGGTTACCCTACTCTCACCCAAACCGTGATGAGCTTCTTCAACATCACCAAATACCCGCCGTCACTGCTATTCCTGGCCCTGACCCTGGGCTGCGGCCTGCTTTTGCTGCGCGCCTTCGAACGCGCCGGCCAGGCCCGGTGGATCAGCGCGCTGGCAGTGTTTGGCGCAGCACCGATGTTCTTCTACCTGTTGCACCTGTACGTGCTGAAACTGCTGTACCTGGCCTGCGTGGCGCTGTTCGGCCTCAACCATGGCGACTATTTCGGTTTCGACGGCATCACGGCGGTGTGGCTGGGTGCAGCGGCGCTGGCGGTTTCGCTGTACCTGCCAGTGCGCGGGTTCGCCCGCCTGAAAGCGCGCCGCCGCGACATCACCTGGCTGAAGTACTTCTGAAAAGCGTTTTCACCCGGCGGCGCGATGGTCTACCATGCGGGCCGCCGGTTTCCACCATGGAATTAATAGGGAATCCCAGGCCCGTCAATACGGGCCAAACGGAACTGCCCCCGCAACTGTAGGTGCCGAGCCTGCTCCATCGATGCCACTGGGCCACGCGCCCGGGAAGGCCGGAGCCGGGCCATGACGCACCAGTCAGGAGACCTGCCGGCCTACATTTACCAACCGGCGGGGTGTCCGGGATTGGCCATCAGTGTTGCCCCTGCCATCGGCGGGGCTCGGCGATGCCTGTCCGTGCGTTCCTCACCCGAACTGTCCGATAGGAGATCGCCCAGCATGCTGCCCCGTTTCGCCACCCTGCTCGCCGGCCTTGGCCTCACTGGCCTGGCCCAGGCCGCTGCCACCCACTACCCGCTGACGGTCGAGAACTGCGGCAAACCGCAAACCTTCGCCCAGGCGCCGCAGCGCGCCGTCACCATCGGCCAGGCCGGCACCGAGATGCTCTACGCACTCGGGCTGGGCGACAAGCTGGCGGGCACCTCGCTGTGGTTCAACAACGTGCTGCCCGAGTACCAGGCGCAGAACGACAAGGTGCCGCGCCTGGCCGACAATGACCCCAGCTTCGAGGCCGTGGTCGGCAAGCGCCCACAACTGGTGACGGTGCAGTTCGAATGGATGGTCGGCGCCCAGGGTGTGGTGGGCACCCGCGAGCAGTTCGATGAACTGAAGATCCCCACTTACCTGCTGCCGTCGGACTGCGAGGGCAAGGACAACCTGGTCGGCGCCGACGGCACCCGCCTGCAGGCGTTCCAGGTCAGCAGCATCTACAAGAGCGTCAGCCAGCTGGCCGAGATCTTTGACGTGCAGGACCGCGGCACTGCGTTGAACGCCGAGCTGAAAGGCCGCCTGGACAGCGCCAAGGCACAACTGGCCGGCAAGGACCTGTCCACCACTTCGGCACTGTTCTGGTTCTCCAGCGCCGACCTCGACATCGACCCTTACGTGGCGGGCCGTCAAGGGGTCGCTGACTTCATGCTGCGCACGTTGGGCGTGCGCAATGTGGTCGAGTCCACCGAGGAGTGGCCGACCGTAGGCTGGGAAACCCTGGCCAAGGCCAACCCCACCTGGCTGATCATCGCCCGCATGGACCGCCGCCGCTTCCCCGCCGACGACTACCAGAAAAAGCTGGAATTCCTGCGCAACGACCCGGTAACCCGTAACATGGACGCGGTGAAGCACAACCGCATCATCGTCCTCGACGCCGACGCCATGCAGGCCGGCATCCGCCTGTTCCGTGGCCTGCAAACCTTGTCGACAGCCTTCGCCAGCGGTAAAGCGGCCCAGTGATGATTCGCCTGTTACCCTGCATCGCAATCGCCTTGGCGGCACTATTGGCCGCCTTGCTGGCCGGCACTGCCATCGGTGAGACCAACCTGTCACCCAGCGTGGTCGGCCAGGTGCTGGCCAACCACCTGTGGCAGGCCGGCTACCCGGTTGACCCGATCGACGCCGGCATCGTCTGGAACTACCGCCTGACCCGCACCCTGGTCGCTGCAGCCTGCGGTGCCGGCCTGGCCACCTGCGGTGTGGTGCTCCAGGCGCTGCTGCGCAACCCGCTGGCCGAGCCGTACCTGCTGGGCTTGTCCGCCGGCGCCTCGACCGGTGCAGTGCTGGTCGGCCTGCTGGGTCTGGGTAGCCTGGCGCTGAGCATGTCCGGTGGCGCCTTCATCGGTGCGCTGGCTGCGTTCGCCCTGGTGCTGCTACTGGCCCGCGCGGCCGGCCCAGGCAGCAACAACGCGCAGGTGATCCTCGCCGGCATCGCCGGCTCGCAACTGTTCACCGCCCTCACCGCTTTTCTCATCACCAAGTCGGCCACCGCCGAACAGGCACGCGGCATCCTGTTCTGGCTACTGGGCAATCTCAGCGGTGTGCGTTGGCCTTCCGTGTGGCTGGCTGTGCCGGTGGCGCTGTTCGGCCTGGTGGTGTGCCTGTTGCACCGCCGCGCGCTGGACGCCTTCACCTTCGGCGCCGATTCGGCTGCATCGCTGGGCATCCCGGTGCGACGCACCCAGTTACTGCTGATCAGTTGCACGGCACTGGTAACGGCGGTGATGGTGTCCATCGTCGGCGCCATCGGCTTTGTCGGGCTGGTAATCCCGCATGCCCTGCGCCTGCTGCTCGGCCCCGGGCACAGCCGCCTGTTGCCCGCCAGCGCACTGGGCGGCGCACTGTTCCTGATTGCCGCCGACGTCCTTTCGCGCACCTTGATTACAGGCCAGGTGATTCCCGTGGGCGTGGTAACCGCACTGATCGGTGCACCGGTGTTCGCACTGATTCTGGTCAGCCGCCGAGGGCACTCATGACGGTCATGATCGCTGCACAGCTTGCGCCACTGAGCTGCCAGGGCCTGGGGCTGCAACTGGCCGGCAATACCGTGCTGCGCGATATCGACCTGCACGTTGTGGCAGGTGAAACCCTGGGCATTGTCGGCCCCAACGGCTCCGGCAAATCCTCACTGCTTAAGCTGCTGGCCGGGCTGCGCAAGCCGGCCAGCGGCAGCGTGCAACTGCTGGGCGAACCGCTGGCACAGCTGCCCCGCCGCCGTGTTGCACAGGCCCTGGCGCTGGTTGAGCAACAGGCTGACACCCTCGATGCAATCAGTGTGTTCGATGCCGTTGCCCTGGGCCGTACGCCTTGGTTGTCGGCACTGGCACCGTTCTCTGGGGAGGACCGTGCCATCGTCGAGCAGGCCCTGGCTGACCTCGACGCCCTGCACCTGCGCACACGCCTGTGGGGTTCGCTGTCGGGTGGCGAGCGCCAGCGCGTGCACATCGCCCGCGCCTTGGCGCAACGGCCACAGGTACTGTTGCTGGACGAGCCTACCAACCACCTGGACATTCAGCACCAGCTAAGCCTGCTGCAGCAGGTTCAAGCCTTGCCGGTCACCACGCTGGTGGCCTTGCACGACCTCAACCAGGCACTCACCTGCGACCGCGTCGCGGTGCTCGACAAGGGCCACCTGGTCGCCCTTGGCAAACCGTTCGACGTCCTCACGCCCGAGCGCCTGCTGTGCACCTTCGGCGTACATGCCCGCTACCTCACCGACCCCTTCGATGGCGCGCGCATCCTGCGTTTTCGCGCCCCTTGAACCAGGAAGTTCTACTGATGCTGTTGCGCCCTGTTGCCCTGCTGCTTGCCAGCGCCCTGCTTGCCCCCGCCGCACTGGCCGAGGTGCATGAAGTGAAAATGCTCAACCGCGGCAGCGAAGGCGCCATGGTGTACGAGCCGGATCACCTGCGCATTGCCCCCGGCGACACAGTGCGCTTTCTGCCCACCCAGAGCGGGCACAATGCGGCCAGCGTGCCCGGCCTGCTGCCCACAGGCGCCGAACCCTTCAAGAGCAAACTGAACCAGCCTTTCGAGCAAACCTTCAGCGTGCCGGGCGTATATGGCATCCAGTGCATTCCGCACCTGGCGATGGGCATGGTTATGTTGATCCAGGTGGGTGATGCGCCGGCTGCCGAATTGCCAGCCAGCTTGCCTGCACGGGCGCAAGCCCGCTTCGCGGCCCAGTTGCAGAAGCTTGAGGCCGCGCGATGAACCGGCTGGTGTTAGCGTTGCCGCTGCTGGGGTTGTCGCCCTTGGCCCTGGCCGACTCCGCGCAGTCGCAAAGCAGCGGTTTTGTCGAAGACAGCAGCTGGAACATCCTCAACCGCAGCGTATTCGACCAACGCGACTACAAGCACGGTGGGCGCAACAGTGCCGCGCGCAATGCCTACAAACCGCGCAGCGAACGTAATGGCAAGGCCGAGGAATGGGCCTACGGTTTGATGGGGACCTTTCAGTCCGGCTTCACCCAGGGCCTGATCGGTGTTGGCGTCGATGCCCATGCCTACCTGGGCGTGCAACTCGACAGTGGCGGCGGGCGCGCGGGCAAAGCGCGCCTGCTGGGGGTGGATAACGATGGGCACCCGAAAAACGAATACAGCCGTGCAGGGGCAGCGCTGAAGTTGCGGGCGTCCAATACCGTGCTCTCCTATGGCGAGCAACGGGTCAAGACCCCGGTATTCAGCTCTTCCGACAGCCGCCTGCTGCCCGAAACCGCTACAGGGTTCTTCCTCACCAGCAACGAGTTCGACACGCTCAAGCTGCTGGCCGGGCACTTCAACGAAAGCACCGACCGCAATGCCTCCAGCCACGACAAGGGCTTCGTGGTGAACTACTCCAACGGCAAGCAAGGCAACAGTTTCGACCTGGCCGGTGTGGTGTGGAACCCCGGCGCAGCGTTCAGTGGCAGCCTGTATACCTCGCGCTACGAAGACAGCTGGAACCAGCACTACCTGGGCAGTACCTTCAGCCATGCGCTGGATGACCGACGCAGCATCAGCCTGGACCTCAACCTGTACCGCACCACGGACACTGGCAAGGCGCTGTCCGGCCGCATCGACAACACCACCTGGAGCCTGGTCTCGCGCTACAGCCAGGGGCCGCACGGTTTCAGCCTTGGCTGGCAGCAGGTCGACGGCAACACCCCGTTCGACTACGTGACGCGAGGGGCAATCTTCATTGCCAACGCCGTGCAGATGTCGGACTTCAACGCCCCGAACGAGAAATCCTGGCAGGCACGCTATGACCTGAACATGGGGGCCTATGGGGTGCCGGGGTTGAACCTCACGGCGCTGTACGTGAGGGGGTTCGATATCGACGGCACACATCTCGACCCCAATGGCGGGTATGCGTACCTGGGGTATGGCAAGGGTGGCAAGCATTGGGAGCGCGACCTGGAGGCGCGGTATGTGGTGCAGAGCGGCAAGGCCAAGGGGACGACGTTCTCGGTGAGGCATAACGTGCACCGGGGGAACACGGCGCAGGCTGAGCTGGACGGGGACCAGATACGGTTGGCGGTGGAGTGGCCGTTGTCCGGGGGGTTCTGATAGACCGAGTTGCCTGATGGAGCCGGGGGGTGCTTTGCAGCCCATCGCGACGCAAGGCCGCTCCTACAGGCATCGCGAAAAGCCCGCGCTGCGCGACGCCTGTAGGCGCCGCCCAGGCTCCATCATGCGAGCGAGCTACCCGCAGGCAACAACCCCCACTCCATCCGCTCCTGTTCATTCATCGCGACCAGCACCTCGGCAAACGCCCGTTCCAGCTCTGAACTGACGTTGCCAAACACCTGGTAATTGGTCAGCAGATACCGCTTCACCACCCTCGGCCAACGGCGTTCCTTGTGCGCCGCATTGATGATGCCTTTGGCGTCATGGTAGGTCGCCCCCCGCCACAGTTCTATCAGCCTTTTTTCAAAATCCGCAAAGGTCCACCGGTCAATACGCTCTTCAAATTCGTCCAGCAGCTTGAGTTTGTACAGGGCCATGTATGGCATCGTGAGTCTCCCTCGGGTGCAGTGAGCAAACCGTGCACTGGGGAAGGTAAGCAAGCCGGGCCGGTTTTGAAATGAACGCGTCGATCACGCCAAAAGCTCCGCTGTAGGCGCTTTCCCACAGGTCAGGGCAGTCGCAAGTGCATGTGCGTGGTCTGCCAGACCGGGTCTTGCTCCACATCCACCACCGCGAACCCTTGCCGCTCCCAGAACGCAATGGCACCCGGCAGAAACGGATGCGTATGCAGGTACAGGCAGCCGATGCCTGCCTGCTCCGCCCGCTCGCGCAACGCGCCGAACAACGCGGCAGCCAGCCCATGCCGGCGGTAGGCCGGCAGCACGAACAGGCGTACCACTTCGACTACCCGCTCAGCGTGGTAATCAAGCTGGGCAAAGCGGTGGTCATAGGGCACGTAGCCGATCACCGCGACCAGCCGCCCGTCATCACGGGCCTCAAGAAAGCATCCCGCGCCGTCCAGGTAGGTGTCGGCAAAATGCGCAAGGTCGTGCGGCAATGGCGCCTTCGCAAGCATCGGGAAGAGCTCGCGGCGAGCGTTATCGACAAACGCAACGACTTCGGCAATGGCGACGCGCGCCACAGGTTGCAGGGTCCAGTTCGGCATGGGGCTGCTGGCAGTGGTTGGAGGGCACGGTTCTACCGCAGCGCGCCGTTCAAGGCAAATCACAAAGCTCGTCGTGGCCAGGCGGACATCGGTATAATCGGCAGTCTTCACTGCCCGACCAGGCCACGCCATGCCTCGCTTCCAGAAGTTGCTGTTGCCCCTGCTGCTGACTGCCGCCCTCACCGCCTGCGACCAGAAGCCCTCCCGCGAAGATCAGATCCTCGCCCAGCTGCCGCTGCAGGATGCCTACACCCATAACATCGAGCGCATGGCCACGCTGCTGGGCCGCACTCACCCGCAGCTGTCGCAGGCCACCATCCAGGATGTACTGCGCAAGTACCTGACCGTCGAGGACCAGCGCCAAGACCTGTTCCGGCTGTACAGCGAAAAGAACTTCAGCGACGCCGAATTTGCCACCATCGTTGCCGCCACCCAGGACCCCGCCAAGGCCAGGGCGCTGGAAGACACCGAAGCCGGCAAGCGCCTGAGCGAAAAACTCACCGCGCTGATGCGCGAAACCGCCCGCGACGTCAAGGTGCAAGCGCTGGTGGAGCGGCGCATGCAGCAGGTGGAAGACGAGCTGAACGCACTGGACAGGCCTGGTTCCTGAACGCGGCGCCCCATCCCCCCTAGCGCGAAAGGTCGTCGCTACTTTCAATCACCCGAGGTCAGGATTGCCACACGCCAAGCACGGATTGCGCCTGGATCTACGCACACTCATTCTGGTGCTCTGCGCCCTCACCGCCCTGGTCATGCTGTGCGCCAGCTATTTCGCCAGCTACCGGGTGCAGCGCCAGCTGCTGATCGACCACGCCCTGGAAGCCAACCGGGTGTAT
Source organism: Pseudomonas sp. YNh (assembly GCF_037993085.1). Classification (NCBI taxonomy): domain Bacteria; kingdom Pseudomonadati; phylum Pseudomonadota; class Gammaproteobacteria; order Pseudomonadales; family Pseudomonadaceae; genus Pseudomonas; species Pseudomonas sp. YNh. Next base: position 211,308 of record NZ_JBBMRJ010000005.1, on the reverse strand, counting down.
GCGATGAAGCTGGCCAGCATCACCGAAACCTTCATCGGCAACGCCCAGCAGCAATTGGCCTTCAGCGCCGGCGTACAAGGCCGGCAGCTGGGCGATGCCGCTGCGCTGCAAGTGGAGACCGACCGTGTACTGGGCCAGAGCATGGCTTTCAACTCCACCTTCGTGATCGATGCCAACGGCGTGCTGCTGGCAGTATCCCCTGCCCCGCTACGGCACCTGGTCGGCAGTCACGTACAGTCGCCCGGCGCTCAGGAAGCATTGCAAGAACGCCGCCCGCTGGTTTCCACACCCTACCTTTCGGCGGCCGACAACCTGGTGGTGGCGCTGTCGCAACCCGTTTTCGACAGCAACGGTCGCTACATGGGGTATGTCGGTGGCAGCCTGTACCTGCGTGAACGCAACATCCTCAACAGCTTGCTGGGCGAACATTTCTACAAGGACGGTTCGTACCTGTATGTGGTCGACCGCAACCGCCGCCTGCTGTATCACCCCGATAGCGAACGGGTCGGCACAGTGGTGGAGGGCAATGCGCTGATCGACCAGCTGGCGACCCTAAACAACGGTACCCGCCAACTGACCAACAGCCAGGGTGTGGAAATGCTCGCCGGGTTTGCCACTGTACCCAGCGCCGGCTGGGGGGTAGTGGCGCAGCAACCGCTGACGCAGACGGTGATGCCACTGAACCACCTGATCCTCAACGTGGTAGGCACTTCTGCGCCACTGGCGCTGGTGGGCTGCCTGCTGCTGTGGTGGCTGGCCATGACCATCGCCCGGCCGCTGTGGCAACTGGCTGCCGGTGCCCGAGCGATGGACCGTGCTGGCACCGCCGAGCGCTTGCATCGCGTGCGGGCCTGGTACTTCGAGGCAGCCGAACTCAAGCGCGCCCTGTTGATCGGGCTGAACCTGCTGCAGGAGCGCATCGGCCGGCTCAACCGTGACGCCCAGACCGACCCGCTGACGGGCCTGGGCAACCGCCGCAGCCTGGAATTCAGCCTGTCATTGCTGGAAGCCGAAGGCCGCGCCTTTGCGGCCATCGTGCTGGACATCGACCATTTCAAACAGGTCAATGACAACCATGGGCACGAGGTCGGCGACCAGGTGCTGCGCCGCCTGGCAGAGCTGATGCGCCGCTGCTGCCGCGAGGGCGACCTGCTGTGCCGCACCGGCGGCGAGGAATTCTTGATGCTGCTGCCGGGGGCCAGCCTGGACGTGGCCGCCGTGGTGGCCGAGCGGCTGCGGGTCACGGTGCAGGATACGCCCGTGCAGCCGGTGGGCGCGGTGACGGTTTCGCTGGGGGTGGCACGCTGGGATGGCGAGGCTGGCAGCGGGCCCATGGACGCATTAAGCGAGGCGGACCGGGCGCTTTACCAGGCCAAGCAGGAGGGGCGTAACCGGGTAGCTATTGCCTGAACCGGCCTCTGCGCAGGTACAACCAACGATCAAAGTGATTGTTGTAACAATCTTTGTCATAAAACTGTCTTGTTCCGGTCATAGGATTGACCACAACCTGACATTTTCATTTCATGGATGAGCGTCTCATGCGTCGTGTGGTTTTCAATCAGAAAGGTGGCGTCGGCAAGTCCAGCATCGCCTGCAACCTCGCCGCTGCCAGTGCCGCCGAGGGGTATCGGACCTTGCTGGTCGACCTCGACCCGCAGGCCAATGCCACTTACTACCTGACCGGCCTGGTCAACGACGCCATTCCTGCCGGCATCGCCGATTTCTTCCGCCAGACCCTGTCACCGGTCACGGCGGCCGGCAAGAAGCACCGGGTGGCGATCACCGAAACCCGCTACAGCAACCTGCACCTGGTCACCGCCAGCCCCGACCTCAGCGACCTGCAAAGCAAGCTGGAGAGCAAGTTCAAGATCAACAAGCTGCGCAAGTTGCTGGTGGAACTGGGCGAGGATTACGAGCGGATCTACATCGACACCCCGCCGGCGCTCAATTTCTACACCTTCAGCGCGCTTGTTGCGGCAGAGCGCCTGCTGATCCCGTTCGACTGCGACAGCTTCTCGCGTCAGGCCCTGCACAGTGTCATGGCCGAGGTCGAGGAACTGCGCCAGGACCACAACCCGGCGTTGCAGGTAGAAGGTGTGGTGGTCAACCAGTTCGCCGGGCGCACCGCCCTGCACCAGACCCTGGTCGACCAGTTGCGCAGCGAAGGCCTGCCGGTGCTGCCGGTGTACCTGAGCAATTCGATCAAGATGCGTGAATCGCACCAGGCGTCAGTGCCGTTGGTGCACCTGGCGCCTCGGCACAAGCTGGCGCTGGAGTTTGTCGATTTGCTGGATGTGCTGGAGCGGGCGGCCTGATAGACCCTGGGGGCGCTCTGCGCCCCTATCGCGACACAAGGCCGCTCCCACAGGAGATCGCGGTTGCCTGGACTGCCCCCAAAAACTTGCAGTAAAAGCACTACCCGACCGTTCATCCGGATGGTAGATTCGCCGCCATGAAAACCACCCGGCACACTCGCACGCTGACTGCATGGACGCTCTACGCCAGCGTCCTGTTCAGCCTGTTGCTGTGCGGCCTGCACCACGGTCAGATGGGTGGCCTGCGCCTGGCCGGCCTGGAAGGCGGCTTCTGCTCGGTCAACAGCGAACACGGCGTGGCCATCGACCTGGACGGTGCCGGCGGTGACCAGCACATGGCCCAGCTCGACTGCCCGGTGTGCTCCTCGTTTGGCCTGGCCGTACCGCTCAGCAGCGGTGGCTGGTCGTTCACCCCGGCGCAAGTCGTGGCCACCTCGCCCATCGTCGTGCGCAGCTGGGCACAACCGCCGCCGCGCTACCAACGCCCCGCCCTCAACCCCCGCGCCTCCCCCACAGTCTCCCCCGCAGCCGTACTTCATTTCGCCTGACTTCAGCCGGGCGCGCCTTTGCGCGCGTTCGCCGTCAGTCATGACCTTTGCGTGGAAGACACACAAACATGCTTCGCAAGACCTCCCTGGTGCTCCTCATGGGCACCTGCAGCTTTGCCTGCGCTGAAACCGCCCCTGTCGAACTCGGCGCCACCACCATCGACGGCGAACGCGACGCCGCCAGCGGCGTGCAGCTGGACGAGCCGATCCGGACCGGTTCGCGCCTTGGCCTGACCGCGCGGGAAACGCCCGCCTCGGTCAGCGTCTCGGACCGCCGCCTGATCGAAGAACGCGGCGCCAAAGACAGCCAGGACGTGGTCAACGCCATGACCGGCGTCAACGCCTCCGCCAACCCGGGCTTTGGCGGCTTCGTCGCCTATCGCGGCTTTACCCAGAACCAGGTCACCCAGTTGTACAACGGCATCAACCTGGGCTACAGCAGCGCCACCCGGCCAGTGGACGCCTGGGTACTCGACCGCGTCGAGCTGATTGGAGGGCCGTCTTCGTTTCTGCATGGCGCAGGCGCAGTGGGCGGCTCGATCAACTACATCACCAAGCTCGCCAGCCGCGACCAGCAGATCATTGACGGGCGTATCCGCTATGGCAGTTTCGACGACAGCGAGGTGGCGTTCGGTATCAACCAGGCGCTGGCCAGCAACCCCGCCGATGCCCACCATTTCGCGCGTCTGGACTTCAGCCGCGGGCATGGTAACGGCTTCGTCGACCGCAACGAACGGCACAACGACAGCCTGGCCTTTTCGCTGCTAAGCGACCTGGCACCCAACCTCACCCACACCCTGGCGCTGGAGTATCAGGAAGACCGCGAAGACAGCCCCTACTGGGGCTCACCGATCCTGCCCGGGCGCAGCACGATGAAGATCGACAACAGCCGCCGCTTCGAAAACTACAACGTAGCCGACGGCCGCTATGAGCAACGGGTGCGCTGGCTACGCTCGATCCTCGACTACCAGATCAGCGACAGCACCAGCGTGCAGAACACCCTGTACCACTACAACGCCCAGCGCGATTACCGCAACCTTGAACGCTACGCCTATACCAGCGATGGCCAGGTGCAGCGCAGCAGCCCTTACCTGCAGCGCCACGACCAGAACCTGCTGGGCGACCGCATCGAGCTGCGCCACGATAACCAGTTGCTCGGCCTGGCCAGCCAATGGTCGCTGGGGCTGGAGTACTCGCGCATGCGCCAGACCCTCTACCCCACCTCCAGCAGCTGGAGCGACGTGGTCGACGCCGAGCAGTTCGCCCCCGGCAGCTTCGATGACATCCCCGGGGTGAATGCCGGCCTGACCAAGCAACGCCACCACGAGGTCATCAACCGCGCAGTGTTCGCCGAAAACCGCTTGCAGCTGACCGAGCGCCTGGCCCTGCTGACCGCCCTGCGCTACGACTACCTGGACATGGAAGTGACCAACTACGGCGCGGTAACGCCCACCTCGCCGGCCTATTTCGAACGACGCTGGGAACCGCTGTCCGGGCGCATCGGCCTGACCTATGCGTTGACACCTTCGGCCAGCGTGTACGTGCAGTACAGCTCTTCGGCCGATTTACCGGCCGGTTCGCTGGCAGCGGCGACCTACTCCAACGTCGGGCTGTTCGACCTGTCCAAGGGCGAGCAGTGGGAAGTGGGCAGCAAGTTCGACTTCCTCGACGGGCGCGGTGCGGCCACGCTGGCGCTGTACCAGATCGTGCGCAAGGACTTTGCCGTGCGCGACTCGAACGACGCCAACCTAACAGTCCAGGCCGGGCAGCAGACCTCACGCGGCGTCGAACTGTCCGGGCGCTTGCAGGTAACGCCGAAACTGCTGGCCGAGGCCAACTATGCCTATGTCGATGCGCAGTACGATGAGTTCAACGAGGCGGTCAACGGCATATCGGTTTCACGCAAGGGCAATGCACCGACCAACGTGCCGGCCAACGTCGCCAACCTGTGGCTGACCTACAGCCTGTCGCCGGCATGGTCGGTGGGCGCGGACGGGCGCTACGTGGGCTCGGTGTATGCCGACAACGCCAACAGCCTCAAGGCCCCGGCCTACACCCTGTTCGGCGCGTTCGCCCGCTACCGGCTGGATGAACACACCACGCTGACCGGGCGGGTGCGCAACCTGACCGATGAGGTATATGCCAAGCAGGCCTACAACAGCCAGTACTACATGGGGCCGCCGCGCACTTTCGAGCTGGCGCTGGACATGCGCTTCTGATGTGAAGGGCGGTATCGGCCATGGCGCCGATACCGCAAAACCATACCTTTCCTACACGAAAAGCACACAAAACCCTCAATCATTTTGAGTGATAATATTCGTTCTCATTACCACCGGCATGAAGGCCGGCTCAATCACATCAAGGAAGTTTCTGTGTTCAGATCGTTGTCTCCGGCACTCGTGGCTACCGCACTCATCGCCTTGGCAGGTTGCCAAAGCCGGCCTGCCTCCGAGGCGGACAAGCAGGCGCGCCAGACATTCGTCAGCGACATGCAACAAGCCCTGAAGCTGGGCATCGCGACAGCAGACACAGACAAGCAGATCGGCGTGGTCATGCTGGATGTCAAACTCGACCAGCATTCCGCGCCCGTCAGTTGCAAAGCCAGCAAGGCACCGATCAAGTATGAAACCGTGCTGCCTGCCGATCTGCCCCGCTCGGACTTCAAGGCGTTGGCCAGCGTAGTCGAGGCGCAATGCTGGAAGACCATCTACCCCGTGGTGCCCAAGTCGCTGCGCGACGAAGACGGCACGGTGGAAGTACGTGCGCCCCTGTTCGTGGTGCTGCCCGCTGCGGCCCAGGCGCCTGAAACGGCGCGGCGCAAGGCCAATGCACAACGTGAATTTTTCTGGCAGCGCCTGTTCCGCGACCTGCCGGTAGACAGCATCGGCAGGGCCTCGCTCTACTATGATGCGAATGCGCAGGGCAAGGTCCAAGGCTGCCTGGTGCAGATCTATCCCCACCCGAACCGGCCGGATGACTTTCGTCTCGATGGCAAGCTGCAGGCCGAAGTCAACAGCCGCTGCATGGGGCTGGACCTGAGCAAGCTACCAGGCTTCAGCGCCGACGAGCACGGCCGGGCCAAGGGTTACAGTGAAATGGAATACGCCCCCTGGAAGGTGGGCCGGCTGTAACCCGCAACAGCGGTTGAATCAGGTATCCCGAGGTCGCCCTCGACAAAGCACCGGCCTGCGCCCGGTTATCTACTGGCAAGCACAACAATGATGGCGCGGCCCGACCGTGCCACTTTCATCATGGCTGCCAATGGAACCGGAGAGCACCCGCATGTCCGCACCTCATGAGGTATCCCCCGCCACCCTGCGCAGGGTGATCGCCGCCTCGGCCATCGGCAATTTCGTCGAATGGTTCGACTTCGCCGTGTATGGTTTTCTCGCCACCCTGATCGCCAGCCAGTTCTTTGCCAGCGAAGACGCCAGCGTGGCTTTGCTCAAGACGTTTGCGGTGTTCGCCGTGGCCTTCGCCCTTCGCCCGCTGGGCGGCATCGTGTTCGGGGCGCTGGGAGACCGCCTGGGGCGCAAGCGCATCCTGTCGCTGACCATCCTCTTGATGGCCGGCTCCACCACCCTGATCGGCCTGCTGCCGACCTACGCCAGCATCGGCCTGGCAGCCCCCGTGCTGCTGACCCTGGCGCGCTGCCTGCAGGGGTTTTCTGCCGGTGGCGAGTACGCGGGGGCCTGCGCCTACCTGATGGAGCACGCGCCCAACCACAGGCGTGCCTTCTACGGCAGCTTCGTGCCGGTCTCGACCTTTTCCGCCTTCGCCTGCGCCGCGGTGATCGCCTATGGGCTGGAAGCCAGCCTGTCGGCCGAGGCGATGAATGCCTGGGGCTGGCGCGTTCCGTTCCTGATCGCCGCACCGCTGGGGTTGGTTGGCCTGTACCTGCGCTGGCGCATGGAGGAAACACCGGCATTTCGCGAAGCCCTCGCCCAAGGCAAGGAGCATGAGCATTCGCCGCTCAAACACACCCTGCGTCACCATGGCCGGGTCATTCGCAACCTGGGGGCTTTCATCTCGCTGACCGCGCTGTCGTTCTATATGTTCACCACCTACTTCGCCACCTACCTGCAACTGGTGGGCAACCTGACCCGCGCGCAGTCGCTGCTGGTAACCACCGTGGCGCTGCTGTTCGCCGCTGTCGGCTGCCCGCTGGCCGGGGCATTCTCGGACCGGGTGGGGCGGCGCAAGACCATTGGCTTTACCTGCCTGTGGGTGATGCTGTGCGTGTTCCCGGCGTACTGGCTGGCCAGCTCGGGCTCGATGTCCGGCGCACTGCTGGGGGTGATCCTGCTGGCGGTAGGGGCCTTGTGCAGTGGCGTGGTGACCGCAGCGTTGCTGTCGGAGAGCTTCCCCACCCGCACCCGCTATACCGCTTCGGCGATTACCTACAACGTGGCCTATACCCTTTTTGGCGGTACCGCGCCGCTGGTGGCGACCTGGCTGATCGGGCAGACCGGCAGCAGCCTGGCACCGGCGTTTTACCTGGTGGTGATTGCGCTGGTGGCGTTGGTGGGCGGGTTGGCGTTGCCGGAGACTTCGCGGATTTCGTTGCATGATGAGGTGGGAGTGGACCGCGTGCAGCCTGGAGCTCGTAGTACCGTTTGATATCTTGGGGCTGCTTTGCAGCCCATCGCGACACAAGGCCGCTCCCACAGGTAAATGTGCAATCCTGTGGGAGCGGCCTTGTGTCGCGATGGGCCGCACAGCGGCCCCAAACTCTCAGCCCTCCTGCTGCTCCTCGCGCCGATACGCCCACTGATACAACGCCGGCAACACCAGCAACGTCAACGCGGTAGAAGACAAGATCCCGCCGATCACCACCGTCGCCAACGGCCGCTGCACCTCAGCCCCGGTCCCGGTCGCCAAGGCCATGGGAATGAACCCCAGCGAAGCCACCAGCGCCGTCATCAGCACCGGCCGCAAGCGCGTCAGCGCGCCCTCCTCCACCGCCACCCGCAACGGGCGCCCTTCTTCGCGCAGGCTACGGATAAAGGCGATCATCACCAGCCCGTTCAGCACCGCCACTCCCGACAAGGCAATGAACCCCACGCCCGCTGAAATGGACAACGGAATATCCCGCAGCCACAGCGCCAGCACCCCGCCAGTCAGGGCAAACGGAATCCCGGTGAACACCAGCAGGCCGTCCCTGAGGTTGTTGAACATCATCAGCAACAGCGCCATGACCAGCAGCAGGGCCACCGGCACCACCACCTGCAGGCGCTCGGTTGCTGATTGCAGCTGTTCGAACTGGCCACCCCAGCGTGTCCAGTAACCCGGCGGAATCTGCACCTGCTGGATCAGAGTCTGCTCGGCATCCGCCACAAACGAGCCCAGGTCACGCCCACGTACGTTGGCACTGACCACCACCACCCGCTTGCCATCCTCGCGGCTGACCTGGTTAGGCCCCAGTTGCAGGTTCAACGTGGCCACCTGGGACAGCGGGATAAAGCCGATTTGCGCAGCGCCCACTGCAGCACTGGCCGGTACCGGAATCAGCAGGCTGGAAAGCCCGTCCACATCCGTGCGCAAGGTTTCCGGCAAGCGCACCACCATGTCGAAGCGCCGGTCACCTTCATACAGCGTGCCCGCGGTGCGGCCACCCACGGCAATGGCGATGGCGTCCTGCACGTCGCCCACGTTCAGGCCATGGCGAGCCGCCTTGTCGCGGTCGATGTCGATGGTCAGCACCGGCAGGCCGCTGGTCTGCTCGACCTTCACCTCGGACGCACCCGCTACCCCCTGCAGGCTGCTGGCGATCTGCGCGGCGGTGCGGTTGAGCACATCCATGTCATCACCGAACAACTTCACCGCCACATCGCTGCGCACCCCGGAAATCAGCTCGTTGAAGCGCAACTGGATCGGCTGCGACAGCTCGTGGTTGCTGCCCGGCACGCTGGCGGCAGCACGTTGTACCTCGGCGATCAGTTCGTCACGCGGCTTGCCGGGGTCTACCCACTGCTCGCGCGGGCGCAACATCACATAGGCGTCGGAGATGTTCGGTGGCATCGGGTCGGAGGCGATCTCGGCAGTACCGGTACGGGCGAACACCCGCTCCACTTCCGGCACCTGGGCGGTGATCGCCTGCTCCAGGCGCTGCTGCATGTCGACCGACTGCGACAGGCTGGTACCCGGTACGCGCAGGGCCTGCAAGGCAAAGTCGCCCTCGCTGAGGCTGGGGATGAACTCGCTGCCCATGCGGCTGGCCATGACCCCGGACAGCACCACCAAGCTAGCCGCGGCGGCGAACGCCAGCTTGCGCCGGCCCAGCACCCAGGCCAGCACCGGGGCATAGCGCTGACGCGCCGTGCGCATCACCAGGCCTTCCTCCTCCTTGACCTTGCCGGTGACGAACAGGGCGATGGCCGCCGGCACGAACGTGACCGAAAGGATCATGGCGCCGAGCAGGGCCATGACCACGGTAAAGGCCATGGGGTGGAACATCTTGCCCTCGACCCCGGTCAGGGCAAAGATCGGCAGGTACACCACCATGATGATCAACTGCCCGTAGATCAGTGGCCGACGCGCCTCGCGGGCGGCGGCGAACACTTCATGGAAGCGCTCGCTGCGGGTCAGCATGCGGCCGTGGCGTTGCTGTGCATGGGCCAGGCGGCGGATGGCGTTTTCCACGATAACCACGGCGCCGTCGACGATGATGCCAAAGTCCAGTGCCCCCAGGCTCATCAGGTTGGCGCTGACCTTGTTGCTGAACATGCCGGTGAAGGTGAACAGCATCGACAGCGGGATGACCATGGCGGTGATCAGTGCGGCGCGGATGTTGCCCAGGAACAGGAACAGCACGGCGATGACCAGAATCGCGCCTTCGATCAGGTTCTTCTTCACTGTGGCGATGGCTTTTTCCACCAGGTTGGTGCGGTCATACACGGTCACCGCTACCACACCCTTGGGCAGGTTGCGGTTGATCTCGACCAGTTTGGCGGCAACGGCCTGGGACACTGTGCGGCTGTTCTCGCCAACCAGCATGAATACCGTGCCCAGCACCACTTCCCGACCGTTTTCGGTGGCCGCGCCTGAGCGCAGTTCTTCGCCCAGGCCAACCTCGGCCACATGGCTGACGCGAATCGGCGTGCCATCAACACTGGAAATGACGATATTGGCGATGTCTTCGGCCGAGGTCACCTGGCCCGGTGCCCGGATCAGCAACTGCTCGCCATTGCGTTCGATGTAACCGGCGCCAACGTTACCGTTGTTACGCTCCAGGGCCGCGATCAGGTCGTTGAGGGTGAGCTTGTAGGCCGCCAGCCGCTTGGGCTCCGGTGCAATCAGGTACTGCTTGGCATGGCCACCGATGCTGTTCACTTCGGCCACCCCCGGCACATTGCGCAACTGCGGCTTGATGATCCAGTCCTGGATCACCCGCAGGTCGGTCAGGGTGTACGGGGTGCCATCCTCCTTGAGTGCGCCCTGTTCGGCCTCCACGGTCCACAGGAAGATTTCGCCCAGCCCGGTGGAGATCGGCCCCATGCCCGCTTCTATGCCTTCGGGCAATTGCTCACGGGCCACTTGCAGGCGCTCGTTGACCAACTGGCGGGCGAAGAACAGGTCGGTGCCGTCATCGAAAATCACCGTGACCTGCGACAGGCCCGAACGCGACAGCGAGCGGGTCTGCTTCAGCCCTGGCAGGCCGGCCATGGCGGTCTCGATGGCGAAGGTGATGCGCTGCTCGGTCTCCAGCGGCGAGTAGCCAGGCGCGGCGGTGTTGATCTGCACCTGGACGTTGGTGATGTCCGGTACAGCGTCGATCGGCAGTTTCTGGTAGCTGTGGATACCCACCGCGGCCATCAGGACCACGGCCAGCATCACCACCAGGCGCTGCTCGATGGCAAATTGGATCAGGCGTTCGAACATGCAGGTGTCCCCGTGATCAATGGCTATGCTCGGCCGAGCCCTTGCCCAGTTCCGACTTGAGGACAAAGCTGCCGGCGGCGGCCACCTGGGTACCGGCCGCCAGGCCGCTGGTAATTTCCACATGGCCGGCGTCGCGGCGGCCGGCCTTCACCGGGCGGGCTTCGAAGCCTTCCTCGGTGCGGGCAAACACAACAGTCTGTTCTTCCCAGGTTTGCAGGGCGCTCTCCGGCACCACAACGGCGGCATTGAAGCGCTCGACGCTGACCGCGATATTGACGAACAGCCCGGGGCGCCAGGCGCCGTTGGGGTTGGCCAGGGTGGCGCGGACCGTGGCGGCGCGGTTCTGCTCGCCGAGCAGGCTGCCGACGTAGTTGACCTTGCCTTCGACCTGAGCGCCCAGGTCCGGTGCGCTGACCGTGACATTGCGGCCGGTCACCACCTTGTCCAGGTCACGCGGGGCCACGGCGAAGGTGGCCCAGACCCGGCTCAGGTCAGACAAGGTAAACGCGTTGCTGGTCTCGTCGACCACCTCGCCCACAGTCAGGTGCTTTTCCACCACGACTGCATCGAACGGTGCGCGCAGCTCATAGCGGTTGCCAGCGCCGGCCGGGCCTACGGCGGCGACCTTCTGCCGGGCGTTGGCCAAGGCAATCTCGGCCTCCTGCAGTACCTGGCGGGCCTGGAGGTAATCCTGCTCGGCGCTGATGCGTTCCTGCCACAGCTGCTGTTCGCGCTGGAAGGTCAGGCGCGCCAGCTCAAGGCGGCGCTGGGCGGCCTGTTGCTCGCTGCGCAGGTCGGAAATCTGCTGGCTGGCGATCACCGCCAGTACCTGGCCGCGCTTCACCGCCTGGCCCAGTTCGGCTTGCACCACCTCGACCACGCCGGGTACACGCGGCACCACGTGAGCAGTGCGGTCTTCGTCGAAGCGGATTTCCCCCGGGAAGCTGAAGGCGGTGCCCAACTCACGAGGGCTGGCGGCAGCCAGCTGCACGCCGGCGGCCTCGATCTGGGCGATGGACAGGTGCAACTGGCCCTCTTCTTCGCCGTGCCCTTCCTCGGCATGGCCTTCGGCCGCCTTCTCGGAACCATGGCCGTGGCTGTCTTCGCCATGGTCGTCGTGCCGGGCCTGCGCATTCGACGCCTGGCCGAGGTTGCCGGTCCAGGCCAGCCCGCCCAGGCCGAGCGCGGCGATGGCGGCGACCAGAAGGGCTACTTTGCGTGGGTTAGTCATTGTTGCTCCTGCTGTTCAAGGGGGTGCTCAGGTCATCGAGGTCGCCATAGATCCGCTCGACCTGCGCCCGCGCGTCGGTCGCCGCAGCCAAAGCTTCCAGGTACAGCCCGCGGGCCTCGATCAGCGTGCGCTGGGCGTCGAGTACATCGAGGAACGCGAACTTGCCCATTTCAAAACCACGGGTGGCGGTGTCCACGGCCTGTTGCGCAGAGGGCAGGATGGTGCGGTCGTAGGCATCCACCTCCTGCATCGCCGTGTGCCACTGGCTGACGGCGCTGCGGGTTTCGCTACGCAGGCGCAGCTCCACGGCGTTACGCAAGTCACGCGCCTGGTCGGCACGGCGTGCAGCCGCCAGCACGTTGCCCTGGTTGCGGTCGAACAGTGGCAATGGCATGGACAGGCCAACTACATTCACGCGCTCGCGGTCCTCGCGGCTGTACTGGCTACCGAGGCTGACGGTGAGGTTGGGAATACGCTGAGCCTTTTCCGACCCCAGCGACGCGTCGCCGCGCTCGACCTGGGCAGCAGCCAGACGCCATTCGACCGTTTGCTCGACACGGTCGAGCAAGGCGTCGGCACTGGGCGCCACGCCAGGCGAAAGGTTAGCGGCCTGCAACAGGTCGAAGCTTGCCAGCGGGCTACCGGTCAGGCGTGCCAGAGCCTGGTAGGCCACACTGCGCTGGGTCTGCGCGCGGCGCACTTCAGCCTGGGCCTGGGCCAGTTGCACCTGGGCGCGGGTGGCCTCCACAGGCGAGGACTGGCCAGCGGTCACCCGTCCCTGTACCACGCGCAGCCCGCGCTCGGTCAATGCCTGTGATTGCTGCGCCAGCTCCAGCGCAGTCTGCGCGCGCAAGGCGGCGTGAAACGCCTGCACCACATCGGCACGCAGGCCATTGCGCTGGCGTTCCAGGCCAAGCTGGGCAATGGCCTGGCCGGTACCGGCCACGGCAATCCGTGCGCCGCGCTTGCCGCCCAGTTCCAGCGGCTGGCTGAGGGTGACGGTGGTGGTGCTGGTGTCGCGGCGAGTGTCCTCGACCTCCCAGGAGAGCTCTGGGTTGGGGGTCAACCCGGCCTGACGCCGCTCGCCGTCGGCAATGCCGATTTCCCGGCCGGCTGCGGCCAGCTCCGGGTTTTGCGCAAAGGCGGCGGCGAGCGCCTGGGGCAGGCTCAGGCTCTGACTGGCCTGGGCACTGCTGGCACTGGCCAGCACCAGGCAGAGCAAGGCGATCTTGCGGGGGATGGGCACGAACAGATTCCTCGTCGACGCGTGTAGGCGAAGCACTGTAGGAAGCCGTGGTTATCGAGGTGGTGGCGGGAAAATTACAATTCTGTAATCCAGCTGCATTTCTCTTTGCAGGAGCAGCCTTGTGCTGCGAAGAGGCCGGCAATGCCATTACATCTGCAGTGACAGTACCGGCCCCTTCGCAGCACAAGGCTGCGCCTACAGGGGTATGTACATGCTGAGGGTTCGATAATCGCCCACTTTCCCGATGCAGCGGTTTAGTCCAATTGACTAAACTAACCAGTCGGTACAAAACTAGAAGCATCCAACAACAACAAAGCGATGCTCGTCATGAAGCCCCTTATTCTCGTGCTCAACGGCCCCAACCTGAACATGCTGGGTACCCGCGAGCCTGCCCAATACGGCCGCGAAACCCTTGCTGACCTGGCCCAGAGTTGTGCCGATACTGCCCATGCAAACGGCCTGGAAATCGAATTCCGCCAAACCAACCACGAAGGCGAACTGATCGACTGGATCCACGCCGCCCGCGGCCGTTGCGCCGGTATCGTGATCAACCCCGGCGCCTGGACCCACACCTCGGTGGCCATCCGCGACGCCTTGGTGGCCAGCGAAGTGCCAGTCATCGAAGTGCACTTGTCCAACGTGCACAAGCGCGAGCCGTTCCGCCACCTGTCATTCGTATCGTCCATTGCCGTCGGCGTGATCTGCGGTCTGGGCAGCCATGGCTACCGCATGGCCCTCAGCCACTTTGCCGAAATGTTCCAGGAGCGCACGGCATGAGCCAGCACGCCATCCTCGCCGGCCTGATCGGCCGCGGCATCCAGCTGTCGCGCACCCCTGCACTGCACGAACACGAAGGCGACGCCCAGGCCCTGCGCTACCTGTACCGGCTGATTGATGCCGACCAGCTGCAACTGGAGGACAGCGCCCTGCCGGGCCTGCTCGACGCCGCGCAACACACAGGCTTCACCGGGCTGAACATCACTTACCCATTCAAACAGTCGATCCTGCCACTGCTCGACGAACTGTCGGACGAAGCCCGTGGCATCGGCGCAGTGAATACCGTGGTACTGAAGGACGGCAAGCGCGTCGGCCATAACACCGACTGCCTGGGCTTTGCCGAAGGCTTGCGCCGCGGCCTGCCCGACGTGGCTCGACGCCAGGTGGTACAGATGGGTGCCGGTGGCGCCGGTTCGGCCGTGGCCCACGCCCTGCTGGGTGAAGGGGTCGAGCAATTGGTGCTGTTCGAAGTGGATGCGGCCCGCGCGCAGGCGTTGGTAGACAACCTGAATGGCCATTTCGGCGCTGGCCGTGCCGTGCTCGGCACCAACCTGGCCGCAGCCGTGGCCGAGGCGGACGGGCTGGTCAACACCACGCCGGTCGGCATGGCCAAGCTGCCAGGCACACCGCTGCCGGTCGAGCTGCTGCATGCGGGATTATGGGTTGCGGAAATCATCTACTTCCCGCTGGAGACCGAACTGCTGCGTGCGGCTCGGGCTTTGGGTTGCCGCACGCTGGATGGCAGCAACATGGCGGTGTTCCAAGCGGTAAAGGCGTTCGAGCTGTTCAGCGGGCGCCAGGCGGATGCGGCGCGGATGCAGGCGCACTTTGCCAGTTTCACCTGATAGAAAAGTGTTGGCTTCTTCGCGGCGGTTCGCCACCTCGAAGAGGCCGATACAGGCGAATCACCCGCGCTCATCCAGCAACGCCTTTATCACTTGTTCCTGCCCGCCATAATCCCCCTCGCCAAAGTGCACATGGCGCACCTGCCCCTTGCGGTCGACAAAGTAATGCGCCGGCCAGACCTGGTTGCCCCAGGCATTCCACACCTTATGGTCGTTGTCCACCGCCACCGGGTAACCGATACCCAGCCCTGCCACCTTGTTTCGCAGGGTGCCCACATCGTGCTCGTAGGCGTACTCCGGCGTATGCACGCCCACCACCACCAGCCCTTGATCGGCATAACGCCGCGCCCAGTCGTTCACATGCGGCAGGCTGCGCTGGCAGTTGATGCAGTCCCAGGTCCAGAAGTCCACCAGCACCACCTTCCCCTTCAGCGCTGGCCCATCCAGCGGGGGCGAGTTGATCCACTGGCTGGCCCCCGACAGCGACGGCATGGCGCCATAACTGTCACGGGCCATCAGGTGCCCGGCCAAACCCAGCCCACTCAGCGCCAACGCAATGCCCCCCACCTTCAACATCAAGCGGCCATCAATTGTCATGGCAACCGCCAGTGGCGTAGCTGCGGTACTCCACGCTCTGCGGGCGGCCGTGGGAGTCGAGGTAGTCCATGCGGGTGTTCACCAGGCCGCAGGCGTTGCTCTGGTCATCCTGCACCGACAGCACTTTCTTTACATCCAGATGCTCACCGTAGTGGTACTGCATTGCACCTGTATTCTGCGTCGGCATGGCGGCAGCCTGGGCCGCAATGGCGCCGAAGCTGAGCATGGCAAACAGGCTGGCGCTGGCGAAAGTCTTCACGTTCATGGCATCTCTCCTGTGTAACGCTTGGCTGTGGGGCGTGTTTTCCCCGGTCGAGAGCCATTTGACGCCTGCCATGTATCCCGTCTGTGTCGCTCAACGCTGTGCTGTGCGTCCTCCTGTAGCTGCACGCCTGTCGGCCAAACCTCGTGAAATCCTACAAAAGCCTTTGCAAGCAGGTAGTTGAAACAAAGAAGGCGCCCACGAAGAGCGCCCAGCTTGTACAAAGGGATACAATCGGCTCAGGCGTTTGCGGATGCTTGGCCATCACGGCTTGGCGGTACGCGCTTTATGCCACTGAAGTTTGGATACGCCATCCGGGGAGCCGCTGACACCGCGTGCTACTTGCTGGATATGGCCGCCTTGCTGGAGGAACGCTTCGATCTGCTCGCAGAGGCGGTCGTGGGCTCTATGGGCTGGGCTGGGGTATGTCTGGGACATGCAGGCTACTCGGTAATGAGCCACTGAAATACAGTTACCCGAGGCGCCATTGTACGCGCTGTGCTGCATTCAGGCGCTAAACCGGAGTAAAACCCGGTTTATATCGGCCCGGCGGTCCATGCTCACCGTTTCGCTGGCTGCCCGAGCCACCCAAACCACCGCATGCGGGGTCATATGTCCCTGCCAGATACACTGCAATACAAACCCCGCAGGCAAGCGCAAACGCGCCGGGTACACTGCGCCAACCCCACTCGAACAGGAACGCTGCGCATGGAACACGTCGATCACATCCTGATCGTCGACGACGACCGCGAAATCCGCGAACTGGTCGGCAACTACCTCAAGAAGAACGGCCTGCGCACCAGCATCGTCGCCGACGGCCGGCAGATGCGCGCCTTTCTCGAAGCCAACAGCGTCGACCTGATCGTGCTCGACATCATGATGCCTGGCGACGACGGCCTGCTGCTGTGCCGCGAATTGCGCGCCGGCAAGCACCGTAACACCCCCGTGTTGATGCTGACGGCCCGCAACGATGAAACCGACCGCATCATCGGCCTGGAAATGGGCGCCGACGATTACCTGACCAAGCCGTTCTCTGCCCGCGAACTGCTGGCCCGTATCAATGCCGTGCTGCGCCGCACGCGCATGCTGCCACCCAACCTCACCATCAGCGAAAGCAGCCGCCTGCTGCGCTTCGGCCAATGGCGGCTGGACACCACCGCACGCCACCTGCTCGACAACGACGGCACCCTTGTAGCCCTGAGCGGCGCCGAGTACCGCCTGTTGCGGGTGTTTCTTGACCACCCGCAGCGGGTGCTCAGCCGCGAACAGTTGCTCAACCTGACACAAGGCCGCGAGGCCGACCTCTTTGACCGCTCCATCGACCTGCTGGTCAGCCGCCTGCGCCAGCGCCTGGGCGACGACGCCCGCGAGCCCAGCTGCATCAAGACCGTGCGCAGCGAGGGCTACGTGTTTTCGCTGCCGGTGCAATTGCTCGAGTCCCCCTCATGAAATGGCCGCGCACCCTGGCCTCGCGTCTGGCGATGATCTTTTTCACCGGCCTGGTGTTGGCTTATGGTCTGTCGTTCGGCCTGCAGGCCTACGAGCGCTATATCAGCAGCCGCTCGATGATGCTCAGCAACCTCGAACAGGACGTGGCGACTTCGGTTGCCATCCTTGATCGCCTGCCTGCAGCCGAGCGTGCCGCCTGGCTGCCACGCCTGGAACGGCGCACCTACCGCTACCGCCTTGACCAGGGCCTGGCAGGCGAAGCGATGGCCAGCAGTGACCCACCGATGGCCGCCGCGTCGATCGTCAAGGCCATTGGCAGCGACTACCGCCTGACCTTCCAGGAAATTCCGGGGCCCAATGCGCACTTCCAGGCGCACCTGAACCTGGCCGACGGCGCCCCCCTGACCATCGACGTGACACCCGCACCGGTGCCGGTAGCCCGTTGGTTGCCCGTGGTGCTGCTGATTCAGCTGGCTGTGCTGATGCTGTGTACCTGGCTGGCGGTACACCTGGCCATCGGCCCGCTCACCCGACTGGCCCAGGCAGTGGACAACCTCGACCCGGACCAACCCGGCGTGCAACTGGATGAAAGCGGGCCACGCGAGGTGCGTTACGCTGCCGTGGCCTTCAACGCCCTGCAGGCGCGCATTGCTGCCCACCTCAAGGAACGCATGCAGTTGCTGGCAGCCATTTCCCACGACCTGCAAACACCGATCACTCGCATGAAGTTGCGGGTCGAAGTGATGGATGAGGGGGTCGAAAAGGACAAGTTCGGAAGCGACCTGGATGAAATGGAACACCTGGTGCGCGAAGGCGTGGCTTACGCCCGCAGCATGGACAGCAGCACCGAAGCGACCTGCCGGGTCAACCTTGATGCCTTTCTCGACAGCCTGGTATTCGACTACCAGGACAGCGGCGCCCAGGTTGAACGCCACGGCAGCAGCGGTGCCCTGCTGGAGACCCGCCCGCATGCGCTGCGCCGGGTACTGGTGAACCTGGTCGACAACGCCCTGAAGTTTGCAGGTGCTGCCGAGCTGCAAGTATCACGCGAGGGCAGTACCACCATAATCCGCGTGCTCGACAACGGGCCGGGGATACCCGGTGACGAGCTGGATGAAGTGCTCAAGCCGTTTTACCGTGTTGAAGGTTCACGCAATCGCAGCACGGGTGGCACCGGCCTGGGACTGGCCATTGCCCACCAGTTGATCCAGGCCATGGGGGGGCGGCTGACCCTGAGCAACCGCGAACAGGGCGGATTGTGCGCGCAGATCGAACTCTCCTGAAGTGCATCTGCGATCGTTGCCAGGAACGGCCTTGGATCTGGATCGGGCCGTTCCTTTAAAACGCGAGGTCGCCTCTACAAACAGATACACAACTGCATCCCCCTGACACACTGCAGATACCCCGCCTCGACACACTCCCGGTCACACAACCACACCCCGGGAGTCCCTGATGAAAGCCTTCACCTTGCCCTCCGACTGGAAGCTGTCCACCGCCCTCGCCGGCCTGACCACCGTTGATCGCCTCGGTAGCTGGAGTGCCGACGTGCCATTACGGGTATTTCTGGCCTGGGAGTTTTTCGAATCCGGTCTGGAGAAATTCAACGGCAGCAACTGGTTCGCCGACCTGCAGTCCAGCTTCCCGTTCCCCTTCAACCTGCTGCCCGCGGAGTTGAACTGGCA
Source organism: Pseudomonas sp. YNh (assembly GCF_037993085.1). Classification (NCBI taxonomy): domain Bacteria; kingdom Pseudomonadati; phylum Pseudomonadota; class Gammaproteobacteria; order Pseudomonadales; family Pseudomonadaceae; genus Pseudomonas; species Pseudomonas sp. YNh. The sequence goes on along the minus strand of NZ_JBBMRJ010000005.1, from coordinate 192,475 downwards.
GCTGTCGATGTGGGCCGAGTTGGTGCTGCCGTTGCTGCTGCTGTTGGGCCTGGGTACCCGGCTGGCATCGTTGGGTTTGATGGTGGTAACCGTTGTAGCGATAGCGGCAGTGCACTGGCCGGCGCACTGGTCGGGCCTGGCGGAGCTGGCCCAAGGCTATGCCATTACCGACCAGGGCTTCGGCAATTACAAGTTGCCATTGATCTACCTGGTGGCGTTGCTACCCCTGCTGCTCAAGGGCGCCGGGCGCCTTAGCCTCGATCATTGGCTTGGCATGCGGTTCGGCAGATGAGGGTCGGGGGCTGCTGAGCAGCCCCCAATGCCTTCAAACTGTTCCGACAATGACGCCCTGCTCGCGCAATGCCTCCAACAATACCAACCCTTGCTGCACATCCCCTCCCAATGCCTGCAGCCGCTCTCTTCCAGTCCCCTGCTCCATCAGCAACCGATACGCCATAGGTGCCAACCGGGCAAAACGCACCTGCAACCGGGCATCGCGATAAACCAGCAGCAAGCTCGGCGATGCAGGGGCAGCCGTTGGCTGGTAGTCCACGCCAATGCTTTCCACCGGCCAACGATAGGCCAGCACCCGCGCCACACAAGACAACAACGGCTCTCCCGCCAACAGGTCACCACCCGGGTCATGCGCCGGGTCCTCGGCATCGCTCAGGTACAGTTGCGCCTCGACCCACTCATAGTGCGCCAGCTCCAGCTGCCAAGGGGCGTCCAGCGCTACACGTTGCAAGTAGTCGACGAACGTCTCGGCAATTTCGGTAAACAACGGCGTCTGGCAACGGTAACTGGCGTAGAAATCACGTACTCGGGCGTGCCAGCGCTGCTCGCCCAACACCTGGCGCATGACCGGGAAGCTGCCAGCCAGCAACCCTTCGATGGCACCATAGAACAATTCACGGTAAACCTTCAGGCGCCGGGCTTCGACGCCGGGCGGCGGGGCATGGCGTTGTGGGTCGCGCAGGTGACGGGCCAAGGCATACTGCTGCGCACGCAGGGTCTCATTCATCTTCTTGCCCTCCGGCAGCGCATTGCACAGCACGCATACGCGCCGTCTCGGCCAACAGTTCGGCCAAGGGCGGGTAGTTGAAATCACGTTCAAGCACCGTCGGCTTTACACCAAAGCGCACGCAAGCGCTGGCGTACAGGGCCCAGACATCCTCCTTCACGGCTGCCCCGTGGGTATCCACTTTGAGGTCCGGCGCTTCATCGTAATGCCCGGCAACGTGCATCCCGGTCACTCGCGCCGGGGGCAAGCCTGCAAGGAATTGCTGGGCGTCGTAGCCATGGTTGCAGGCGTTGACATAAACATTGTTGACGTCCAGCAGCAGGTCACAATCCGCTTCTTCGAGCACCGCCCGGATGAAGTCGAGTTCGCTCATCGCCTGATACGGCGCGGCGTAGTAGCTGATGTTCTCCACGGCAATGCGCCGCTCCAGCTGCTCCTGAGCCTGACGTATGCGCGCGGCCACATGGTGTACGGCTTCATCGGTGAACGGGATGGGCATCAGGTCGTACAGGTGCCCGTCATCACTGCAGTAGCTCAGGTGCTCGCTGTACAGCCGCACCTGGTACCGATCAAGAAACTGCCGGGTCTGCTCAAGGAAATGGCGGTCCAGCGGCGCACTGCCACCCAGCGATAAAGACAACCCATGACAGGTGACAGCAAAGCGCTCCGCCAACTGGGCCAAGCCCTTGCCATAGGCACCGCCCACGGCAATCCAGTTTTCCGGCGCACACTCGAGAAAGTCCACTGCACCCGCCTCCATGGCCAGCAGTTCCGGCAACAGGCCACGACGCAAGCCTAACCCGATGTTCAACATCGCAGGAAACATAAAAGTTCTCCAACCAGCACAACGCCCCACCTGGCCAGCAGGAGGAGCGTTGTGGCGTCTCATGGGGTAGAAAGTCAGGGCTTGCCGGTCAGGTGGCTGAACAACCCATCAGGCATGGCTTTGCCATTGGCCTGATAAATTGCCTTGAGGTGATCCGCTGCTTCCTGCTCGGAGATGAAGCCGTCATGGTTGCGGTCGATCGTGTCGAACTCACGGGCACGGTCCTTGGCCACCGCCAGAAACTCATCGCGCGAGACCTTGCCATCGTGATTGCTGTCGGTTTTGGCGAACGAGGCGTCACCGCACTTGCCTTCACCACACTTGCCCTCAGCCCCGGCCTTGGCGCCGGCGCCGCATTTACCTTCACCGCACTTGCCTTCGCTTTGGGAAGCCTTGCCGCTCCCCCCGCACTTGCCTTCACCACACTTGCCCTCGCCGGCCACTTTGGCCGAGGCCAGTTGGTAACCTTGAGCCAGCGGCTCGACGGCGAACGCACTGTTGCTCAATGCCATGCTGCCGATCAGGGCGGCGCCGAGCAGGCCGAGGGTGTTTTTTGCTTGAGTCATGATGCAGCTCCACTGGGGTTGGAAAGTGGAGCCATTAGGCCGTTGCGGTTTGTCGTGGATGTATCGTGGCAGGCGCACTTTTGTATGGCAGTAGGTCTGCAGCACAGGCAGATACAGTGCGATACACACCACCCGGCGACGGGCCCCAAGGTGCCTTGGGGCCCTGAGGCGTGATCAGTCTTCCAGCGGTTTGGGCGGGGCCGCTGGCTTGGCGGGCTTGGCAGGCTTGGCCGGCTTGCTGTCCTTGTCCTTGGCTTGCGGGGCCGCGGCTACGGGCTCGGGCGCCGCCACCGCCTTTTCGCTGGCAGGCAGTTCATCGACCGCTTTGAGGATCACCTGTGGGTCGATGGCCTCGCCGGTGTCGTCGTCCTTGAGCATGTGCCGCTCACCGTCCTTGCCCACCAGAATCACCTTGGTCCCCTTGCTCGCACCCAGCTTCAGTTCCCGAATGAGGGCCATTGTGGTCTGCTGCTCGAGGTTCTTGTCCTCTCGCTTGCCCATCATGTTGGCGACGCTGTACAGGACAAGGTTGCGCTCCTTGAACGCAGCCTGGGTGGCCGGGTCCTCGAGCGCCTTGTTCAGCCCTCGCAACGTTGGGTCGGCACTGCTGGGAGCGATAACCACCAATGGTCTGGCCTTGCCCAGTTCCTTGGCTAGAGGCGCATCACTGTCTGCGGCAAACAGGGGGCCGGCAACAGCAAGCAAGGTTGCGAGGGTCAGTGACCGGACAAGCATGCGTATCTCCTTATTGTCTCGATATACCAATGACTACAGATCACGGAGAAAAATCCGACAGGGAGCCTAAACCACTTCATTCCAGAACGGGGTGTGCAAAAGTAACTGTCGATTTCCGAGCCACCTGAAGCCAAGACTACGGCGCTGCTACAAACCACTGTCAGCACGATTGAGCATAGCCCAAAGCCGCTTTGGCAGGGCCAGGCAGCCCTTGATCTGAGCGCAGGTCAACGCACATCGATCGCTGGCCCCTTGGGGCCGACTTCCATCGCGTGAATCGTCATATCCAGCATCAGCCCTCTGCGGGCAGCGCGCTGAGCATCACGAATGGCATCCGCCTGGTCGATCATGGCCCCTTCGGTCAGCGCTTCGTCGTCAAGCACGGTTTCAAGCTGCCTTCTGAACGGCAGGTCGACCGCAGCGAATCGCTCAGGATGGGCACGCTCCAGGTGCGCCTGCCAGAATTCACGGTCGACCATGGAGCGGGCAATCTCTTCCGGCGTTTCTGCATCCCGCACCGCAGCCTCTGCTTCTGCAAGGTCCGCATCCAGGACGCCCGAGATCGCAAGAAAGCTCATTTCGCCCACCTGCAATGGCAGGTCGAGACGCTCCCTCAGCCCGACCCTGAAAGCCAACCCCACCTCGCTTCCTTCCAGCGTCCTGCCATGCTGTAACGCCCATCGGGTAGCGAACATGTCGACTGCATCCTGGCGCCATAAACGTCTGCCCAGGTCTAGCAAAGCGCGTTCGCTTCCTCCCTTGGCCGCGTGCTCAACCTGCCAAACCAGCAAATTCAGTTCAAGGTTGCTCAAGCACCAGGTTGCACCATCCTGGCACCCCCACTCATCATTGGCCACGGACAGCAAGTTCTGCCGAAGCTCCGGCGTAATGGCCATCGCTTGTAATACCCCCATTACCCGATTGCCCAGTGCACGCGGATTGACACGAAAGTCTTCTGACAGCAACAACTGGCGAAGCACACGGAAAAAACGCTCGGCGTCCTGCCCTGAATCCAGCGAGTCCCAGGCAGCAAGCATCAAGCCGCGATGCTCCGGGGCCACACTATCCCCCCAGACTTCACGCGCGTGCTGCAGCCGCAGAAGCACTTGCTCCTCGTCGAGGGCAGGATCGTCGCTACTTAACGAAGCTTGCAAGCGTAACGTCTGGGCCTCGCCCAAAGGGTTCGCATTCAAGCGAAACCGCCGCCTATGCCACAGGGGCAACTGGTAGAAACCCTCTGGAATGTGCCTGATCCGGTTATCCCGCAAGTCAACGGATACCAACTGAGCGTTGTCGAACACGCCCAGTGGAAACTGCGAGATCTGCGTGTCGCGCAAGCTCAGCCAACGCAATTCAGCCAAACCCGCCAACGTGAACCGCCTCCCCAGGGGGTTATGGGAAAGGTCGAGAGACTGCAGGCTCGTGCAACTGGCCAATGTGGCGGTCTGTGCAGTGTTCAGGACGATGCGGTTGTTGGTCAGGCTCAGATGCCGCAGCTGCGCTATCTGGAGCAACGGCTGCGGAAGGCGCGTCAACAGGTTCCCTCCCAGATCGAGGGTTTGCAGGTTAGGGAAAGCCAGCAATAAGCTGCTGGGCACCTCCAGAAGGTCAAGGTGCAGCAGCGACAGGCTGGTCACACCTCTGAAACTGACCTGTGCGGGTATGTTAGGCAAGCCACTCGATCTGAAATTGCAGAACATGACGTGGAGGTTTTCCTGTGCACTGATTTGCAGTTCCCCCACGCCCACCGACCGCCGCCAGCAATTGAACAACGTCTGGCGTAAAGCCTCTCGATCTTCCCTGACATCGCCCTGCCCTCGTGCCACCCAGGTATTCAGTGTGATGCGGAGCACCGCGAACTCATTGCGAAGGTCAGCCAGTACTTGTTCAATCTGATGCCCGGAACGCCTGGCGTCATCGGCGAAGGTCTCGACCTGCTCATCACTCAACCACGGAAAGAGATCGCGCAGCGTCGCCCTCAGGGCACGCCCCCTTGATGCAAAACCACCTACTCCGCCGCCCCCCAGTGGGTAGCCAATACGTCCATCGGCCAAGCGCATGGGCCCTCGGACAGCACCGGGGCGTACCGCGCCAAGCAAACGACTGATCTCATCACGATGGCGTGCCGCTTCGCGCGCCACTATCACCCTGAGGTTGTGCGCAAAGGGATCGCCGATCCCCATCGCCTCCCTCTGCGCTTCGGTATAGGCTGGCGCGATGACTTCGAACAACTCACCTGCCTCACCCAGCGCCGTGCCCTGGCTGCCATGCAGTTGAAACGTACCGTTCAGGTGGACCAGATCGAACGCCCGCTGCCCTTGCTCGGTCTTCGCCAGTATCGGCCCGCCCAGGCCACCTTCATACAGACGCCAGCACACACCTTGTTCGCCACCGGGTACATACCGCAGCAAGCCCAACGTCACCCGTGCCAGGTCTGCATGCTGCGGCGTATCAAGGTACAACGCCTCAAATACCCGAGCCTGGCGGGTAGCCAGCACACTGCCCCTTGCCGCCTCGGCCAACCCCAGGGCAACCCTTGCGCTGGACTGCAGCCGCATGCGATCCACGCTGCTGGCGGCCTGTACCAATGCTTGCGCAGTGCGCGCGCTCAGCCCCGGGAAGACCCGGCGCAGCGCCGCGCTGCCAGGGGTGTCGCTGGGCTGCAAGGCTTCGAAAAGGTGCTGCAGCAGTGTTCGGCGCTGCGTCCATGCCAGCGCGGCCAGTGCCTGATCTGTCAGGCCACTCGCGCCTGGCAAGTGCCGAGCGTGATCGAGCACTGTTGCATCTTCTACCGGCTCGCCGTTGCGCAGGCGGCCAATCATGCTGCGGATGCGTTGATCAAGCCTGACCCGCTCCACACTGTCGATCATCCCGGGGCTCGGTGCCTGGGCGTGTACATGCAGGCCACGCACGTCATCGCCATCAAGGCCATGGAACAGCAGAACCTGATCGATCTGTTCGTCATTCAGCCCATTGAAGGGTTCACCCAAACGCCGGAACATGCGGTATTTGTCGGTCCACCGGGCCGGTTGCTCGCTCCACAACCGCCAGGCACCTGCGCCATTGTGGCGCAGCAACGGCCCGTGGCCGTCGACCGGATACAACTGCCATTGATCATCACCCGCCTCTGCCACGCGATAGTGATGCCCGTCCATTTCGACCCAGGCCTGCCCGTCCTGGCGCCGAATACCCAAGGCATCCCGGCTCGAGGCCGCAACGGGGGCCTGGCTTTGAAACGGGGTCAAGTCGTGTTGCCAGAGTTTCTCGGTGCCGTCCTCCAGCCGAGCCGGCACCATGGCATCGACCTGCGCAGAGCGTGCCCAAACCCGTCGAGCGACACCAACCCCGGCTACCGTGGTCGCCAGCACGGCAAGGTCTGTCGCCACGTGGGTCAAATGTTCGAGCGCCTCCTGACGATCGCCTTCCTGCCAGGCCTCGGCGCCATGGTAGACCTCACCCAGTAGTTCGCAGGCCGTCACGGCCAGCAGCGCCAGGCCAAGCCCAGGCAGGAAGAAACTGGCCAGGTTGAGCAGCGCCCACCCTTCGGCTTCAAGGCGCAGGTCATGCTGGCGCTGAACCTCACGATCCAGTCTGGCCACAGGGACCGCGATCATCGCCGCATCTTCCTTGATCTGGTGGATACGTGCCTGTGCCAGGCTGATGAACAATGGCTGCGGGTAAGCCTGCAAGTGCGGTTCGAGATCGCGAAAAGCCCAGCCCGGCAGGTCATCGAAGCGCTCCGCGACCTGGGCGAAAAAAGCCTGGCTATCGCGCCGCAGCACGAAGCGGCTGAAAAAACGCTGGTAAGCCTTGTCTCGCAAGCGACGGCCCAGTTCGCGGTTCAGTTTGTCGATGCTCTCGAACGCGCGCCAGGGCGAAAAAGGGTCTCCAGGCACGTAAAGCAACACCCGACGCGTCGTGTTGAACAGGACGCCCTGCTCGACCACTACGAACACTGTCACCTGCTCAATCCGGCAACCCAGCAATTTCAGTCGCCTGGCCTGCACAAGGTCGCCCGCCAGGCGCGGCAGCTCGCCCTTCTCGCACACAGCCACCATCACATTGAGTTCGCTGGCATCCAGCGTTCCCTCCTGCCTGGCTTTGTAGGCGTCCACAAGCATGGTGTAGCGCGTGGCATCTACAAGCTGTGATACCAGGCGCTCGGCACTGCCAGTGGGCGAGAGGACGGCATCCAGATGACGTTGATAGCGCTCACCCAGGTCCAGCTCACGACACAGTCCGGCAAATTCGATGCTCGTAGGGGGTTTGACCGTGCCATGGCGTGGAAGCAGCAGGCGGTTACCGCGCGGCTGACCACCTTCCTGCGCCTGCGCGGCCGTGAAGTTGCGCAATGCCACTTCGAGCAGCGGCTTTTCTTCATACACCACGTCAGTCAGGTGCGTGCCTACCGGCTGACTGTTGATCACAGGCTCCCGGCGGCCCTCCAGAAACCTGAGCAAGTACGGGTTACGGCCAAGCCCGTAACGCTCGTCGAGGGCCTTCCCCAAGGCTGATGCGACGAAACTGTCGAGGCCCTCGATACCTCGCAGCACCGCCTTCACGTGCTCACAGCAGCGAAGGCTGTTTGCCAATGCCTTGCCGATCTCAGGCAGTTGCTCAGCCGGTGCATGACGCAACCAGGGCGGCAGGCGCCTGCCGATGATGCCGTCCTGGAAAGCATCGATGGCGGCCTGCGCATCTGACGGCACAGTGGTGTCCATGGCTGGGGGCCTCTTCATGAAAAGAAGCCAGACTAAGTCGCCTGCCCCGCGCCAGGCGCTATATAACTAATGCCTGCGGCCAGACAACCGGCCACCCGCTAGCTGAGCACACGCTGCACCGTATTCCGGTCCAGCGCCTCCAGCGTCAACTGCAGCAACACCGCATGCTCGCGTTGCTGATTGCGGATCTGCAGCCGTGCGATTTCCTCGTCCCGGTTCCCCAGTGCCATCAGCCGCTCCAGCTCAGCGTGCATGGATGGGGGCACTTGCAAGCGAACCGCAAAGGTCTTGCGCAGGTAATCCTGCCAGAACCACTGGCGTGACAGGTAATCAGCAATGCCCTCCCGGGTCTGTCGCGCCAGAACCCTTTCACGGGCCAGGAGAAGGTCCTGTTTACCCAAGGCAGGGATACCTGCATAGAGCATTTCATCGGGTTGGCCAGGCAAATCCAGCGACGTGCGCAAGCCAATTCGATAGGCCAAGGCGAATTCGATCGATTCAGCCCCAGCCCCCACCCGCTGCGCATGTTCAGCGGCAACTTGCTCAAGCACCGCCAACCGCCACATCCGCGCACCGAGCTTCAGCAAGGCCCGTTCAGGCCGGGCAGATCCGCTGTGCCTGGTGCGCCATATCATCACTCGCAGTTCCAGGTCGGCGAAACGCGCGGTGGCGTTATCCTGGCAACCGGTCGCCGCAGCGTGCTCGAACAGCTCCTGCCTGAGGGCATCATGCTCCGACATCGCCTGGAGCATGTCGAACACCCGCGCCGCCAGCGCGGATGCGGTCGATGAGAAACTGAAGGCGCCCGACTCTGTCAGCATCGACAGGGTATTGAAGAACTCTTCCGATTGTTCCTCGGCCTCCAGATGGGCCCACAGTGCAGCCATTTCATCCCGACGTTCGCCAGGCAACCCATCCAGAATGCGCAACCGGTAAGGCACGCGGCTGGCCTCAAGCAAATGCCAGGTTGATAACCCATCCTGAGCGTCCTGCAGCAGGTTGCCGGAAAGCTCGACCCTGCCCGAGCGCCACAGCGGCGATCGATGAAAACCCTCTGGCAGTTCCGCAATACGGTTGTCGCTGAGATTCAGGGTATGCAGTTCTGGCGCGTCCATCAGCCCGTAGGGAAACTCGGGTATCTGTGTGTTGGCCAGGTGAAGAGCATTCAGCTCGGTCATGGCGAGGACAGAAAATGCCCTGCGCAACGGGTTGTCCGACAGGTTCAGGTACACCAGGGACCGGCAATCTGCCAGGACCAATGCCTGGCCTTGGTCGAGCGCGATCTGGTTACCAGACAAGTCGAGCACCTCCAGCTTCTGGACAAGCCCCAGCGGCAATGGCAAACGCCTGAGTCGGCAATTGGTGATTTCGAGGTTGCGCAAGTTGGGAAATGCCTGCAGAAACTCATCCGGAACATGCTCCACACGCATGGAGCGCAGGGCCAGGATGGAGACGTGGGGAAAGCCCACCGGCGCGGGCAGGGCTGGCAGATGGCCCAAGCGGCTGATCGTCTGGGTCAGCATGAAGCGCCCGTCGTCCAGTGCCGCTTGCGCTTGCAGTTCGGGCACAAGACAGCGCCAGCAGTTGATCAGGCCCTTTCTGAATTCACGCCGTGCGACCAGTTCCGAGGATAGCAAGGCGCTGCGTGCCCACTTGGTCAAGTATCTCTTCAGCACGCCATATTGCTGCTCCAGCCTATTTAACCTGGCCTGCGCGTCGCCTGAGGCCAACCAGCGCTCGATCTGTTCGTCGGTAAAGGCCGGGTACAGATCTCGCAACCGGGCCTGAAATGCCCTAGGCCTGTTTCGCCCTAGCGCCCCCCATAGCCTGCCGCCAGCCATGGGGTAACCAATCCGGCCATCCGCAAGCCGCTGCGGCGCAAGAAACGAGCCGCTGGGCTGTTCCAGCCTGAGCAGATTCACCACGGCCTGGCGTCGGTCGAAAGCAACGTTGGTCAACGCCTGGCGCAGCGCAGGCACAAAAGGCTGACCCTGGCCGATGGCCGCTTGTGCTGCGTCGTCATAGCCGCCGGCCAAAGCTTCGAACAACTCGCCCGTCTCACCGACAACGCTGGGCGTTCGGGCGCGCAGGCGGAACAGTCCATGGCGATGAAGCAGGTCAAACGTCTGCCCCGATCCCTGGACCGTCAGTAACGGCTCGCTGGCATCTGCATCGAACAACCGCCAGCCCGGGCCGCCAGCGCCCGGCACATGCACCAGCAGGTTCAATACCACCCGCGCCAGGTCGAGGTTTTGCGGCGTGTCGATGCATAGCGACTCATACACCCGCGCCATTCGAATTCGCGCTACCTGCAACCTTGCAGCCTCGCCCATCAGCAACGGCACACGCCCCGTTTCACGCAACAGCTGCACGTCATCCTCGCTGGCATCGCGCAGCACCTCATCCGCCGCCAAGCGGTGCAGGCTGGTGAAATCCTGCCGTAACAGGCGGCCGGTTTCCGTGTCGGGGTTCTGCTCGTCGTACACCGTCTGCAGCAGTTCCCGTCGGCCAGCCCAAGCCACATCGGCCAACGCTGGCCCATGCTTTCCGGCCGCCTGTGGAAGGCGCATGACCCGCGCCATCAGCAACGGGTCTGCGGTAACCCCTCCCTCGCGCAACTGGTTGATCAATGTACCAATCCTGCCGGCGAGCCGCACGCGTGCGACGGTGTCGACCAGTGCTGCCTCCGCTGGTCGTCCATACACATGCCATGCCCGCACGTGCTGATCATCGAGGCCATGGATCGCCAGCGACCGGTCGACCTGCGCATCGTCAAGGTCGCTGAATGGCCCGCCCAGGCGACGGAACAACTGGCGTGTGTCGTCCCACTCGGCAGGCTGCTCGCACCACAGCCGCCACGCACCGGCGCCATTGTGGCGCAGCGGCGGCGCATAGCCCTGATAGGGGAGCAGTTGCCACTGCTCATCGGCGTCGTGCCAGGTCACCTCATACCAGTGCCCGTCCATGCTGATCCAGCGGCGCTCGCCCAGGCGGTGCGTACCCTGCATGTCCAGCACTGCCGTAGCTGGCGGGCTTTCGCCGCGATAGGGGCTGAGGTCTGCGTTCCACAGTTTTTCTTCCCCGCTTTCCAGCTGCGCCGGTACCAGGCTGTCGACCACGCTCCAGGCGCGTCGGGCGGTGGCGACGACGGCAACGGTTGCCCCCACAGCCAGCAGCCCTTTGCCAACATTCAGCAGGTGCGCAAGTGCCGCATTGCGTTCGTTGTCCTGCCAGTCCCCTATCGCCTGGAAGGTCTGCTGTAGCAGTTCCCAGGCCATCACCCCCAACAACACCGCGCCGATGGCCGGAACGAAAAGCCCTGCAACACCCAACAGCGTCCAGCCTTCAGCACGCAAACGGCGGGCGTGTTCGGCCTGGACCTCGCGATCAAGCAAGGCTACGGGCGGGGCGATGACGGCAGCATCGTCCTTGATCCACGCGACCCAGTCGTTCGCAAGGTGTTCGAACAGGGGCAGGCGATAAGCGAAGGTCTGCTCATCGAGGTCTCTGGTCGCCCAGCCGGCCACGTCATCCAGCCGCTCACTGACGGCCGAAAAAAATCGCTGGCTGTCGCGTCGGCGCACGAAGCGGTTGAAGAAACGCCGGTAGTCATCTTCGCGCAGGCGTTTGCCAAGCACCCGGCGGACGTACTCATCCAGGTCGCTGCGCACGCTCCAGGGGCCATGCGGGTCACCCGGCACATAGACCAGCACGCGCTTGCTGGTGTCGAACAACACGCCATCGTCGATCACGTCCAGCACGACGATCTGCTGCAGGCGGCAACCGAACAACGCCAACTGCCGCACGCGAACGGGTGCACCTTCAAGTTTGTTGAGGGTGTCCTCAAGGCAGAGCGCGACCACCCACTGCAGTTCGGCTGCGCTCAATACGCCTTGCGCCCTGGCTTGCAAGGCATCCACCAGCATGCTGTAGCGTTGCCGTCGTGTCAGTAATCCCTTGACCTCGGTCTGCAGTACGTCATCCAGGTGCGCCTGGTATTTCTGCCCGAGGTCCAGCGTGCGACACAGCCTGGCGAAGGCCGTTGCAGACAGTTCAGCACGCTTTTCGCCATGCGCATCGACCAGGCAATTACCAGGCGGCTGGTCGCGCTGCTGTTGCGCGGTGAAATTGCCCAAGGCGGCCTCGAGCAGAGGTATGTCGTAGTAGTCGTTGGCGACAACCGGAAGCCGACTGGTTACATAATTGATCGTCGGCGAAGTGAAGGTGTACCACTGGCGAAAGTACAAGCGATCTACATCAAGGCTGCCGTGGGTACCCAGCGCTTGCTGCAGCAAGGGCTGGGTGAATGCACTCAGGTTGCGTAGCCGCGCCAGCGCTGAGGACAAGCCTGCGCGACAGGCCAGCAGTTCAGGCAACGCCTCGCTCAACAGGGTGAATTCGGCCATGCTCAGCCGCTTCATCCAGGCCGGCAGCCGCCGTGCAATGTAGTGGTCCTGGCATGCTTGTGCCATGGCAAGGGTATCGACCGCAGCCGATGGTTGACTGCTCGTGTTCTGCATCTCTGCCTCCGCGGTAGCATGGAGGCCCGAGTCTGAAGACTGCAGCGTGATGCTGACGCCTAGCTATCTACCACCCATTCAGAACAGCAGTAACTGATGGTCGGTAAGGCGAACGAAATCATCGCCGACAAAAGGCAGGATGGCGTCGGCCACCGGCAGTAGCTGACGGCTGATGTAGTGATCGTAGTCGATCGGTGCCTGCAGGTTTTCCAGCGGCTCAGGGCCGGCGGTGGTGATCACGTAACTGATCCAGCCCCCACGCTGGTACTGCAGAGGGCGTCCCAGACGTTTGTTGTACTCGTCGGCAAGGCGTGCGGCACGCACATGCGGCGGCACGTTGCGCTGGTAGTCGGCCAGCGGGCGACGCAGGCGCTTGCGATAAACCAGCAGTTCGTCCTGCTCGCCGGCCAACGTTCGCCGCACGTACTCGCGGACATAATCTCGGTAGGGCTCGCTGCGGAACACACGGCCGTAGAGTTCCTGCTGGAACTGCCGGGCCAGCGGTGACCAGTCGGTGCGCACCGATTCCAGGCCCTTGTAAACCATTTCTTGCGAACCGTCGGCCCGCTGCACCAGGCCGGCATAGCGCTTTTTACTGCCTTCATCGGTACCGCGGATGGTGGGCATGAGGAAGCGTCGGTAATGCACCTCGAACTGCAGTTCGAGGGCGCTCTGCAGGTTCATGGTCTCGTGCAGATGGGCTTGCCACCATTGGTTGACCTTTGCCACCAGCTCGCGGCCGATGCGCGCCGCGTCCTCCTCGGCGTGGGCCCCCTTGAGCCAGACAAAGGTGGAGTCGGTATCACCGTAGATCACATCGTAGCCACACGCCTCGATCAGGGACCTGGTCTGGCGCATGATCTGGTGACCGCGCATGGTGATCGACGACGCCAGGCGCGGGTCGAAGAAACGGCAACCGCTGGAACCCAGCACGCCATAGAAGGCATTCATGATGATTTTCAAGGCCTGCGACAGCGGCGCATTGCCCTCGCGCTTGGCCGCTTCCCTACCCTGCCACACCCGTTCGACGATGGCTGGCAGGCAGTGCTGTGTGCGTGAAAAACGCCCACCGCGAAAACCCTCGACCGAATGTGCGTCGTCAGGCAGACGCAGGCCTTCAATCAGCCCGACCGGGTCGATGAGAAAGGTACGGATGATCGACGGGTACAGGCTCTTGTAGTCCAGCACCAGCACCGAATCGTAAAGCCCCGGCCGCGAATCCATGACAAAACCGCCGGGGCTGGCTTCGTCAGGGCGGCTGCCAAGGCTGGGCGCGACAAACCCAAGACGGTGCATCTGTGGAATGTACAAGTGACAGAACGCAGCTACCGACCCACCGCTGCGGTCCACGGCCAGCCCCGTCACCGACGCACGCTCGAGCAGGAAGTCGAGCAGCCGGGTATGGGCGAAAATGCGCGTGACCAGTTCGCAGTCCTTCAGGTTGTAGTGCGCCAGGGCCGGTTTGTCTTCGGCGAAGCGGCGGTTGATCTCGTCCATGCGTTGGTACGGCGTGTCGATGGCCTTGCCTTCGCCCAGCAGGGTCTGGGCAACGTTCTCCAGGCTGAACGAGGGAAAACTCCAGGTAGCCGAACGCAACGCCTCGATGCCATCGATCAGCAAACGCCCCGGCGCATCGGCAAAAACGTGGCCACCACCGGCATGGCTGCGCAGGGTCATGGCCGCACCGTTGCGCCCCAGCGTCAGTGGCACCTGCAACGACTTGGCATGCTCATGCAGCAGGCGCAGGTCGAACTGCACCAGGTTCCAGCCAATGATCGCGTCCGGGTCATGCCTGGCCATCCACTGGTTGAGCCGGGTAATCAAAGCGGCGCGATCGGCGCAATACTCCAGGTCGAAGTCAAGCTCGGCGGCATCGCCGTTGGCCGGGCCGAGCATGTACACCCGGCGCTGGCCACAGCCCTCCAGCGCGATACTGTACAGCTCTCCACGCTCGCTGGTCTCGATGTCCAGCGACACCAGGCGCAGCGGCGGGCGATAACCGGGCGAGGGTTTGAGCTGGGCATCGCAGAGGACGCCCTGGGCATCGGGTTGGCCGGTGAACTGCACCGGAGCAGTGATGAACCGCTCCATCAGGTAGCGTTCGGGTGGGCGGATATCCGCTTCGAACACCTCGACACCCGCCGTACGCAGGCGTTGCTCCAACTGCATCAGTTGCCGGTGCTGCCGGCAGTACAACCCCAGCACAGGGCGCTGGTCGAAGTCTTTCAGGGCCAGTGGCCGCAGCTCGACGCCGGGCTCGTTGGCCAGCAACACCCGCGCATGCGCCTCATGCGTCTGCGCAATGAACGCCACCGAGACCTGTGGCGCCAGGCGTAGCTGCCGTGGCCCCTGATCGGTTGCCAGCCAGAACTCCACGCAGGTGCCTTCGGGCGTGTCATGCCAATGACGGGTCAGCACAAAACCCTGCTGCAACTCCACTGCGTCGACCTCTGCTGAAAAACGCAATTCTACGCTAGCGGGCCCCCGCCACGAAGCCACTTCTGCGCGCCGCCCTGGTCAGCAACAAGGCCACCGCGATCAATGCCAACACCACCCCGCCAAAGGCCTCGGTCCCGCTCCCGACGAGCAACGCGCCACCCACGATCCCGCCCAAGGCGATAGCGCTGTTCCACACTGTCACCAGCATCGATTGCGCCACATCCCCGCCCTCGCCCGCCGCATCGGCACAGGCGGTCTGCAGCAGGGTCGGTGCGCCACCGTAGGTCAAGCCCCACAGGGCGATGCTCAGGTACATCAACCAAGACGACGCCTGCCCCAATGCCAGCGTGGCCAAGGCAAAACCGGCCAAACTCAGCAACACCAGCTTGCGCAGGTGTCGGTCGACCAGCATCCCCACCAGGCCGATCCCGGCCAGCGCCGAAAGGCCGAACACCATCAGCACCGCGCCAATTTCCCCAGCCATGCCCGCCGCCGCCAGCAGCGGCACAAGGTAGGTGTAGAGGATGTTGTGGCCAAGGATCCAGGTCAGGATCACCAGCAGCACGATCAACACCCCCGGCGTGCGCAACACCTGCATGGCCGCCGGGCGCTTGCCAGCGGCATGCCCCGGGTACTCCGGCACCGAGCGCAGCACCCACACCACCAGTAGCAACGCCACCAGGGTGACCAGCACAAACGTTGCACGCCAGCCCAGCCCAGCGCCCAGCCAGGTGGCAATGGGCAGCCCGAGCGACAGCGCAATCGGCTGCCCGAGCATCGCCAACGCCATGGCCCGGCCCTGCAACGGTGCCGGCACCATGCGCCGGGCATGGCCCGCGATCAGGCCCCATGCCAGGCCGGCGGCAGCCCCCGTGAAAAAGCGCAGCACCAGGGTCAGGCTGTTGGAGCCCGACAAGGCGGTCAGCCCGTTGAACAGCACGAAGCCGAGGATCGCCAGCAACAGCGCCCGGCGCCGATACCAGCCTTGGGTCAACGTCACCAACGGGATGGCGGTCAGTAACGAGCCCAAGGCATACGCCGTGACCCATTGCCCGGCCATGGCCTGGCTGATGTGCATGCCGTCGGCGATCTGGTCGAGCAAGCCCGCCGGCAGGGTTTCGCTGAGGATGGCGATAAAGCCGGTCATGGCCAGTGCCAGCAGCCCGCTGAGGGGCAGGCGTTCGCTACTGGCGTCCAGCAACGGTGGGGAGGATGTCCGGGACATTGCAATTGCCTTGAGTGGGAAAACAAGGCGGACAGTCTGCAAGCAAGGCCACTGCGGAAAAAGACGGTTACAATGCCGCTCACCCAGGACATTTATGTCCGCAATCAGGAATGCAACATGGACAGCCTCAGCGGGTTCGTGGTTTTCAATCGGGTGGCCGAAACCCGCAGCTTCGTCGCCGCCGGCCAGTCGCTGGGCATCACTGCCTCGGCCGTGGGCAAACGCGTGGCGCGCCTGGAAAGCCGCCTGGGCGTGCGCCTGTTCCACCGCAGCACACGCAGCATTACCCTCACCGCCGAAGGCACGATGTTCCTCGAGCGCAGCCGGCGCATCCTTGCCGAAATAGAGGCCACCGAGCAGGAACTGTCGCAGGCCAGCGAAACGCCGCGCGGGCGCCTGCGGGTGAGCATGCCGCAGGTGACCAGACTGGTAATGCCGGCACTGGCCGAGTTCATGGCACTGTACCCACAGGTTGAACTGGACCTGGACTTCTCCGACCGCATGGTGGATATCGTCGGCGAAGGCTTCGATGTGGTGATGCGCGGCGGGCAGCCGGTGGACTCCCGGCTCAGCGCCAAATTCCTGGGGCACTTTCAGCACCGCCTGGTGGCCTCGCCCGAGTACCTGCGCGAACGCGGCACACCCTTGCACCCACGCGACCTGGCGGCGCATACCTGCCTGCATTATCGATTCCCCAGCAACGGCAAGCTGGAAACCTGGCCGCTGCGCCAGGAGCATCCCGAGCAAGCCTATGACATCCCCATCTCGATGGTCTGCAACCACGTCGAAACACGCGTCTGCTTTGCCTTGAACCACCGCGGCATTACCTGTCTGCCGGACTTCAACGTGGGTCGTGAATTGGCCAATGGCTCGCTGGTCAGTGTGCTCGACGACTTCATGGAACGGCGCGGCAGCTTCTATCTGCTGTGGCCGTCCGGGCGGCAGATGCCGCCGAAGTTGCGGGTGTTCATCGATTTCATGCTCGAGCGGGTGTTCAACCGTACAGGTAATTGATGTCCTTGTAGGCCAGTGGTGGAACCTGGCCCAGCAGGAAGTCGCGCAGCTTGTGCATCTGCCGCGCTTTAGGGCTGGCCTTTAGCCAGGTCATGTAGTACCCGTCACCGGTGGCCACTGCGTGCTTGAACGGCGTGACCAGGCGCCCGGCCTGCAGGTCGGCACTGGCCAGCACCAGGTCGACCACCGAAATACCCAGGCCTTGCTGGGCAGCCGAAATGCCCTGGTCGAGCGTATCGAACACTTGCCCCTGGTCGATGCTGATCTCCAGTGCGCCCATCCGCGCCAGCCAGCGTCGCCAGTCGCGCCGGTCGGGTGACGGGTGCAGGAACTCGCATTGGGCGAGGTCTGCGAGGGCCGGTTGAGGCTGTGGCATGTAGTCGGGCTGGCACACCGGGATCAGCCATTCATCGAACAGCTTGAAACTCTCGATATCAGCGGGAAAACGCCCGCTGGCCAACAGGATGGCGCAGTCGTAGGGCTCGGAATAGAAGTCCACGGTGTCGATATCCATCCAAACGCTGGACAGTTGCACGCTGCAGTTGTCATCGGCCTTCTTGAACGCATCCAGCGCCCGCAACAGCCAGCGCATGGTGAGCGTTGACGGCGCCTTCAGGCGCAGGCCGTAGCGGTCCTGGCGCAGCAACGCGCAGGCATTTTCGATGATCTTGAAGCCAACCTTCAGCTCCTGCGACAGCAGGCGCCCGTGCTCGGTCAGGCTCAGTTTCGGGCCACGCCGCTCGAACAGGTCGCAGCCAAACAGGGCTTCCAGGGTCTTGATGTGATGGCTGACCGCCCCCTGGGTCAGGGCCAGTTCTTCCGCCGCACGGGTAAAAGAGCCATAGCGAGAGGCCACCTCGAAGGCACGCAGGGCGTGCAAGGCCTGAATCCGTTCCGACATGGCGACGTCCCGAGCATGAACAAGACTAATAGTAGGTCATAGTTCCACGCGTTTTACAACGTCGAGAGCGTCTCGGAAAATGCAGGTAAATAATAAACATAACCAAGATCCTGCCTGCATATGACTGGAACGTTCACTTAATCAACGCCTGGGGAAATCATGTTTACGGGATATGGAAATTGCTATCGCCTGGATGCGCTAGAGCAGGCCGTTGAACATGGATGCAATACGCAACACTGGACCTTCAAAACCATAGAACACTTTCGCAGTATCCTTGCCAACCCCGACTTCCCTTGCCTGTTCGGCCGCAAGGCGGTAAATGGCGAAACCTGCCACATCCTCTTCGCCCGCGCCGAGCAACTGGCCGATGACATCGCCCAGGGCCTGGCCGACTACGTGGGTACCGTCGCCCCGATCACACCCAAGCAGCGCATCGGCAGCCCACTGGTGGTGTTTCTCGAAACCGCCGCCGATTACACCCTGGCCGAACAGCAGGCGCTGGCCTGGAAGGTGTTGCGTGGCGTGCATGCGCGCGACCCGCACCCCTGGCCGCAAGGCATGCCCACCGACCCCGACGACAACGGCTGGTCGTTCTGCTATGCCGGCATGCCCTTGTTCATCAACATGAACTTCCCCGGCCACCAGCAGATGAAAAGCCGCAACCTGGGGCATCACATCACCTTCGTCATCAATCCACGGGCGAACTTCGACGAAGTGGCCAACGCCAACACCGAGAGTGGCAAACGCATCCGCGAGCGCATACGCGAGCGCGTGCACCACTACAACGACGGCGTCATGCCCGACACCCTTGGCTTTTTCGGCGACACCGACAACTACGAATGGAAGCAATACCAACTGCAAGAGACAGGCTCGCTCAACCCGTCACGCTGCCCGTTCCACGCACATGCCGCACACCCTGCGACACCCGACTTACTGATCGAGAACTGACCGTGAATACCGCACTCACCTTCACCTATGCCCTCACCGTCCTGCTGCTCATCGCCACCCCCGGCCCGGTGGTGGCGCTGATCGTCAACACTGCGGCTGCCTCCGGCTCGCGCAAGGCCATGTTCACCGCCGTTGGCACCAACTGGGCCTCACTGGTGCTGATCGGCGCCGCAGCCTGGATCATCCTCACCAGCGCCGCCATCGACAAGGCATGGCTCAGTACCATGAGCCTGTTGGGTTGCCTGTTCATCGGCTACATCGCCGTGGGCACGCTGAGGGACGCCCTGCAGGCGCCGGCCCCGGAGGCGGCGAGCGAGGCGCCCAAGGCCGCGCGTGGCGGGCTGCTGCAAGGCTTCATGGTGGGTATTTCCAACCCCAAGGACATCATCTTCTTCATCGCCTTCTTCCCACAGTTCATCCAGATCACCGAGTCGTTCGGCAAAAGCATGGTGGTGTTGTCGCTGCTGTGGGTGGCCATCGACTTCGCCGTGCTCAGCCTGTACATCTTCGCCATCGGCAAAATCGCCTCGCAGCGCAGCAACCGCGTGATCAGCCTGGCTTCGGGCGTTGCCCTGCTGCTGATCGCCGCCGGCGGCCTGCTGTACAACCTTAACGAACTGGCGGCCTGACCCTGATGCGAAGTGCCCGTTGCAACAGAAGGAAAGACCATGACAGCGACTGATATGAGCCCGCCTCCTTCGCCGCTGCAACAGGACTACCAGCGCTTTCTGCTGCTGGGCAGCCGCCGTGCGCCGCACACTGTGCACGTGCATGAAACCGGCTACCGCTCCGGCACCATCAACACCGATGCCCTTGGCCTGCGCTACAGCCATTGCGCCGGGAAGCGTTTTTCGGCGGCCGAACGCGGCGGCGCTTCACGTATCAACCTGCTGGTCGGCGGCTCCACGGCCTTGGGCATCGGCGCCAGCTCCGACGAACACACGGTGGCCTCGCACCTGTCGGCGCTCACCGGCGAGGTCTGGCTGAGCCTGGCCGGTTGCGGGCTCAATGCCAGCCAGGAGCTGCTTATGTTCCTGACTCACCAGCACCGCCTTGGCCAGCTCGGCCACGTGGTGGTGCTCAGCGGCCTCAACAGCCTGGCCCACGAAGCGCTGAGTGAAGTGCTCGGCAGCCCCAACAACCCACTGCACGCCAAGGCCTACCAGGCTTTTCTCAACAGTTTCAGCGAAGGCCTGCAGCCTGCCGCACCACCCCGCAGGCCGTCACTGTGGCGGCGCATCGGCCAGGCCCTGACCACGCCTGCGGCCCAAGCTCCGGTCATCTGGCCGCTTTCGCCCCCGGAAAAGCGCCTGGCCCGCGCGGCCGACAGCATTGGCCGCACCTTGCGTCAGTGGGACCGGCTGCTGGCAGACAGCCACGCTACCCTCACCTTCATCCTGCAGCCGTTGCTGCCCTGGTGCCGGGACACCCTGCCTGCTGGCGAGCAGGCCATGCTGGCGGCGCTGGAACAACAACCGGCAAACTTCGACCGGCTGCTGGACGGCGCATTCGACAGCCAGTTGCACTCGGCCTTCTTCCGCCGCATCAAAAGCCAGGCCGACCCGGTGCCCTGCTATGACATGAACGGCATGCTCAGCAGCTCGCCAGTGTTCGGCGCCGACCTGTTCATCGACCGCCTGCACCTGAACGACCTGGGCAACAACGCCCTGGCCAAGGTCATTACCGCCAAGCTTGGCCTGGCCCAGGAAAAACACGCTCAACGCAAGGTCACGCCGATCAAGCTCGTCTGACAGTTGTCGACTGGTCTTCCGGCCACCCCCATTGGGTGGCTAGAATAGGCCGTCGTTCCGATTTTCCAGAGGCGTACGCTTGACCGCCATTAACATCGAAGCCGCCCATCCTTGCCTGGCCGCCCACGGGGCTTGCCTGTGAGCCGCATGCGACGCCTGCCCCCGCTGTTGGCCGCCCTGATGCCGCTGGCTGCGCACGCGCTGGAGGTGCGCATCGACCCTCACGCCGACCTGCTCTATCGCCAAGCCTTGCCGCTGCTTGAGCAGGCCGATAACCAGGGCGACGATACCAGTACCCTGCGCACCGCCTTGGGCGGCGATCCCGAGCTTAGCCGCCAGGGCCAGGCCATGGCCCATACGCTGCCGACAGCGGTTGCCCTGTTGAAAAAGTCGGTAGAGCTGGGCCATCCGGTCGCCCAGTACCGCCTGGCGCTGTACTACATGACTTACCTGCCCGCCGCGCAAATTCCGGATGCCGCTTGTCCGTTGCTCGAAGCCAGTCTCAAGCAGGGGTTTGCCGCACCCGCGCCAGCGATCGCCACCTGGTGCCGGCCCTACAATGCCAGCAGCGAATACCGTGCGGCGCTGGAGGCCATCCCCAGCATGGCCACCGTGTACGCCCCCTACTACCCGCAACCGACCACCCGCCTGGCCTGCAGCCGCAGCCGGCCAGAAGGCTTGCAAATGTTGTGGGGGCGCCAGCGCGACTACCAGGCCGAGGTGTACCGCCTGCTCGGCGACCTGGACCCACCGCACCGCCTGAGCCTGCTGCAGAAAGCCGTGGACATCAACGGCTGCGTGACGGCGCAACAACACCTGACCCGCCATCCGTGACCTACCCACAGCTGCCGCATCAGGCTGAAGCCTGCGTTGTACCTGTGGGAGCGGGCATGCCCGCGAAGCAGGCGGCGCGGCGTATGGCACGGACTTCGCCCGTGTTCGCGGGCGCGCCCGCTCCCACAGTGATCGCGCAAGCTTTCAATTACTGCGAAGACAGTCCCTCACGCAAGGAACCGCGTCGAGCAGCAAGATCGTTCAAGCCATCCCCCGCCCCGTCTGGCATGCTGATCTGCCTCGTACACGCATTGCAGCCATCATGCCCCACATCGCTCGCCAAGCCTTCCTCCACGGCGCCATCGCCATCATGCCGTTGTCCCTGGCCGTCGCCCCCTGGGGCCTGCTGGCCGGCTCCATGGCCATCGAGGCCAACCTCAGTGCCTGGCAGGGGCAAGGGCTATCGGCCATCGTCTTCGCCGGTGCCGCGCAACTGGTTGCCATTGGCATGCTCAAGGGCGGCGCCAACCTGGCGTCGATCCTGCTCACCACCCTGCTGCTGACCTCGCAGCACCTGCTTTATGGCCTGTCGATGCGCCCGGTGCTGTCCAGCCAGCCATTGCGCTGGCGGTTGGGCCTGGGCTTCCTGCTGACCGACGAGTTCTTCGCGTTGACCAGCAAGTACGACCAGCAGCAATTCAACCGCTGGTATGCCCTGGGGGTAGGCCTGACGTTCTACGTTGCCTGGAACCTGTTCACCCTGGCCGGCATCCTGCTGGGCCAGAACATTCCCCACCTCGACCAACTCGGCCTGGACTTTTCCATCGTCGCCACCTTCGTCGCCCTGATAGCGCCGCTGGTGCGCAACCTGGCTACCGTGGTGTGTGTAGCCGTGTCGCTGTTCTGCTCGGTGCTGTTCAGCTACTGGCATTGGGAGGCCGCCTTGGTGGCTGCAGGCCTGCTGGGCATGAGCGCCGGGTTCATCTGCCAGAAATTTGCCGGAGCCCGCGCATGACCTGGATCCTGATTTTCGCCATGGGCGCCATTGTGTTCCTGAACCGCTACGCGTTCCTTGAGCCACGCCTGCCCTTGCGCCTGAGCTCCAATGCCCGGCAGTTCCTCGGCTTTGCCGTACCCGGCATGCTCACCGCCATCTGCGGCCCGATCATCTTCATGCCCGACCACCAGCTCAACCTGAGCCTGCTAAACCCCTACCTGCTCGGTTCACTGGTGGCCATCGCCCTGGTACTGTTGACCCGCAGCGTGTTGCTGAGCATGCTGGTGAGCATGTTGATCTTCTTCCTTCTGCGCAGCTGGCTGGCATGACCACGCCCTTGCGCGAGCAGACACACCTCTGGCAGGCGCCGGCCCTGGGCGACGTCGAGATGCTGCACGCGCGCTACTTCCAGCAGCGCTTCGCCCCGCATGTGCATGAAGGCTATGTGTTCACGGTGATCGAATCCGGCGCCCAGCGCTTCTGGCACCGCGGCAGCGAGCACCTGGCGCCGGTCGGCAGCATGGTGCTGATCAACCCCGACGAGCTGCATACCGGCGCCACCGCCCATGAGGCGGGCTGGCGCTATCGCGGCTTCTACCCCGAGCACGAGCGCGTCACCGGTGTACTGGACGAACTGGAACTGGGCCGCCACGGCATGCCCAGCTTCAAGGACAGCGTGATCCACGACCCGGCCCTGGCCATCGCCTTCAGCCAGCTGCATCAGTTGTCCGAAAACGGCGCCAGCGCCCTGCAGCAACAGACCGCGTGGCGCCAGGCGGTGCTGGCCCTGGTGCAACGCCACGGGCAATGCGCCGAACCCTCGGCCCCAGGCCACGAACCACTGGCCGTGGCCCGCGCCCGCGAACTGCTGGAAAGCCAATTGGCCGACCCACCCTCGCTCGAAGCGCTGGCGGCGGCCGTCAACCTGTCACCCTTCCACTTCGCCCGGGTGTTCCGCCAGGCCACCGGCTCGCCACCGCACGCCTGGCTGAAGCAGCGGCGCCTGGCC
This sequence comes from Pseudomonas sp. YNh, assembly GCF_037993085.1. Lineage (NCBI taxonomy): Bacteria > Pseudomonadati > Pseudomonadota > Gammaproteobacteria > Pseudomonadales > Pseudomonadaceae > Pseudomonas > Pseudomonas sp. YNh. The sequence goes on along the minus strand of NZ_JBBMRJ010000005.1, from coordinate 169,028 downwards.
CGCGCCCGGGAAATGCTGAAGAGCGGCCTGGCCGCTTCGGAGGTGGCGTTCGACCTTGGTTTTGCTGACCAGAGCCATTTGAGCCGGCAGTTCAAGCAGGCGTATGGGGTTACGCCGGGGGCGTATCGGCAGGCATGCGCTCAATCTGTATTACCCGCCTGAAGCCAACTCAAGCTTGCCCCATGCGCCACACCGCGCGTCGGGCTATCCACGATTGTCGCCATCCAGGGAATGTGCTTTCAGGTTCCAGCGTACTGGCGCGATGAACAGCATGAACGTCATCCAGACCAAGGTGGCCGGCCCCGCAAGCACAAAGACCAGGCTGGCAACCAGCCCTGACACGGCGTCACCAATGACGGCAGTAAAGTAGTAGAGGGAAAAATTCCGGCCAACTTCATGCTCGCTCGACAAACACTGGATGTTGGTCACGATAGCGATATCGACAAATGCACCCATGAAGCCGACCAGGAACAACATAAGCAGGAACAGCCAGTTGTTGAATTGCAGTGCCACGGCTGCAGCAAAAAACAGTGCACCGTACAGCCCCCAGTAACGCACCACCAATCGTGCGGTGGTGCGCGGGTTGAAGCGCGTGTAGAGCACGCCACCCAACACAGTGCCTGCCGCAAGCAGTGAGAATACGTAGCCCACCGCCGCTTCAGAGGCGAAGTGTTCCAGCACTGACGCAGGAAGGATGAAGCGAATCACCGAGGTGGCGAACATCGCACAGAGCGTGGTGCAGCCAATAACAGCAAACAAAGGCGCATTGCTAACCCTGAGCTGACTGACACTGCGCGCCGCATCCCGGACTATGGCGCGCCCATCGAATGCCTGCCGGGCGCCCTGCCTGGCAGGCCCCAGGGTAGCGATGGAAATGGCCGACAACACCAGGCACCCCGCAAAGAACAAAAAGGTTGCTTCGCGAGTCAGCAGTAACACACATGCCGAAAACACCAACGGCCCGATAATCGAGGCAGCATCCTCGATCACCTGGATACCGCTGTTCACCGAGGCCAGCTGGGCCTTTTCGACAAGGTCCGGAAAGTACGCGCGAAACGCAGGCACATAAAGGCATTCGAGCGCTGTCATCAGCATCGCAAGGCCAACCAGGACGGGCAACACGGGTGAGGACAAGCTGAACAAGGTAAAGAAGGCAAGTGCCAGCAGGCCTTTGGCCGCCTCGACCGCAAATAGTGTTCGTTTCTTGTCTGCGTTATCCGCCAGCCAGCCCCCCAAGGGTGAAAACACCATGCTCGGCAAGTAGCGGAAGAAATAGGCGATGCCAATCAAAAGCAGATCCGCCTCGGTCATGGACACGATTGCCACGGCAAACGCAGCTTCGAAGGCAAATTCACCACATTTGGAAAAGCAATAGCCCAACGCCAGAGAACGTGTTCCGGGGTTACGACTCAACGCCTGCATAATGGCTGTATTCCTGAGCCAGCGGTTTAGGTCGACTGACTTTAGAGTTCATCCACCACCGGGCTCAATGCTGAAGTTGTAACCATAGCGGGCACGGCCAGCGCAGGAAGAATCAGGCTGAGAATATTCCTACACGCGTCAACCGATGCCGAAAGCGGGCCTAGGTCTGCAAAACTGCATGACAGAACTATGCAGCACACCAGATCAAGCAGTTAAGGTTGATACCCCATGCCGCGTAGCGGCATCGGTTTAAACACTGTGTTTATTCGTCCAAAACAGTAACTCGGTGTTACTTGGGCAATGGAGCGTTCATTTTCGCCTCTTCGGCAACTCCTGCAGAGGCAACGGGAGCCCCGCCAACCCTCTGCTACACTGACAAGGCTGAATGGAGGATCCTGCCATGTCCGAAAGAGAGCTCACCACCCTCCTGTCGCTGATGAACCAGCGCCAGGCCTGCCTGAACAGTGCCTGCAAGGAGATTGCCGACTGGATCGACCGGCAGGGCGATGTGCCCGCCGCCGGCAAGATCCGCGCCAGCCTGAAGGCACTGGAGGCCGATGAGGCCCAGGTTCGAAAGACCCTGACCTCGCTGACGCTCGACAGGCCGCTGCCGCGCTTTCGTAGCTGAAAGGCGCCGCTGAAAAAGAAAAGGGCCGCTAAGCGCGGCCCTTTGGTCGGTCAGTGCTTCATGTGCATGTGGTCATGCCCACCGCCCGCCTCAGCGTTGAGCGGCCGCACTTCTGCCTGCACGTCCAGTGTTTCCTTGGCACCTTTTGCATCTTCGATGGTAAGGGTCAGCGGCACTTTATCGCCTTCCTTTACCTGATTGTTCAGGCCCATCAGCATCACATGCAGGCCATTCGGGTCCAGGGTCACGGCCTTGCCGGCCGGCAACTCGACAGCCTTCACCTCACGCATGCCCATCACGTCGCCGTTCATGGTCATCTCGTGCACCTGCACGGTCTTGGCCACGGGCGAAGCCACGCTCACCAGCTTGCTATCGCTGCTGGCGGTCAGGGTCATGAAGGCACCGGTGGACTGCTGGTGCGGCACGCTGGCACGGACCCAGGCATCACTCACGGTAGCCTGGGCCAGGGCCGGCAGGGCCAGACCCATCAGTGCCAGGGCAGCCAGGCCGCGTTTGATCGGTTGCATCGACATTCAGCAGATCTCCATCAGGGTGACCAGGTCTTCGGCGCATTCCTTGGCATTCAGGGAATGGCCCAGGCTCAGGCGCAGGGTGCCACGCGTATCGTAGACGTAGCTGGTGGACGAGTGAGAAATGGTATAGGTGTCACCGGCCGGGACCTTCTCGTAGAACACCTTGAACTCCTTGGCCACTTCCGCGATTTCTTCGGGGGTGCCAGTGAGTGCGGTGAACGACGGGTCGAAGGCCTTGACGTAGGCATCGAGCACTTCGGGGGTGTCGCGCTCCGGGTCCAAGGTGATGAACACCACCTGGAACAGGTCGCGGTCACGACCGCGCAGCAGTTTGCGGATTTGTGCCGCGCGCGCCAGGGTGGTCGGGCAAACCGCCGGGCACTGGGTGAACCCGAAGAAGATCATCGGCATGCTGCCGTAGAAGCTCGACAGGGTGCGCACATTGCCTTGCGGGTCCTTGAGGCGGAACTTGCGCCCAAGGATCTCGTTGCTCATGTTCTTGCCGTACTTGAACTCGAGCCCGCGGGCCGGGCTGCAGCCTGCCAGCAGGCCAAGCCCGAGAACGCCCATCCCGGCGACAACCGCGCGCCGGGTAAATAGATCATTCATGAAACCATCCTTTACAGGGAAGGTGCCGACCCTCGGGACGGGCCGGCTGAAAAACCGGGGCATTCTTGCATGACACCCAAAGCGGTTCTACCCGACGAACGCGGGTATGGCCTGCAGCCCTTTGAATACGGGCTGCGGCCTGTTGTCGCAGGGGTTGAAACCGTAACAGTTTGTTGCTAAGAGAGCCGCCCTTACACAAGCCATGCAGGTGCATCGGCCTTAGTAGTAGGCGTTCTCTTTCTGGGTGTGGTCAGTCACGTCACGCACGCCCTTCAGCTCCGGAATACGCTCGAGCAAGGTGCGCTCGATGCCTTCCTTCAGGGTAACATCGGCCTGGCCGCAGCCTTGGCAACCACCACCGAACTGCAGCACCGCGATGCCGTCGTCGACCACGTCCACCAGGCTGACCTGGCCACCGTGGCTGGCCAGCCCGGGGTTGATCTCGGTCTGCAGGTAGTAGTTGATACGCTCGTTGATCGGGCTGTCTTCATTGACCATCGGCACCTTGGCGTTCGGTGCCTTGATGGTCAGCTGGCCACCCATGCGGTCGGTGGCGTAGTCGACCAGTGCGTCTTCCAGGAACGGCACGCTGACTGCGTCCAGGTAAGCGGTGAAGCTCTTCAGACCCACGGCGGTGTCGTCAGGCTTCTCTTCGCCCGGCTTGCAATAGGCAATGCACGTCTCTGCGTACTGAGTGCCCGGCTGGGTGATGAAAATTCGAATGCCGATGCCAGGCGTGTTCTGCTTGGAAAGCAGATCGGCCAGGTAGTCATGGGCGGCGTCGGTAATGGTTATATCGCTCATGTAGGTTCCTCACAGACTTGCCGCCAAGTGTACGCCAACCGGCTCCTCGAACAAAGTCCTAGCATTTGACTCGGGAAAGCGCATATTCCGCGGCCTGCCCCCGTGGCGCCGCCAGCCAGGCCTGCATGCGCCGGTACAGGCCGCGCTCCAGCCACTGGTAGCTGAACCACGACATTAGTCCAATGGACGGTACGCACAGGGCGAACACCAGGTATGGGTTCAAATGCAGCCGCTCGCTGGCGAACCAGCCGGCGTACAGCACCAGCACATGAACCAGGTACACCGAATACGAACAGTCGCCCAAGGCCTTGAGCAGCCGGTTTCCCTGGAAGGCCGGTTCCAGGGAGATGAAGGCCAGCACGATCATCGCGCTCGGCACGCCCCAGTGCAGCAAGCGCTGGGACGCATCCAGGTGATAGATGGCCAGGCCCGCCACCCCCAGCACCACCAGCGGCAGCCAACGCCCCTCGCGGATCAGGCCACGGCGGTACAACACACCCAGGCCAATGCCGAGCAGGAACTCGTAGATAATGTCGTTGTTGTAGAAGCGGCTGAGCACACCCAGCCGGCCCAGCACCTCACTGACCAGTAACAACGCGACGGTAACCAGCAGCAGGTGATGCCGTTGGCGTACCAGGAAGGCCAAACCGAACAGCAGGTAGAAGAACATCTCGAAGTTCAGCGTCCAGCCCACGTTCAGGGTCGGGTACAGGCCATAGCCACCGGGGTTTTCCGCCGGGATGAACAGCATCGACAGGAGCATGTGATGCCAGGCGAATTCCTGATGTGGCATCCATTGGCTGAAGGCCAGCAGCAAAGCGGCCATCAACGCGGTGTAAAACCAGTAGGCAGGGACGATACGCAGCACCCGATTGAGCAGGAACTGGCGCGGTTCGATGGTTTTGTCGCGGGTCGACAGGTAGATGACCAGCCCGCTGATGACGAAGAAGATGTCGACACCCACGGCACCACGGTCGGTGAGCAGTTGGCCCACAGGACCGGTGGCGTGGAAGTCGAAGAAGATCTGCATGAAATGGTGGCACACCACCACCCAGGCGGCGAACGCCCGCAGTGCCTGAAGCGAATACAGCATGAAATACCCTGCGCTTGCCGGTGTATTGAGGCCTTCGGGCGCGCTTTGCGCTCCATCGCCGGCAAGCCAGCTCCCACAGGGACCGCGCTCACCGGCAACCGGGCTGCATAGCAGCCCCCGGACCACCCACCATTTCCGACCGCAGGGTACTCGGAAAGGTCAGCCTACCCGATCAGAGGTTCTCATAGCGGTTCATGTCCAGCACACCCGCCTCGACCGGCGTGGTCTCCTTGATGAAGCTGTTCAGGTCATGGAAGTAGCGCCAGAAGTCAGGGTGACTGCGGCGCACACCCCAACGCATGACAATGCGCTCGAACCTGGCTGCATCGTCTTTCGCATACTCCATGTCCTCGACGAATTCCGCCACATCGTTGGTTGGCACATTGAAGATGAAGTTGGGATAGCTGCTGAGCACGCCCGGGTACAGCGTCAGGGTATCCAGCCCCGGCTGGTAGCGGTACGCCTCGCCCAGCAGGAACGCCACGTTGCTGTGCGCGCGGTTGCGCAGCAGGCTGTACACCTGGCGCTGGCCGCCCTGCCCTTCGATGCGCAGCATGGTCGCCTCGGGCAACTGGTTGATCACCTTCAGCCCGGCAGCCGGGCGCGACACCAGGCGGCTCAGTGACTGCTCGGCATTGCGGAACTCTTCGCTCATCTGCGGCCGTGAGCAGAACGCGCCCTGGCAGCGGTTGATCGGGTCGGGCGCAGCATTCAGGCTGCCGGTGCGCTGCAGCAGCTTCAGGCCAAAGTCGCGCTTGGGGTCGCGTGGGTCGAGCTTGATGCCGCTCGGGGTGTCGCTGTCGATGTCTTCATAATCCATCCACATCTTCACCTTGCCGCTGTTCTGGTACCAGTCGCTGAGAATCGCCTGGCGATGGTCGGCCGGCATCAGGCGCAGGAAGTTCACCTCGGCGCCATTGCGGATCAGGTCGAAGTACAGGCGCGTCTGCAACTGGTGCGAAACGTTGCCGAACACGTCGAAGTTTACCGCCAGCTGGTAATAGGTGCGTTCCAGCAGCGGGTAGTCGAACAGCCACACGGTCTGCGGCACATCACCGATCAGGCCCTTGCTGACCGAAGCGCTGTCGAAATGGCGGAAGATGCTCAGCAGCGCGTTGTCGTTACCGGCCCACAAGGTCGACCAGCCCGGCGCCGGCATGTCGGCATAGGCGTCGCGGCGCAGCTTTTCATACGCGTTGCGCTTGTCGCGGTAGGCGTGCCACAGGCTCAGCACACTGCCCACGTCATCGATCTGCCCGGGCATGGCCAGCAGCGGCGTGGCCTCGCCACGGTACTTGGCATCGGTGATATAGCGGTCGAAGGCCGGCTCCTGGAACAATGCCCAGAAGTTGTCGCGGATCACGTCGGTAGCGATCTGCCCGCGGCACACCGGGCCACGGATGAACGTGCGCACGAAGTACTCGGCGTTATCCAGCATGAACTGGTAGCGCGCCACTGCCGGGATGGCCTCGAAGGTTTCGAACGGGTTGGCCCGGTGACGCGGGCCGTAGCCTGGCAGCGCGGCGGCATGCCAGTCGCCGGCGTAGAACAGCTGCTTCACCCGCTTGAGCTTCTGCGGCCCCATCGGGTAGGTGATGTGCGTCTTGTGCACGATCACGCCCTGCACCGGGATCAGGCGGTAATAGAAGTCGGTGCCAGGTGGGTCGTTGGGGCGACGCGTGGCAATGATGTCGGCCGGCTGGCCGCTGGGCGTGCGTGACCGCACCCATTGGAAGAAGTGGCCCTGCTCGCCGCCGACGAAGTAGATGTGCGCCAGGAACAGATGCTCGTAAAGCCAGCGGCCAACCAGCGCCTCGGTGGAACCTGGGCGGTTGAGCAGCTCTTCCCAGTCGGCGATCTGCCTGGCTTCGGTATCACTGGGCTTGATCGGCTGGTACTCCACCGGCGCACCGGCCGCCAGCCAGCGACGCATGGTGTCGTATTCCTTGTCTGTCAGCCCGGTCACCGCCAGCGGCATGCCCTCCTTGGGGTGCGCACCCGCATAGGCGTCGAACTCATGAGGCAACGGGCACATGTTGTTGCGGCTCAGGCCCAGGACGATTTCCTCGGGCAGCTTGGCGTTGGGCGTGAGCGGGGTCTTGTGCCCCAGCTCCAGCATACGCGCCATCAGCGCGGCCTGGCTGCCCTGGTTGTCGAGCACCGAGTAGAAGCCTTTCTTGCGCCATTGCTCTTCGCTGTGGGCGTCGTAGAACAGCCGCGTGGTGGGCACCGCCTTGCTGCGGTCGCCCTCGTAGACCGGGACTTTGCTGGCCCCTCGTACCGCACCTTCGGGGCTTTCCAGCTTCAGCTGGCAGGCGGCGTCGTTGCAGGCATGGCAGGCCACGCATTTCTCGGTGAAGATCGGCTGAATGTCCCGGGTGTAGGAAATAGCCGGGCTCGACTGGGGGGCTTGCCCGAACACCGCGCCGCTGATGAGCAGGGCGAAGGCGCCGGCAAGGATACGATGCACCATGTGCGAAAAGTCCTGATTCTAAAAAGCTATCACGATTGTTGCCTGGTCGTGCCGGGTGCTGTTAACCGTGTCATCAACATGAGCGGTTTTCATGCAAATGGGCGATGCGCCTAAGAACCGCGCAACTTTGATATGATTCCGCACCTTCTGATATTTGCCCGACCAGGTAGTTCCTATGTCCGACCGCAGCGCTCGTCTCCAAGCACTCCAGAACGCACTCAAAGAGCGCATCCTGATCCTCGACGGCGGCATGGGTACTATGATCCAAAGCTACCGTCTCGAGGAACACGACTATCGTGGCACGCGCTTCGCCGATTGGCCAAGCGATGTGAAAGGCAACAACGACCTGTTGCTGCTCAGCCGCCCGGACGTGATTGCTGCCATCGAGAAAGCCTACCTCGATGCCGGGGCGGATATCCTTGAAACCAACACCTTCAATGCCACGCAGATTTCCCAGGCCGACTACGGCATGGAATCGCTGGTCTATGAGCTGAACGTGGAAGGCGCGCGCATTGCCCGCCAGGTAGCCGATGCCAAGACCCTGGAAACGCCCGACAAGCCGCGCTTCGTTGCAGGCGTGCTCGGCCCTACCAGCCGCACCTGCTCGATTTCCCCGGACGTCAACGACCCCGGCTACCGCAACGTCACATTCGATGAGCTGGTAGAGAACTACATCGAGGCCACCCGTGGCCTGATCGAGGGCGGCGCCGACCTGATCCTGATCGAAACCATCTTTGACACCCTCAACGCCAAGGCGGCCATTTTTGCCGTGCAGCAGGTGTTCGAGGAGGACGCTGTCGAACTGCCGATCATGATCTCCGGCACCATCACCGACGCCTCCGGCCGTACCCTGTCGGGCCAGACCACCGAAGCGTTCTGGAACTCGGTGCGCCACGCCAAGCCGATTTCCGTGGGCCTGAACTGCGCCCTTGGCGCCAAGGACCTGCGCCCGTACCTGGAAGAGCTGTCGACCAAGGCCGATACCCACGTTTCCGCCCACCCCAACGCCGGCCTGCCGAACGCCTTCGGTGAGTACGACGAGACCCCGGCCGAAATGGCGGCAGTAGTCGAAGAATTCGCTGCCAGTGGTTTCCTCAACATCATCGGTGGTTGCTGCGGTACCACCCCGGGCCACATCCAGGCCATTGCCGAAGCCGTGGCCAAATACAAGCCACGCGAGATCCCGGAGATCGCCAAGGCCTGTCGCCTGTCGGGCCTGGAACCGTTCACCATCGATCGCCAGTCGCTGTTCGTCAACGTGGGTGAGCGCACCAACATCACCGGTTCCGCCAAGTTCGCCCGGCTGATCCGTGAAGAGAACTACACCGAAGCCCTGGAAGTCGCCCTGCAGCAGGTCGAGGCCGGCGCCCAGGTGATCGACATCAACATGGACGAAGGGATGCTCGATTCCCAGGCGGCCATGGTCCGTTTCCTCAACATGATCGCTGGCGAGCCGGACATTTCCCGCGTGCCGATCATGATCGACTCCTCCAAATGGGAAGTGATCGAAGCCGGCCTGAAGTGCATTCAGGGCAAAGGCATCGTCAACTCCATTTCCATGAAGGAAGGCGTCGAGCAGTTCAAGCACCACGCCCGCCTGTGCAAGCGCTACGGCGCCGCCGTGGTGGTGATGGCCTTCGACGAGGTCGGCCAGGCCGACACCGCCGCGCGCAAGAAGGAAATCTGCAAACGCAGCTACGACATTCTGGTCAACGAAGTGGGCTTCCCGCCGGAAGACATCATCTTCGACCCGAACATCTTCGCCGTTGCCACCGGCATCGAAGAGCACAACAACTACGCCGTCGACTTCATCGAGGCCTGTGCCTATATCCGTGACCACCTGCCCCATGCGCTGACCTCGGGCGGTGTGTCCAACGTGTCGTTCTCGTTCCGTGGCAACAACCCGGTGCGCGAGGCGATCCACTCGGTGTTCCTGTTCCACGCCATCCGCAACGGCCTGACCATGGGTATCGTCAACGCCGGCCAGCTGGAGATCTACGACGAGATCCCGGCCCAGCTGCGTGAGAAGGTCGAGGACGTGGTGCTCAACCGCACCCCGGAAGGGACCGATGCCCTGCTGGCCATTGCCGACGACTACAAAGGCGGCGGCGCCACCAAGGAAGTCGAAAACGAAGCCTGGCGTTCGCTGCCGGTCGGCAAGCGCCTGGAGCACGCACTGGTCAAAGGCATCACCGCGTATATCGTCGAGGATACCGAGGAGTGCCGCCAGCAATGCGCACGCCCCATCGAGGTCATCGAAGGCCCGCTGATGAGCGGCATGAACGTGGTGGGCGACCTGTTCGGTGCAGGCAAGATGTTCCTGCCCCAGGTGGTCAAGTCGGCCCGTGTGATGAAGCAGGCAGTGGCGCACCTTATTCCGTTCATCGAAGCCGAAAAAGGCGACAAGCCAGAAGCCAAGGGCAAGATCCTGATGGCCACGGTAAAAGGTGACGTGCACGACATCGGCAAGAACATCGTCGGCGTGGTACTGGGCTGCAACGGTTACGACATCGTCGACCTCGGGGTGATGGTGCCTGCCGAGAAAATCCTGCAAACCGCCCGCGACGAGAAGTGCGACATCATCGGGTTGTCTGGCCTGATCACCCCGTCGCTGGACGAGATGGTCCACGTTGCCCGCGAAATGCAGCGCCAGGGCTTCGAACTGCCCCTGATGATCGGCGGCGCCACCACCTCCAAGGCGCACACCGCAGTCAAGATCGAACCGAAGTACAGCAACGACGCCGTCATCTACGTTACCGACGCCTCGCGTGCGGTTGGCGTGGCCACCCAGTTGCTGTCCAAGGAGCTCAAGCCGGGCTTCGTCGAGAAGACCCGCCTGGAGTACGTGGATGTGCGCGAGCGCACCGCCAACCGCAGTGCCCGCACCGAGCGCCTGAGCTACGCCCAGGCCATCGCCGCCAAGCCGCAGTACGACTGGGCCGGCTACCAGCCAGCGGTGCCCTCCTTCACCGGCGTCAAGGTGCTGGAAGACATCGACCTGCGCACCCTGGCCGAATACATCGACTGGACCCCGTTCTTCATCTCCTGGGACCTGGCCGGCAAGTTCCCGCGCATCCTCACCGACGAAGTGGTTGGCGAAGCTGCCACCTCGCTGTACAAGGACGCCCGCGAGATGCTCGACAAGCTGATCGACGAGAAGCTGATCAGCGCCCGCGCGGTGTTCGGCTTCTGGCCGGCCAACCAGGTGGCCGATGACGACATCGAGGTGTACGGCGAGGACGGCAAGGCGCTGGCCACCCTGCACCACCTGCGCCAGCAGACCATCAAGCCGGACGGCAAGCCCAACTGGTCGCTGGCTGATTTTGTCGCGCCAAAAGCCAGCGGCGTCACCGATTATGTGGGCGGGTTCATCACCACCGCCGGCATCGGTGCCGAAGAAGTGGCCAAGGCCTACCAGGACAAAGGCGACGACTACAGCTCGATCATGGTCAAGGCCCTGGCCGACCGCCTGGCCGAAGCCTGCGCCGAGTGGCTGCACGAGCAGGTGCGTAAAGAGCACTGGGGCTATGCCCGCGACGAGCACCTGGACAACGAAGCGCTGATCAAGGAGCAGTACAGCGGCATCCGCCCGGCCCCGGGCTACCCGGCCTGCCCCGACCACACCGAGAAAGAAACCCTGTTCCGCCTGCTCGACGGCACCGCCATCGGCGAAACCGGGCCAAGCGGGGTGTTCCTGACCGAACACTTTGCAATGTTCCCGGCGGCGGCGGTCAGCGGCTGGTACTTTGCCCACCCGCAGGCGCAGTACTTTGCCGTGGGCAAGGTCGACAAGGACCAGATCGAGCGTTACAGCGCACGTAAAGGCCAGGATGTCAGCGTCAGCGAGCGCTGGTTGGCGCCGAACCTCGGGTACGACAACTAAGGGTGTGCCAGCCTCTTCGCGGGCTTGCCCCGCGAATAGGCCGGCACATGCAACCTTGGCGTCGTTGCCTACACTGTCCCTGATTGCCTCTGATTTCTTCAGGAGCCACCATGGACGATTCCAGCCAAGGCAAACCCCCAACCTTCTGGCAGATGCTGCACAGCATCCTCGCCGCCGCCTTTGGCGTGCAAAGCGGCAAGAACCGCGCTCGCGATTTCACCCACGGCAAAGCCAGCCATTTCATTGCGCTGGGGACGCTCTTCACCCTGATATTCATCATGGTGCTGATCGGCCTGGTGCAGCTGGCCCTGCACCTTACCCGCTAGCCTGTAGCGGCCTCATCGCCGGCAAGCCAGCTCCCACAGGCTTTCTGCAGCCTCAGGGCCTGCGCTGTACCTGCGGCAGCTGGCTTGCCGGCGATGAGGCCGGGACAGGCAACACAAAAACGCCCGCAGGACATCCCCCCGCAGGCGCTGTTGCTACATCACGGTCTGATAGAAAAGTCTACTGGTGGCTGACCCAATAAACGGCAGTGACCACCACCAGGACGATCAGGCAGAGGATCGCCCAGGCATCGACGCTGCTGTCAGCTTTGCGGACCTTGGTTGAGTTTCCCATTGCATTGCCTCTTGTAGTGGTTATGGGAATGCACTTCACAACCAGCAGTTAAGACGAGCAATGCCCTTCCCTCAAGCAAGGTCTTTCAATAGTCGACCGGTGACGTCAGAAACGGGTACTGGTAGCTGGCCGGCCGCCCTTCGGCGCTGTAATGCAGAAAGTCGACGCCATAGTCGGGCCGTTCCAGCAGTTTCAGCCAACGCCTGGCCTTGGCCTCGTCGATTGCCTGCAGTACCGGGGCACTGTGCACGCGCTGGCCGTCGCGGTTCAGCGCGACACCCTGGGCATCGTCGTGCAACATCACCATGGCCCAACCGCCAAGGGTGAAGTGTCCACCCATCAGCGCGCTCAAACGCCCGTCGATGCGCGCACGCAAGGCCTCGGGCGAACTGTTGACGGCGCCGAACAGCACGTCACGCCCCGGTGTGCGCCCGGCCTCCTCGAACGCCTGCATGGCGCCAAAGGCCATCTCGTCATTGGCCGACCACACCAGGCGAGTGGCCGGGTATCGCTCCAGCAATTGCTGCGCCTGCTCGTAGGCGCGCTCGCGGCTCCAGCCGCCGTACACCACCTGGCGCAGGCGGACCTGAGGGAAGTCGGCCAGGGCGCGGCGCATGCCCTCCTCGCGCAGCTGCGAAGCCGGTGTGGTCTTGAGCCCGGCAAAGGCCACCAGGTCCACCGGGCCTGCGTCACGAGGCAGTTGGGCAACCATCAGGTGCAGCATCTGGAAGCCCGCTTGCTCGTCGTTGCTCATCAAGGTACCCAAGGGCTCGGCATACTTGTCGGGCTGGGTCTCGATGCTGCGGGCCTGGCCGGGGGTCAGGCCATTGTTGACCAGCAACAGCTTGACCCCGGTGCCACGCGATAACCGCAGAATTTCGGGTGCCACGTACTGCTCGTTGACCAGCACAAGGTAATCCGGCCGATGCGCCCCACCCAGGATCGCCCTGGCCTGGGTCAGCGCCAGGTCGGCGCGGCGCTCGCTGTACTCCACGCGCAGGGACATGCCCAGTTCGTCCGCAGCGGCCTGCATGAAGCGGGTGTAGCTGGTCCAGAACGTCTCGGTGGACAGCCCCGGATTGAGAAACACCACCGAGGCCGGCTGCGCATTTGCCGCCAGTGGCAGGGCAAGACACAAGCTTTGGCACAGGGCCTTGAGCATGGGGTCACATCTCTGCGAAGCAAACCCCGGATTATAAACGCCTGGCTACCGCCAGCGCACAAATGGCAGTCAGTCTCACATAGTTCATTTGGTTCTTTTCATATGCAAAAACATCACTTTAGCGCATAACCGCAACCTGATATCGTTCCCCGGCTCCGTACCGGAGTGCGCGGCCGTGCGCGCGAATAGCTGCATGCCTGAGACAGGACTTTTATGTACGTATACGACGAGTACGATCAGCGGATCATCGAGGACCGCGTCAAGCAGTTCCGTGATCAGACCCGCCGCTACCTGGCCGGTGAGCTGAGCGAAGAAGAATTCCGCCCTCTGCGCCTGCAGAACGGCCTATACATCCAACGTTTCGCGCCAATGCTGCGTGTCGCCGTGCCGTACGGCCAGCTGAGCGCCCGCCAGGTCCGCACCCTGGCGAAGATCGCTCGCGACTACGACAAGGGCTACGCGCACATTTCCACCCGCCAGAACGTGCAGTACAACTGGCCGGCACTGGAAGACATTCCGGACATTCTCGCCGAACTGGCCACCGTGCAGATGCATGCGATCCAGACCAGCGGCAACTGCCTGCGCAACACCACCACCGACCAGTTCGCCGGTGTGGCCGCAGACGAAATCATCGACCCGCGCCCGTGGTGCGAAATCGTCCGCCAGTGGACCACCTTCCACCCGGAATTCGCCTACCTGCCGCGCAAGTTCAAGATTGCCATCAACGGCTCGCAGGAAGACCGCGCTGCCATTGAAGTGCACGACATCGGCCTGGAGCCGGTGCGCAACGCTGCTGGCGAGCTGGGCTTCCGTGTACTGGTCGGCGGCGGCCTGGGCCGTACCCCGGTGGTCGGCTCGTTCATCAACGAGTTCCTGCCGTGGCAGGACCTGATCAGCTACCTGGACGCCATCCTGCGCGTGTACAACCGTTACGGTCGCCGTGACAACAAGTACAAGGCGCGGATCAAGATCCTGGTCAAGGCACTGACGCCTGAAGTGTTCGCCGAGAAGGTCGAGGCCGAAATGGTCCACCTGCGCGGCGGCAACACCACGCTGACCGAAGACGAAGTACTGCGCGTATCGCGCCATTTCGTCGACCCGGAGTACCTGGCCCTCGAAAACGTCGACTACGCCGCCCAGGACGCCGAAAACCCAGGCTTTGCCCGTTGGCGCTCGCGTAACACCCGGGCCCACAAGCGCCCTGGCTACGTCGCTGTAACCCTGTCGCTGAAGCCTACCGGCGTTGCCCCGGGCGACCTGACCGACAAGCAGCTGGACGCCGTGGCCGACCTGGCCGAGCGCTACAGTTTCGGCTTCCTGCGTACTTCGCACGAGCAGAACATCATCCTCGCCGACGTCGAGCAGCGTCAGCTGCACGCGCTGTGGCTGGAACTGCGCGAAGGCGGCTTCGCCACCCCGAACATCGGCCTGCTGACCGACATCATCTGCTGCCCGGGCGGTGACTATTGCTCGCTGGCAAACGCCAAGTCGATCCCGATCGCCGAGTCCATCCAGCGCCGTTTCGACGACCTGGACTACCTGTTCGACATCGGCGAGATCGACCTGAACATCTCTGGCTGCATGAACGCCTGCGGCCACCACCACGTGGGCCACATCGGCATCCTCGGCGTGGACAAGAAGGGTGAGGAGTTCTACCAGGTATCGCTGGGCGGCAATGCCGCGCGCGGCGCGAGCCTGGGCAAGATCCTCGGCCCGTCGTTCGCCCAGGATGCCATGGCCGATGTGATCGAGAAGCTGATCGCCGTGTACGTCGAGCAACGTACCGAGGAAGAGCGTTTCATCGACACCTACCAGCGTATCGGCATCGACCCCTTCAAGGAACGCGTCTATGCAGCGAATCATTAAGAACAACCAGATCGTCGACGAAACCTGGCACCTGCTGCCCAAGGAAACCTCGTTCGACGAGCTGACCAACTGCGACGACTACATCGTGCCGCTGCAGCTGTGGCGTGACCATGCCCACGTGCTCAAGGCCCGCGACGGCGGCCTGGGCGTGTGGCTGGACAGCGACGAAGAAGCGGAAGAAATCGGCGAAGACGTGCAGTACTTCCAGGTCATCGCACTGAACTTCCCGGCCTTCACCGACGGGCGCAGCTACTCCAATGCGCGCCTGCTGCGTGACCGCTACAAGTTCAAGGGCGAGCTGCGCGCCATCGGCGACGTACTGCGCGACCAGCTGTTCTTCATGGCCCGTTGCGGTTTCGATGCATTCGCCATCCGTGCCGACAAGGACCCGGAAGACGCGCTGCAAAGCCTGAAGGACTTCTCGGTGACCTACCAGGCCGCGACTGACGAACCGCTGCCGCTGTTCCGCCGCCGCTGATCGTCCCGCTCCAGCGAACAGCCCGCCCCTCGGCGGGCTGTTTCGTTTAAAGGCCGTGGCGCTGCATTGCCTCGCGGCTCAACGCCAGCAGAAGCTGGTGTCGCACGGCCTCCCGCTCAGTGCAGATTTGCTCGATTTGCGCGAGATAGTCGCCGTCACTCAGCGTTTTCCATTGCATGAACAACGTATCCAAGCGCTGCTGGAAAGGCACCTCCATCTGGCTGAAGCGTGCCGCCTGGTGTTCGTGCAGGTAGGCCTGCCAGAAGGTTCGATCTGCCAGGGCCTGCGCCAAGACTTGTGGTGTTTCCTCTCGCAGAACCTCGTTGCGTGCAGCGTCCAGCTCGTCAGGGCCCACCCCGCTGACACTCTGGTACATCAGCTTGTCAGGCTGCGCAGGGAGGTCGAGGCTATCCGCAAGCTTTACGCGATAGGTCAAATACACCTCGACGGGATCGATAGAATGCTGCTCAGCAATATGCCGGGCCGCAATTGCGTTGACTTTGTCCAGGCGGGCCAAGGAACGCCCCAGCCTCACCAGCGCCCGCTCCTTGTGCAACCCATCGCCCGCTGTTCCAGCCCTGGCGACCATCGCGCCAATCTCCAGTTCGCTGAGCGTAAGCAGCAACTCGTCACTGCAACTGCGCGGCCGGCTAACTTGCTCGAACAGGCTCGCACGCACTTCAGCGTGCTGCTCGCAGGCATCAAGGATGTGCCACACCCGCAACTGAAAATCGCGGGGCTGTGCGTGGTATTCACGCAGGCCCTGCAAGTCTGAAATGAACCGGAACAGATCACTCGCACCGTCCTCCCGGTACAAGCGGGCCCAGAGCGCCAGTCGCGCCTCGCGCTGCGCCGTGGAAAACCCCGACAGCCAAGGTAATGCAGCGCTCGGGCCCGACGATGAGTGAGGTGCAAGCCGACGTGCAGGTGACCCGGCGGACGCTCTGGCCAATTGCAGGCGCTGCACGGTCTGATCCGAGAGTGGATTGTCGTGCAGCTCCAGGCCCTGCAACAAGCGAAGCGGCAGCGCAGACAGTGCCTCAGGCAGCGTGTGGATCTGGTTGTCACGCATGTCCAGCAATTCCAGGTTGCCGTGCCTGGCCAGATCAACGGGCAATTCGCCCAGCCCGGTGTTGCGCAAGGACAACCGGCGCATCAGCGGGAACGATGCCAATGGCGGGAGCAAACCTACCGGGTTACCGTTCAGTTCGAGGCGGCGTAGCCCCTCGAGCTGGCTGAGGCGCAGGTTGTCGTCGCGGGTAAGTACGATCTGGTTGTCAGCAAGGCGCAGGTTTCTCAACTCGCCCAGTTGCTCGATGCCTGCCGGAAGCCGGGTCAGCTGGTTGCCCCGCAAATCCAGGTTACGCACGTTGCTGAAGCGAACCAGAAAACCCGCCTCGACGCTCGTCACCCGCATATCGCGCAATGTGAGGTGTGTGATGTGGTCGAAAGACACATGCTCAGGCAAGGCCGGCAGATTGCCCACCCGCTCACCCACGATGCTCAGGTGGTAATCACCCGCTACATCACCCGGCGTCGCGCGCTGCCAGCTCATCATGATGCGCCTGGCAACCTTGATCCGGCGCCAGCGGCGAACCAGGTTCAGCCCTGGCTCACTCCGCCAGGCGTGCAGTGCCTGCTTGAGGCTGGCCTTGGCGTGTAACAGTTGGCTGACATGGCTCCACGGCTCTAAACCCCGCCGAGCCAGGTCTTGCAGGTACGACTGCAACTCTTCACCGGTCATCAGCGGGAACACATGATTCAAAGTGCGCCGCAGCGCCTGGCGGGTCCCCGACAGGTGGCCACTGAGCGGGTAGCCCAAGCGCCCATCGAACAACCGCAAAGGCGGGCGAACGCCTTGCCCCACCGGGGCCAGCCCAATCATTCGGGCCGCCACCTCCCGGTCGGCAAGGGCATCGCCCAGCCCGCCCTGCGCGAGCTTTTCAGTATCAGCATTTACCGCAGCAGGCTGACGCAACCCTGCCAAGGCACGATCAATCCGGCTGTCACGTACGGCCCAACGTGCTCGCTCCGCCAGGGTAAGCGGCACCCGCCCCGCATCATCCAGGCGCTCGAGCTCGACACTGTTGGCGTGCTCGACAATTTCTCGTGCGCAGCGATGGGAAAGGCCAGGGAAGTCACGCATCAGCACCTGGTCCGCAGCGTTCGGGTTGACCTGCCGCTCGTTGAATATTGCCTCGAATGCCTCACCCCGCAGAGTCGGAAACTCATTGTGCAGGTGCCAGCGCTCGATGGCATCGAGCAAACGCGCCGGTGGTGCTGCGCTCTCCAGAACCAACCGGCGCAGCTGGTCCGCGCCGTAACCTGTAACCTGCACGCCAAAGGCAGCCGCCTCGTCGGAAACAGCCGCTGTGCGGCTGGCAAGCCGGTGAACCAGGTAGGCGGCGTCCTGCCAGCGCTGCGGTTGCTCGAACTCATGCACCCATCCCCCGGCACCATTGTGCTCGAGTGCTGGTAAATAGGCCCCCGGCCTGGACGGGTGATGAATGCGCCATACCCCATCGTCGCCTTCACTTACCTCATACACGGCATCGTGCAGGCGCCTCAGCGAACGACCATTTTCATTGATGGCCTGCCCTGGCGGCAGGTCGATGCCCGGTAGCTGATAGCCTGGCAAAGCCGGATCACACAGACGCAACTGGCCATCCGCCAGGCTTACCGGCACCAGCGCATCCACGCGTGCGACGCGCTGCGCGAGCTTGCCGAGACCCACCGCCCCTGCAGCCGTCAACGCCCCTGTAGCCACCGTCTCCGCCACGTTGAACAGGTGGCCCAAGGCAGCGTTGCGATCACCTAGCTGCCAGTCTTGGTACCCTTCGTAGACTTCGCCCGCCAACTGCGCGACCGTGAGCCCGAGCATGGCCTGGCCCAACCCGGGCACAAACAGCGCTGCCAGGCCTGCCACGCTCAGCCCCAAGTCAAGATAGCCTTGCAGACGGGCCTGGCGGTCGGCGATATCCTCATCCTCCGTTGATACCGCCAGTACCCGTGCATCATCCAGCATCTTGTCGAGCAGCGCTTTGCGCAGCGCGGTGAACACGTCGCCTTCGACCGCAAAGCAGCGGCCATCCAGCTCGAGCGGTAACACAGTATTGCCCTGCCTCAGCAGCGCGTTCAGGGCCGTGTAGAAAGCGACGCGATCCCGCTCTGCGACAAAACGCTGAAAGAACTGGCGATACGCTTCATCACGCATGCGTACACCCAGCGTCAGGTACAGCAGTTCCCAGTTGGCATGCCAGCTCACTGCGGCGTACCGGTCCTCAGGCAACCATGCGATAACGCCAACCAGGCGGGCGTTCTGACGCACTTCGATCGCCAGTGCGCCAATGATCTTCTTGCCCAGCAGCCTCAGGGTGTGGCACCTCACAACGGTGTCCTCGGCAGGCCCTGATGCGGCTTCGACAACGTGGCGGATACGCTGATACGTCAACTCGTCAATTTCACCCTTGACCCTGGCGACAACCGCGTCAAGCCCCAGCCTGGCGCTCAATGCCTCGTCCATGATGGCCTCGACCTGCACCCCGGCCATGCTTTCGGTTTGCAGCTGCGATTGCAGATGGCGTTGATAATGTCGACCGATATCGAGGCTGCGACAGAGCTGGGCGAATACCTCAACGCTCATTGGCAGCCTCTTTCCACTGGCATTGACCAGCTGTGACCCTGTGGCGAACCAGCCCGGTCGAGTTTCATTTTCGTGGAAGTTGTGCAGTGCCGCCGAAAGCAGCGACTGGGTACTTTCGACCCGCGTCGAGGAAGCTGGCAAAGCAGGCGATATCGGCGGATTTGCCCGCAGGGTCACCCATCTGACCCGGGCCAGGCGTAGGTCTACCTGTGTGATGGAGCGCGCCGCGAGCGCACTTTTGAGCAGCGGCTCGGCGAACTCGTCCAGAGGCTTGAGGGCCTGCAACCTGGCGTGGAGTTGCTCCTGCGCCCGCTGCTGACGCAATGAAGCTGCGCGCAACAGTGTCAAGTGTTCGACGCGAGCGCGCTTTACCCAACCAGGCAGATTATTGGCAATCAGCGCATCGATGGAATCGGCAGGTATCACAGAAGGGGTCATGGGCAGTGTGTCCGCTTGATAAAAGCGTTAGCTGACCAAGGTCTCACCCCGTTCTGGCGTTACTTATGTAATGAAGGCCAGGGTGAAACGCGATTCTTGCCCGCTGGTCAAAGGACTTTGACGCAGCAGCCGGTTATTCGTTGCCCTGCGAACCTGCACACTGGCTGCCACAGGATCCAACCCTATTTCCCAGGAGTAAGCCCATGAGCGTTCCTTCCTTCGGCCTCGGCACCTTCCGACTCACTGGCCAGACCGTCATCGACTCGGTCAAATCGGCCCTTGAGCTGGGCTATCGGGCCGTCGACACCGCACAGATCTACAAGAATGAAGCGGAAGTCGGCCAAGCCATCGCTGAAAGCGGCGTACCGCGCAGCGAGCTTTTCATTACCACCAAGATCTGGGTCGACAACTACGCGGCGGACAAGCTGGTCCCAAGCCTGCGCGAAAGCCTCAAGAAACTGCGTACCGACTACGTCGACCTGCTGCTGATCCACTGGCCAGCCCCAGGCAACGGCGTAGCGTTGCCGGAATACATGACCGCACTGGCCGAAGCGAAGAAGCTGGGCCTGACCCGACAGATTGGTGTGTCCAATTTCAACATCGCACTGACTCGCCAGGCCATCGAAATCGTTGGCAAGGGCGAAATTGCCACCAACCAGATCGAACTCAGCCCGTACCTGCAGAACAGCAAGCTGGTCGCGTTTCTCAAGGAGCAAGGCGTCACCGTCACCTCGTACATGACCCTGGCCTATGGCAAGGTCCTGAAAGACCCGGTGCTGGCCGACATCGCGGCCAAGCACAAGGCCACCGTCGCCCAGGTTGCCCTGGCCTGGGCCCTGCAGCTGGGCTACGCGGTAATACCGTCTTCGACCAAGCGCGAAAACCTGGCCAGCAACCTGCTTGCCCGCGACCTGAAGCTGGACACCGACGACATGGCACGCATCGCCACGCTGGAACGCAATGGCCGCGAGGTCAGCCCTGACGGCCTGGCGCCTGCCTGGGACTGATGGACGGTTGGGTGGCCGCAGCCAGTACTGCCTGACTGCGACCACCTGTAGCCGCGGCTGCACTACGCGTGAAATCATGCATTGTTCCACGCACTGCAATTATGAAGTGCCTGGCGCATCCGTTCTCTTGATCGGGCATCGGCGGTTAATCTGCTACACGTAAACCGACCTGAGGAGTACCGCGATGTCCCGCCCACCCCTGCCGCCCTTTACGCGCGAAAGCGCCATCGAAAAGGTCCGCCTGGCCGAAGATGGCTGGAACGGCCGCAACCCGGCCAAAGTTGCACTCGCCTATACCCCTGATACGGTTTGGCGTAACCGCGCCGAGTTCCCCCGTGGGCGTGCCGAGGTCGAGGCATTCCTGACCCGTAAATGGAACCATGAACTGGAATACCGCCTGATCAAGGAGCTATGGGCTTTCACCGGCAATCGCATTGCCGTGCGCTATGCCTACGAGTACCACGACGACAGCGGCCAGTGGTTTCGTGCCTATGGCAACGAAAACTGGGAGTTTGCCGAAGATGGGCTGATGCAGAACCGGCATTCGAGCATCAACGAACACCCCATCAGCGAAGCCGAACGCAAGTTCCACTGGCCGCTGGGTCGCCGCCCGGATGACCACCCCGGGCTCAGCGAACTGGGCCTCTGATCAACCCAGCGGCAGCTCTACCCTGGCTTGCAAACCGCCACCGGGGCGGTTGCTCAGGGTCAGGCTGCCGCCTTGCTCCAGCACGATGGCCCGTGCTGCGGGCAGGCCCAGCCCCACACCACCCGTGTCCCGATTGCGCGAACCTTCGATACGGTAAAACGGCACAAATACCTGCTCCTGCAGGGCCGGCGCGATGCCCGGGCCGCGGTCTTGCACGGTTATCTCGATCTGCCTGGCACTTACCGCCAACACCACCGATGGCTCGCGGCCGTATTTGGCAGCATTGTCGATCAAGTTGACCAACACCCGCTTGATACCCACCGGCCGCCCTGTATACACACAACGGCGCGGCCCGCTGAGGCCGACCTCGACACCCGCATCCTTGAAATCGTCCACCACCGTGAGCAGCAACTCGCCCAGGTCGAACACGGTCGTCTGCTCCAGCCGCGCATCATCACGGAAAAACGCCAACGCGGCGTCGACCATCGCCTGCATCTCATCCACGTCCTTGAACAACTTGGCCTGTAGCTGGGCATCGTCGATGAACTCGGCACGCAAGCGCATGCGCGTCAGCGGTGCACGCAAGTCGTGGGAGATTGCCGCCAGCATCTGGGTACGGTCGTTCAGGTAATGCTTGAGCTGGGCCTGGGTGGCATTGAACGCAAGAATGGCCTGGCGCAGGTCGTGCGGGCCAACCACCGGAATCGGCGGGGCGTTGAAGTCCTTGCCAAAACGCCGCACCCCCTGGGCAAAGCGCTCCAACGGCTTGGCCAGATAGCGTGTGGCCGACAGTGCGACAGCCAGGCTGGAAACCAGCATCAACACCAGGACGATCAGGTTGCGCGGCAGCTCGTCCAGGCCCCAGCTGCGGTCTGTGGCTCGAAACAGCACCCACGACTTGTCGGCCAGCTCGATCATCAAGGCATAGCCACGTTCAGAGGTGTATTCCGGCATGTCGGACGGCTCGAACGCCTCGACCCTGGCATCCGGGCGCTTGAGCAGTGCACGCAGGATAGGCGTGCCCTCGCGGAACTCGGCATCGACCAACGCCGGCACACCCGCCTCGTCATGGCGTCGCAACCATCGCACGGAATAGGAGCCGTCACCTGCCGCAATGGCGATATTGGCACGCTGCGCCATCGGCGCGGCATCGAGGATGCGGGTCACCGCTGCAACCTTCTCGATCACCCCGCTCTCCAGCAGCGGTGGTTGCGCCCACACACTCAGCAGCAGGCTGAACAGCCCCTTGAGCAGCAGCAGGAACAGCATCGCTGTCAGCGTGGTCAGCGCAATCCATCGGGCAATGGTGATTCTGGGCTGCGGCAGGGCCTGGCGAACCCGGGCAACCAGGCTCATCGCTTCGCGACCGTGGGGGTGAACAGGTAACCGGCGTTGCGCAGTGTACGGATCAGGGGCTCACGCCCATTGTCGGTTTCAAGCTTGCGGCGCAGCCGGCTTACTTGCACGTCAATGCTGCGGTCATAAGCGTCGTAGGCATCACCACGGGCCATGTCCAGCAATTGCTGGCGGCTGAGCACCCGACGCGGGTGTTCGGCAAACACCAGCAGCAGTTCGAATTCGCCATTGGACAAGGGGATCATGACGTTGTCCGGCGAGCGCAATTCGCGCCGCACCACGTCCAGCTGCCAGCCGGCAAACTCAAGGCTGCTACTGGCGTGGCCCGCCGTGCCCCCTGCCTTTTCGCCGGCCCGACGCAAGACTGCCCTCACCCGCGCCAGCAGTTCACGGGCAGCAAACGGCTTGGTCACGTAGTCGTCAGCCCCCAGTTCCAGGCCCACAACCCGGTCGCTCAGCTCGCCCATGGCGGTGAGCATGATCACCGCCACCTTGTGTTCGGCCAGCAGCCGCTGGCACAACACCAGGCCGCTGTCGCCGGGTAACATCACATCGAGGATGACCAGGTCCGGCACCCGCCGATCAAGCGCCTGCCACAGCCCCTGGCCATCCTGGGCCACGTCCACTTCGTAACCATGCTGGCGAAGAAACTTCTGCAGCAGGTCAAGCACCTCGACATCATCGTCGACTATCAGCAAATGGCTCACGAAAACGCACCACAGACAAGGTAAACAAGCCGTACTTTAAGGCCATGCCCCTGTGGTCGTCATATATTTCAACCCGGAAACAAAGTGTCAGTGCCGAGACGATCCGGACATTACCGGGCAACGAACATTGCGCAGCATCGCCGCCAGTTCTTGCCAGGAATGTGCCTATGTCCCGTTCATCATCCAATTCCCGTACGGCGCGCTCTGCTGCGCTGGTGTTATCGCTGCTCGCGGCCGGAGCCTGCAGCCAACGCGCTCACGCCACCAGCGCCTGCGGCAACCTCGCCTATCAGGTCAGTGACCCGCTGGAGCCGGCCAACCGCGCCGTATTCGCCTTCAACCGCACGGTCGACGACTACCTGCTAGCGCCTGTCGCCCGGGGCTATGGCATGCTCCCCGGCTTTGCCCGGCAAGGCGTGCATAACTTTGCCAACAACTTTGGCGAGCCCAAGGTGTTCGTCAATGACCTGCTGCAGGGTAATGGCGAACGGGCGATGACCAGCCTCACACGCTTCATCTTCAACACCACCCTGGGTGTAGCGGGCGTGGTCGATGTGGCGGGCAAAATGGGCTTGAGCCAGCACAGGTCAGACTTCGGCCAGACCTTCGGGGTTTGGGGCATCGCCAATGGCCCCACCGTCGAACTGCCGCTGTTGGGTACGCACAACCTGCGCGACGCAACGGGCAGCGTGTTGAGCCTGGCGGTGGACCCGTTCGGCGACAATAGCGATACGGTCGACACCCTCAGTACCGTGGCGACTGCCGGGCATGTGGTGGACAGCCGCGCCGCCGCGCTACCGTTGACGGCCTGGCTGCAAACCTGGCCCGATTATTACCTGGCGCTGCGCGACTACACCGCGCAGCAACGCAACAACCTCGTAGCAGAAGGCAAGGCAGGCAAGCCCGGAACGTGGCAAGCCAATTGCTCGCAGGTAACCGGCCATGAATGATGCGCAAGCGGCCATGCTGCTGTTCCGGCGCCTGGAAGGCGCCGCCCGGCAACCGTTGTTGCTGCACGAACTGGAGGCTCGGGTGTCCGCCGACGGTCGCAACCTGGTCCTCAGCCGCTACCGCGAACGCTACACCGCCGAAGGCAAACCGTACCGGCACGAGGCTCACCGCAGCGTACCGATCGCTGCATTGCTGCGCTGGATGGCCAGGCACGAGCGATGAATCTGAAGCGAGCCGGGTATTGATCTTTCATCGCGATCAACTGTAGGAGCGGGTCTACCCGCGAAGAGGCCGGCTCAGGCAGCCTTAGTCAGCAGCCCTGGGCTCGAATACAGTCACCGCTCGCGCATCCACCGGTTTGGGCAGTAACCCTTCGCGGTAGAAGGCATCGGCAATGCGTTGTTGTTCACCAAGGTTGTCCAACTGCACCGGCTGCACGTCATAGCTGCGTCGGCCATTGGCCTGCTGCACCGTGGCGCTGTCCAGGTTGCCCCAGAGCGGCCCCAGCACCCGGGCAGCCGCTGCGGGGTTGGCTTTGGTCCAGGCACCGATTTCGCGCAGCGCCTGGTACACCTGCTGCAGCACTTCAGGGTGCGCCTTGGCGTAATCGCTGCCGGCCAGGTAGTAACGCTGGTAGCTCGCCAGCTCGCTGCCATCAGCCAGAACGCGCGCGTTCTGCTGGCGCTGGGCGCTCGCCACGTAGGGGTCCCAGGTGACCCAGGCATCGACCTTGCCATTCTCGAACGCCGCCCGGCCGTCGGCCGGGATCAGGTACGCCGGAGTGATGTCCTTGAAGCTGAGGCCGGCCTTGGCCAAGGCCTGGATCAACAGGTAATGGCTACCCGCCGCCTTGGTCACCGCCACCCGCTTGCCCTTGAGGTCGGCCAGGGTCTTGAGCGGCGAGCTGGCTGGCTGGCACCAGGATGGCCTGGGCCGTGGGCGATGGCGCCTCACGAGCAAAATAGGTGAGTTTGGCACCGGCCGCCTGGGTGAACACCGGTACGGTATCGGCCACGTCCGCCGACAGGTCGACATTGCCCAGGTTCAGCGCCTCCAGCAGTGGCAGGCCGCTGGGGAACTCGTGCCAGCTGACGCGAATGCCTTCGGCCTGCAGGCGCTGCTCCAGCGTGCCACGGGCTTTGAGCAGGGTCAGCAGGGTGGAGGATTTCTGGTAACCGATGCGCAGGATCTGCTCGGCGTTGGCAAGCGACGGCAGCAGGCCACCGAGCAGCAGGCCCAGGGCCAGGTGACGCAGGCGTTTACGGTGCAGCATGGGGTGTCTCCAGGTCAATGTTGGGCCAGCGAGCCAGTGGCGGGCACGGTAAAGCCCGTGGCGAAGGTGGGGGCAACGTCCAGGCGTTGGTTCATCAGGCCGTGGGCGTGGTAGAAGTCGGCGGTTTCCTGCTGTTCGCCGATGGTCTTCGCGTCGATGCCCTGCCAACGCAACTGGCGGCGCTCGAACTGCAGGCGGGCAGCGTCCTGCGGGAAGCCGATGATCGCGGCCAGGGTTTGCGAATAGCTGTCCAGGTGCTGGTACGCCCAGACCTGGGCGGCGGCCAGGCGGGCCAGGTAATCTTGCAATGCGGCCTTGCGCGCCGGGTCATCCAGCGCCTTGTCGGTGGCCGCCAGGAAACTGTTGCCACTGGACAGCCCGCGGCCATTGACCAGCACCTTGCCCTGGCCGCTCAGCTCTGCCAGCGCGGTGTAGGGTTCCCAGGTCGACCAGGCGTCCACCGAGCCATTGGCCAGTGCGATCTTGGCGTCGACCGGGCCGAGAAAGCGGAACTCCACGTCTTTTTCGCTGAGCCCGACCTGATCCAGCGCCTTCAGCGCCAGGTGATGGCCGATGGAGCCACGGCCAGTGGCGATACGCTTGCCCTTGAGCTCGGCCGCGCTGTGCAGCGCAGCATCAGGGCGCACCAGTAGCGCCGTGCCATACGGGTCTGATTTGTCCACGGCAATGGCCTTGACCGGCGCACCGGAGGCCAGCACGAAGAGCAACGGCGCATCACCGATGATGCCGGCATCGATCGCGCCGGCATTCAGTGCTTCGGCCAACGGCGCGGCAGCGGGGAATTCTGCCCAGCGGATGTCGTAAGGCAGGTCGCGCAGGGCATCGGCGGCCTCCAGCTGGGCGCGCATATTGCCTTTCTGGTCACCGATGCGCAGGGTCAGGCGGTCACTGGCAAATGCCTGTGTGGCCAGCAGTGTGGCAGCGGCGAGCAGCAGCAGGCGAGATCGAATGGACATCCGCAGTTCCTTGCAGGTTGAAAGAACTGCGAATGTAGCGGGCCGCATTAAATAAATAAACGTGATTAAAGTAATAAGCTAATATGCAAAAAATATCGATCGCGAATAACCCTTGTCATAGCCAGTGGGTGATTGATGGGAGCGCTTTTCGCCCCAGTCGCCGGGACAGAAGACGCAAAACCAGGACAGATCGCGCAAGCTTTTGCACATCACCGCAACCTGTAACATTCAGTTTCATATTGCTCCAGGACAGTAGACAGCCCAAACCACTGCCTGAGGCCTGATCCGTGCTGCAACGTGTGCTCTGCTCCCTGTCCCTGCTCACCCTTGCCATTTCCACCGCCCACGCCGCCGAAGCGCTCGACACCCCGCGCCTGGCCGGCATGGACAATTTCCGCGACATCGCAGGCACCACCAGTGCCTACACCACCAGCCATGACGGCACAATGCGGGCGGGCGTGTTCTACCGCTCCAATGCCCTTACCCCGACCGCCGCCGACCTGGCTACCTTCAATGGCCTGGGTATCAGCGATGTGTACGACCTGCGCACCCCAAGCGAAATAGCCAGCACCCCCGATACCCTGCCGGACGGCGCCAGCTACACCAACATCGACATCATTGGCAGCACCACATCGGGCTCCAACATCACCAATATTTCCTTCAGCAGCGCAGAACAGGCGCGGGCGATGATGCAGGAGACCAACCGCGCCTTCGTCAATGACGCCGGCATGCGTGGCCAGTTTGCCGTGCTGTTCAACGAACTGGCCGCTGCCGATGGCGCGGCGCTGTTCCATTGCACTGCGGGCAAGGACCGCACCGGCTGGACGGCAGCGGTGCTGCTGAGCATCGCCGGGGTGGACGAGGCCACCATCATGAGCAACTACCTGGCCACCAACGACTACACCGCCGCCCGAGTGGCTGCCACCCTGGCGGCGATGCCGGCGAGCATGGCCGAAATCTATGCACCGTTACTGGGGGTCGAAGCCAGCTACCTGCAGGCTGGCCTCGATGAAATCAGCGCCGACTACGGCAACTTGGAAAACTACCTCAAGCAGGGCCTTGGCCTGAGCCAGGAAACGATCTACGTGCTGCGCGGCAAGATGGTGCGCTATGGCTCCCTGCCCGGCGAGGCTGGCCTGCTGGGCAACGCTGCCGCCGGCGCGCAATTGTTGCGCGAGCTGCAGGACACCCCGCTGTCGGGCAGCTACAGCGCCTACAACTACTACCTGCAATCGGCCATCGATGCCGGCACCTTGGGCGGCGTGACCTCGACGGTTGGCGGCCAGGTGCACGCGGATGCCGCCAGCTACCTGTTGCGCCAAGGCGCCATGGTCACGCGTGCGGCTTCGCCCTTTGCCGACGCCAGCAACCTCAAGGTCGGCCAGGCGCGCCTGTGGAGCACGGCGCTGGCGGGCTACCTGGGCACTGACGGCTCAGCCCATGCGGCCAGCAGCAACGAACACAGCCAAGGGTTGATGGTGGGCATGACCCAGCGCTTCTCCGAACAGCTCAGCGGCCATGCCGGTTTTGGCTACAACCGCGGCAATGTGGGCGGTGCCGGTGGCGAGGCCGATACTGACCTGACCTTCCTCAGCCTGGGGGCACGCTTTGCCCCGGGGAGCCTGGAGCACGGGCTGTTCATCGATGCCGACATCAGCGGCGGCTGGCTTGACTACTCCAGCAAGCGCGAACTGGGCGGCGGCCTGGGCACGGCCAAAGGTGACAGCCACGGCACCCTGGCGGGTGCCAGCCTGGCATTGGGTTATCGCCTGCCCACCCAGGGCGTGGTGCTGGAGCCAAGCCTTGGCGTTCGGGTCAGCCACGTCGACCTGAACGGCTTCACCGAGAAAGGCAGCGAACTGGCCCTGCAAGTGGACGACCTGAAAGAAACCCGGCGCAGTGCGGTGGCCAACCTCAAGGCGTCGTTCGCGCCGATTCCGGTAGGCAGCTGGCGGTTGGTGCCGGGAGTGGAAGTGGGTTACGAGCATGCCCTGGGTGATCAGCAGGTGGATAGCCAAGGGCATCTGCTGGGGCTGGATATCGAGCAACGTGCGGCATTCGACAACCGCGATCAGTTCACTGGCGGGGTGAGCCTGATGGCCCACCTGGGTGCATTGAGTGTCGGCGGCGAAGTGGCGGCGATGGGCGGGGGCGACAGCCACGGGCTGAGCGGCAGCCTCAAGGCCAGCTACGCGTTCTGATCCTGTAACCGCTGGCACCGGCTGCGCCGGTGTTCGCGGGTAAACCCGCTCCCACAATGACGGCGCTGGCCTTGCAGACCGTGATCAAGCCTGCCCCCACAGGCACTCCAGCATTTTGAAGGCTGCGGTGAACCTGTGGGAGCGGGTTCACCCGCGAACACCGGCAAAGCCGGTGCCCGGCAGCGCTAACCACTGCGCCGTACTTCAGCCGGGCTTACTCCGAACGCCTGCTGGAAGTACTGGGCAAAACGCCCCGCGTTGCTGAACCCATGGCGCAAGGCCACTTCGGCCACCGACCCGCCCTCCCCGCGCGCAAGCACCTGGCGCGCACTTTCCAGCCGCACCTGCCGTTGATACCCGACAATCGATGTACCAGCAAAACGGCGGAAACCATCCTGCAAGGCGCGCAGGCTGACATTGGCCAACCCCGCCAGCTCGGTGCCACTGACCAAACGCGCCGGGTGCTCGTGCAGGTACGCCATCGCCAGCTTCACATGGCGCGGCGCCAACCCGGGCGCAGGGCTGCGCAGGGCATCGCTATAGTTGTGCGGCCAGGCCTCCAGCACCGCATCCACCATCATTTCCTGCAGGCGGGTCGGCAT
The DNA here is from genome assembly GCF_037993085.1 of Pseudomonas sp. YNh. Lineage (NCBI taxonomy): Bacteria > Pseudomonadati > Pseudomonadota > Gammaproteobacteria > Pseudomonadales > Pseudomonadaceae > Pseudomonas > Pseudomonas sp. YNh. The sequence continues at coordinate 139,655 of NZ_JBBMRJ010000005.1, read as the reverse complement.
CAGCACGCCGGTATTGATCAGCTGGTCGAACTGCGTACCGGTGGCCATTTCCAGCAACGCGCGTATGCCCTGGAACACCGGCAACGCCAGGTCCACCACCGGGGCAAAACACACCGGTGCCGCCAAGGGTTGGCCTAACAACAGGGACAGGCGCTCGGCAAACAACCCGCGGTGTATCGACATGCCGCACTGGGCATGGTTTTCGGCAAAGCGCACCGTGCGAATATCGCGTTTGTCGACCGCCAGCCCCACCTGGGCACCACCAACCGACTCGCCTCGGTGATCGAAGATGATCTTGCCAGCAGTGGACAGCACGAAGGTGATCTCATCCTGTGGCGTGGGCAGGGTGATGCTGAAATCCCCGCCATACTGCATGCGCCGCACGCTCATGCCTTCAAAGCGCCCATACACGCCGCCAATGCTGATGCCCTCGGCCAGCGGCGGCATGTCGGCATACAGGTTGCCGAACATCTGTGTGAACAAAGCACCAAAGTCATCGCTGCGCATGTCGCGAGAGCGGAGGATGAAGGGCTTGCGGTTCATGCCGGAATGCACTGTAGGTTCACCTGTGCGAAGGGGGACCCGGATGCTGCCATGCCCGCATGACAACCGCGTTAAAGAGGCAGCGAACCCGCCAAGCCGTGTACAGTACCCCTACAACAATGCCCGCAAAGGAGCCCGGCACATGACCGTGACGCTATCCCCCCTGCAGATCGACTGCGCTTTCGATTCCGGCAACATCCAGGTACTGGACGCCATCAACCCGGCCCAGGTGCACCTGGCCATCCGCCCGGACACCCACAGCGGCCACTATCAGTGGTTTCATTTCAAGGTCAGCGGGCTGACGCCGGGCCAGGTCCATCGCTTCAGCCTCGACAACGCCTCTGGCTCTTCGTACAAGAACGCCTGGAGCGGTTACAACGCGGTGGCCTCCTACGATCAGCAAAGCTGGTTCCGTGTGCCCAGCCAGTTCGACGGCACCGCGCTGTCGTTCGAAGTGAACGCAGAGCAGGACCAGATCTGGTTCGCCTACTTCGAACCCTACCCACGCGCGCGCCACAACCAGTTGATCGAACGCGCGCAGCAACTGCCGGGAGTCGAGTTGCTGGCCAACGGCCGCAGCGTGCAGGGCCGCGCCATCCCCCTGCTGCGTGCCGGCGATGGCGCCGCAGGCAAGCGCAAGCTGTGGCTGATTGCCCAGCAACACCCGGGCGAACACATGGCCGAATGGTTCATGGAGGGCGTGATCGACCGCCTGCAAGCCAACGACGCGGTGATCCAGGGCTTGCTGGCCAAGGCCGACCTGTACCTGATCCCCAACATGAACCCCGACGGCGCCTTCCTCGGCCACCTGCGCACCAACTACAAGGGCAAGGACCTCAACCGCGCCTGGCAGGACGCCAGCGTCGAGCTGACCCCGGAGGTGTTCTTCGCCCAGGCGCAGATGAAGCAGTACGGCGTGGATGCGTTCATCGACGTGCATGGTGACGAAGAGATTCCGCACGTGTTCACCGCCGCCTGCGAGGGTAACCCGGGTTACACGCCGCGGCTGGCAAAACTCGAAGAGCAATTCCGCAGCACTTTGTGCAGCGTGACCCGCGACTTCCAGACCGTGCATGGCTATACCCGTGACCAGCCGGGACAGGCGAATACCACGCTGGCCTGCAATGCCGTGGGCATGGCCCATGACTGCCTGTCGCTGACGCTGGAGATGCCGTTCAAGGACCATGACGACGCGCCCGATCCGGTTACCGGATGGTCGGGTGCACGTTCGAAGGCGCTGGCGGGGTCGGTGCTGGAGACCCTGTCAAAAATGGCGGACGATTTGCGCTGAGCCCTGCCTTACCCGGCCCCTGTAGGAGCGGCCTTGTGCCGCGAATGGGCCGCATAGCGGCCCCGGCAATCTGTGCTGGGTCTGCCATCTTGGGGCTGCTGCGCAGCCCTCTCGCGACACAAGGCCGCTCCTACAGGGGACCATGGAAGGGATGGGGTTCAGTCAAAACTGCACATCCAGTATCACGCTGTCAGAGTAGGTTGCTGCCGGCGGCGTAGCCTGGTCGGTATAGACCTTGGCGTTGTAGTTGAACACCTGGCTACCCGTGCCGGTACCCGCACCGGGGTTTACGTCGGCATCCGTGCTGGAACGCCTGGCCGCCCCCGATGAGCCCCAACGCACCACTCCTGCACTCTTGAAAATGTCATAGGCCAGGTAGTTGTTGGCCGACGACTTCATCCGTCGCCGCCCGCCCGACACGTTCTGCCCGTCATCCAGCCCCACCGTGTAGTTGCTGCCCTTGGTGCACGACACGTTTATGCCCTGGCTCACCGTGCCAAACCCTGCCACCACAGGCGCACTGGCGAAGCTGATGTTGGGTGTGGTGATCTGGCAATCGTTGGTCACCGTCAGGGTCACCGTCAGCGGCTTGGTGCCCGTGCCTTGGTCAGTCCCGATACAGATGCCGCCTAACCCAATCCCATCGCAGTACTTCCAGGTCCACTCGACATTGAGGGTTTCCTGATACAGCCCCGCCGCAACGTTGGCGTTGATTTGAGTGCGCATGTAGATCGGCACGGCTTTGGGCGTACCGTTGAGCAGCCCCAGCAAGTCGAGGATGCCGGTGGTCCTGAATTCGAAGCCCGTACCGCGCGTGATCGGATAGGTAGTGGTGGCGTCGGCATACAGCGTGTAAGGGATGACATCTCCGGTGGGCCCTACCAGGCCGTTGGTGGCCGAGGTGATCTTCACCACGAATGAATCGGTACTACTCAGCACACTAAGCACCGAGCCGTTGCACTGCAAACCCGAGTTGGCACTGGAAGCCGTCTGCACCGTGGTTCGTACCTGGGTCGAGTTGAGCGAGCCAAATGCCGCTGCCGAAGTCGCCACTGACGTGCACTTGGCCCAGGCCGGGCCCGCACAAAGCAGCACGGCGCACGCCCATACCCCGCCCCACCCGGCCTTCATTTGCACACCAAGGGGCCGACCAAGGGGATCGAGCCTTGGGCCTCAGGCAGATCGAACGCCACCTCGCAATGCCCACCACCCTCCAGCTCCACCAGCAGGCGGTTGTGGGCCGCCAGGTTTTCCAGATACACCAGGCCATCCCAGCCCACCACGGCCTGGCTGCCACTTTCTTCATGAGTGACACGGCTGCCCAGCTTGAGCACTTGCTGGTTGCCATCCACCAGTTCGATGCTGGCCGCCATTACGCGTTTGAGCGGGAACTCCAGCAAGTAGCCGCTACCCCGGCGCACGGCCACACGCTGCTCCACGTCCCCTGCAAGGATGTCCGGCGGCAGGTCCATGGGGTCGATCTCGTACTTGCCGCGGTAATAGCCACTGCTGTACGGCACCAGCAAGTGCCCCTTGGCATCCGTGCGGCCGACATCCTGGTTTTCGTAGCGCACCGGCACATCGGCGTAACCACCGGTACTGACCACCACGAAGGCATCGTCGATGCGGTTGGCGGCGAATACGCCGGCATCCATCCACACCAGCGAGCCACTGGCGTCGGCCCAGCGGGTCATCGCGCCGCTGCTGCCATACACACCGGCCTGCAACTGCACCGACTGCAAGCGCCAGGTGACGTCGGCCTGGCGGTAGGCATCGCGGTCGCTGCCTGCGGCATAGCCCAGGTTGTAACCAACACCGCCACCTACCGGCACGGCGTGGCTGTAGTTGACCCTTTGCAGGCTCTCGCCTTCCTTGCTGCGCTCCATGCCCAGGGCCAGGGTGCCGTGCAGGTCGAACGGGATCACCAGTTGCGCCTGCACGGCCCACTGGCTGTCACCCACCTCACGGTTGGCAGACAGGTACACACTGCTGCTGCCCCACAGCGGCCTGCTGTAGCTCAGGTTGATCAGCCGGGTACGCGTGCCATCACCGGCGCGCACATCGAAGTAACCGGCACCGATGCTGCCGTATTCGTTCAGGTTGAGGCTAAGCGTGACCTGTTCGCTGCTTTTGCTCAGTTGCATGTCCGGGGAGTCCACCCGGGTCAGGTCGGCGTAGTCGCCGTGGCGTTGCAGGCGCTGGTAACTGAAGCCGATGCGCTGGCTGTTGTACTGGTAACCCAGGGCGACCTGGTGGCCCTTGTCGCCGTCGAACCGGCTTTGCGCCAGGGCGGCGTTGAGCACGCCGAAGTTGCCCAGGCGCATGTTGCCGCCCAAGCCGCCCAGCATCAGCGATTCGGCAGTTTCGGCGTGGGTTTCCAGGGTGAACATGTCGCTGAGGCCATAGCGCAGGCTGCCCGAGGCAACGCCGGGGCCATAACTGAAATCGCGCACCGCGTAATCACGGCGCAGGCTACCGGCGGCCACCGAGTAATCGGACAGGCCCTGCTGCAGCAGGCTGCTGGTGACATAGAACGGCAAGGTGGTCGACACCTGCCGGCCAAGGGCATCAGTGGTGACCACCACCGCCTCCCCGGCGCCGTTGATGAACGGCACGTTGGTCAGGGTGTACGGCCCAGGCTGCAGCTCGGTGGTGCTGGACTTGAAACCGTTGATGAACAGGTCGAGCGAGGTCGGCACCGCGGCTTCGCCGGCGAACGCCGGTAACGGGTAAGTGACCAAATCGGGGCGTGCAGCGAAGTCGCGTGACACTTGCAGGCCGCCCACCCGCACCGAACTGCTCCAGGGCAAGGCACCGGTCACGAAGTCACCGGCTTCGTAGGTGAGCAGGCGCTGCTCGTCGGTGAAGCGCCAGGTGGTGTCGTAACGCATGAAGCCCTGGCGGGTATCGTCCGCCTGTGCGCCATTGAATGACTGGCGCCATTGCCCGGTACTGGAGAACGTCCCCCAACTGTCGAACAGGCGCAGCTCGTTCCAGGCGGCCAGGTAGGTGCCGCCCTCATCGGTGTCGTTCAGATACAGGTCATAGTTGAACAAGGCGCCGAAACTGCTGCGCGCATCGCTGGCCGGGTACAGGTTGCGATCACCCACTTGCTGGTCTGGCAACCAGGCCGGCGGCACCTGCAGCAGCAGGCGCTGGTTCTGGCTGTCGTAGTCGGTGTGCAGCCCCGTGAAGCTTTCCAGGGCCACCTCGCCTTGGGGATTGCCCGGCAACGAGATACCGGCTGCCCGCAACACGTCGCTGCCCAGGTACAACTGCCCGGCCCGCTGCTGCACCGGCACCAGTTCAGCCCTGGGCATCTGGTTCACCACCAGGTCCAGGTACAGGGTAGCGTCGGCGATGGCGGACATCTCCGTGGGCGGCGGGGGCAGGTCGTCGGCCAGCGCCAGCACAGGGCTGGTCATGACCAGCCCCAGGCACCAGCGGCGCGTCGTCGCCGAGAGCCATTTCACACACGGTTTCCAACCATTGCCGGGTCCTCCCTGGCCCCTGCACTGCATACAGTCGTTGACTCATTGGCCCTGGCGGATGGCGTCCGCCGCGCTCTGGCCGTTGACCCTGCCCTTCAGCACGCTGCCGCTGGTGGAGGCGACGGGAGCAGGCCAGCGCATGCTGGCGCCCGGCAACACATAACCCAGCAGGCCTTCAGCCAGTGGCTTGCTCTGGCTGCCTTGCTGCACCACCACATCGGTCAGCCGCGCATGCACGGGGCCTGTGTTGCGCATTTCCACGTAAGGTTTGCCCTGCACCGTCACCGGCCGCCAGCTGAGCTGCGGCATGCCCACACCTTCGGCATTGCGTTTGCCTTCAGGGTCGGCCTTGCCCAACAGCCCCTCGCCATAGACGAACAGCGGCACCGAATAACGCATCTGCAAACGGATGGCCGCAGTAGCGCCGGGCTCGGCCTTGTCGACCGGGATGGCGGGCGGGATCTCGTCGATGATGATGCGGTAGGCCTGCTCCTGGCCGGCAGGTGAAGGGCCGGTACGGGTCAAGCGGATCAGCTGCTTCTGCCCGGGGGCAATGTTGGCCACCGGCGGGCTGCCGATGATCTCGCGCTGCGCCTGGAACTGTTCCTGGTAATCACCCTGGCGCCAGGCGAATACCCGTACCTGCAAATTGGCCGGCTCAGTGCCGCGGTTTTCCAGCCACAGTGCACCGGCCTTCTGGTCGGCCTCCAGCACCGGGTCGATCGGCCAGATCAGCACCGAGGTGGCCGCCCCGGCCGGCAGGCTTGCCAGCCACAACAATCCGATCAATCCACGCGCCCACTTCGCGCCTGCCCGCATGCAGCTCTCCTTAGACACTTGTCTTTGGTGCGCTGGCCTTCACCAGGTCACCGTCACTTGCACCACATCGGTGTAGGTCCCTGCCGGCAGCACGCCGGTCAGCTGGACTCGCCCGTACACCGGCAGCTTGATCGCCGTCGGGTCGGAATAGCTCACGGCCACGCTCTGGCCGATCCCCAAGACCTGGCTGTACGCCGCGTCCCGGTATAACTGGTAAGCCAGCACTTGCGTGCCGCTGGTACGTTTCAGGTTGCGTGTGCCACTGGCACTGTTCTGCCCGCCGTCCACGCTCATGCTCATGGCCACGCCCGGCGTGCACTGGAAGGTCACTGTCGAGCCACCCAGCGAGGTGCTGAGCAACGCTTTGGACAGTGCCGACTGCGAGCCATAATCGAGCGTGCCGTAACTGGTGACACCGCCCACCACCAGGCACCCGGCGACAATCTGCGCCGTTACCGTGAAGGTACTGGTGGTCACCGCCCCCAACGGGGCAGCCAACAGCATGCCGATTCCGGTCAGCCCACCAGCCAGCCAGCCGCGCATGGCTCAGAACGACAGTTCGACCGAAATCGTGTCGCTGTAGACCCCTGCAGGCAGGCCCGCCTTGCCCACGGCCTTGCCGTAAAGGTTGACGGTCTGGGCCACGCCAGTGCTGGTCGGCAGGGTGATGGTGCCATCGATGGCCAGCAGCGTCGTGCGCCCGGTGTCGGTGTACAGGTCATACGGCACAAAGTTGCCGGAACCATCGGCGAGCGCACGCGTGCCACCGCTCGACTGGCCGTCATGCAGGCCTGCGCGCACTTTGATCGCAGGCACCGTACCCGCCGAACACAAGATACTCATGGCACCGCCCCCGCCTCCCAGCACCTGGGCATTGGCAGTGACGAACAAGGCATCCTGGGTACCGAAGTTCAAGGCACCGAAGTTGAGCCCCGACGTGCCAGAACTCCCATTTACCTGGCACGCCGAGATCAGCGTCAGGGTCGAATTGATGCTGCCGGTCACCGTGGCAGCCTGGGCCTGGGAAGCCAAGGCCAGGCCCAGGCCTGCGAGCATGCAGCATGAAAGGTTCGTTCGCATCGGGGTCTCCTTGCGTAGTTACCAGTCCAGGGTCACTCTGAGGGTGTCGCGGTAAAGCCCGGCCGGCAGTGCGCGCGGTTGCGCCACCACCACACCGTAAATGGGGATCGGTACTTGCTGGGTGCTGTTGATGGTGAAGGCACGCGCCTGGCCGATGGCGTAGCGGCTGTTGCCGCCCGGGTCGACCGCCAGCTGATAAGGGATCAGTTCCCGGCCGTTGCTCAGCCGGCGCACGCCGTCGTCGCCATTCAGGCCGCCATTGATCCGCACATTGAAGGCCCTTACTTCGGGCGTGCAGCTGATCTGCAGGGAGCCCGCGCCGCCCGCTTCGTCAACCCGGCTGCGCAGCGGCTGGTCCCAGTTCGGGCCACGCTCGCCAAAGTCCAGCAGCCCCGGGTTGCCCAGCACAGCCGGTTGCGTGTCGTCGCTGCTGATCTGGCAGGCTGCGCTGATCACCAACCGCGCCTGGATGAAGCCGGTGGTGCTGCCATGCGCCGCACCACCAGGAACCAGCAACGGGCCCAGGGTAAGCAGCAGGATCGAAGTGCGGTTCATGGCGTGGCGTCCTTGTGCATGGTGGCGTCCCTACCAGGTGACCGTGACTTTGAGCAGGTCGGCGTAAACCCCTGCATTCGGCACCCAGGCCAGTTTGTCGATGCGAGCGTACAACGGCAGCTCGACCGAGCCGCTGCTCGGTACCCTTGCCGACTGGGCGACCCCTACCGCCAGAGGCTCACGCCAGGCTGCGTCGCGGTACAAGCGATAAGGGATGGGCCTAGCCGTGTGGTCGTCGCTGGCCAGGTAGCGCAGCTCGCCGACGCCACCATGCTGGCCGCCATCGACGCGCACCTGATAAGGGGTGTCCGGGTTGCACTCAAGGCGCGGTGGGCGCTGGCTTAGCAGAACGCCGCTCAACGGTGCGCCGGGGCCGTCCAGGCGTGCCGCCGTGCCCAGATCGATGCGTCCGAGGGCCTGGGCTCCCGCGTCGCGGGTCTGGTTGACCAGCATGCAACCGCGCTGCACCAGCACACGCACTTCCACGAGAAAATCCGCTGCCACGGTACTGCCGCTGAACAACAGGCCCAACAACGCGGCCATTAAGCGCTCCGTCACCTTTTTATCCTTGTCGAAACGTCCTGAACAAAGCGTAGCAGCGAGGCAGTGCAACCGTGGTGGCCCCAAGCCGTTTTTTGGTATTAGCGATAAAGCGATAGCGCCCCGTTAAAAAAAGCCGGAGCAGCGCAGAACCCCAGGCCACCTCCGTGTCTCCAATGGCCGAGGGCCGGTAAATGTGCCCGGTTTCTGGTAGGGTAAAGCACGTTCCTCCAGCGCCGGGCGCCAATGCCATACATGGACGGACATGACAGGAGCGTTTTCATTGATGACTGCAGACACCACGCTGGCAGAAGCCATGGAGCGCTGTGCCCGGGAACCGATCCACGTGCCGAGCAGCATCCAGCCCCACGGTTTCCTGCTGGTGCTGGACGCCACCGACCTGTGCGTGCTGCAGGCCAGTGAAAACGTCGAGCACTGGCTGGGCTTGCCAGCCCGTGAACTGATCGGTTGCCCCTTCGCCAGCCTGGTCAGCGACGGTTTTGACCTGCACGCGCAGCTCGCAAGGCTGCCCGAAGATGAGGTCTTCCCCTTCCACATCGGTGACGTGCGCTTGCGCCAAAGTGCGCCGTACAGCACCCCGCTGCATTTGCTGGTGCACGGCCACGACGAAGTACTGATTGCCGAATTCGAACCCCCTCGGCTGTCGCCGGAACTGACCGGGCAAGGTGACTATTACCCGCTCGTGCGCAGCTTTGTCGGCAGCCTGCAACTGGCCAGCAGCCTCGAAGACCTGCTGCAGCAAACGGTGCTGCAGCTCAAGCGCATCACCGGTTTTGGCCGGGTCAAGGCGTACCGTTTCGATGCCGAGGGCAACGGCCAGGTGCTGGCCGAGTCCGCCGACCCAGGCTACCCCGCTTACCTGGGCCTGTGCTTCCCGGCTGCAGACATCCCGCGCCAGGCGCGCGAACTGTACCGGGTCAACCGCATCCGCGTGATCGAGGATGCCAACTACCAGCCCTCGCCCCTGCTACCGGTCATCAACCCGCGCACCGGCAAGGCACTGGACATGAGTTTTGCCGCACTGCGCAGTGTGTCGCCGGTGCACCTGCAGTACATGCGCAATATGGGCACACTCGCTTCGATGTCGCTGTCGATCGTGGTCGACGGTGAGCTGTGGGGGCTGATTTCCTGCCACCACCAACAGCCACGTGCGGTGGACCTGCGTACCCGCACGGCCTGCGAGTTGCTGGCCAGTGTGCTGTCGCTGCAGATCGAGTCCCGCGAGTCCCACGCCAGCACGCGCAAGCTGCTGGCGTTGCGCCAACACATCGTGCGCATGATCTCGTCAATGGCCGACCACGACAGCGTCAGTGACGGCCTGCGCGACCTGCCCCAGGTGTTGCTGGCCTTTGCCGGCGCCCAAGGCGCCGCAGTTATCTCGGCCGAACGCTGTGACCTGATCGGCCAGACCCCGCCTGAAGCCCAGGTGACCGCGCTGGTGCACTGGCTTGGCCAGCGCGGCGAAGACACGGTGTTCCACAGTGACAACGTGCGCCGCGACATCACTGACCTGCCCGAGCTGGCCACCCACGCCGGTGGTGTGCTGGCGGTGGCCATCTCGCAGATCCATTCGCACTACCTGCTGTGGTTCCGGCCCGAACAGGTGCGCACGGTGAACTGGGCGGGCCAGCCGACCAAGCAGGTCGGGCCGCAGGGCAACCTCGACCCACGGCACAGTTTCGAACGCTGGCAGGAAGAGCTGCGCGGCTATAGCGAGCCTTGGGACCCGTTAGTGATCGACGGCGTGCTGGAACTGCGCACCGCCGTGCTTGGCATAGTCCTGCGCAAAGCCGAAGAACTGGCACAGCTGGCGGGTGACTTGCGCCGTTCGAACAAGGAGCTCGAAGCGTTTTCCTACAGTGTTTCCCACGACCTGCGTGCGCCTCTGCGGCACATCGCCGGCTATACCGAACTGCTGGGTGAAATGGAAGGCCAGGGCTTGACCGAGCGCGGCAAGCGGTTCTTGCAGCACATTGGTGAAGCCGCGCACTTTGCCGGCAGCCTGGTCGACAACCTGCTCAACTTCTCGCAGATGGGCCGCTCTGCCTTGCGCCTGTCCGACGTAGACCTTAACGCGCTGGTCGAGGCCATTCGCAGCGAACTGGCCCCCGATTACGAAGGCCGCGCAATCGTTTGGGACATCGCTCCGCTGCCCAAGGTGATCGGCGACCCGGCGTTCATCAACATGGCCTTGCACAACCTGATCGCCAATGCCATCAAGTACACACGCGGCCGTACGCCTGCCCACATCGGCATCAGTGCCGTGGAGCATCCTGGCGAAACCGAGATCTGCATCCGCGACAATGGCGTGGGCTTCGACATGGCCTATGCCAACAAGCTGTTCGGCGTATTCCAGCGCCTGCACCGCATGGAAGATTTCGAGGGCACAGGGATTGGCCTGGCAAGCGTGCGCCGCATCATCGAGCGCCATGACGGCCGGGTCTGGGCCGAAGGCCAGATCGACCAGGGCGCCAGCTTCCACTTCACCCTCCCCCGAAACACTGCTACATGAGGCACCGCTACCATCATGCTCAAACCCATCCTGCTGGTCGAAGACAACCCCCGGGACCTGGAACTTACCCTGCTGGCCCTGGAGCGCAGCCAGTTGGCCAACGAGGTCATCGTGCTGCGCGACGGCGCCGAGGCACTTGACTACTTGCTGCGCCGCAACACCTATGCCGACCGCGACGACGGCAACCCCGCCGTCTTGCTGCTGGACCTGAAGCTGCCCAAGGTCGACGGCCTTGAAGTGCTCAGGGCAGTACGCGCCACCGCCGAACTGCGCAGCATCCCGACGGTGATGCTGACCTCCTCGCGGGAGGAGCCCGACCTGTTGCGCGCCTATGAACTCGGGGTCAACGCCTACGTGGTCAAGCCGGTGGAATTCAAGGAATTCGTCGCCGCCATCTCTGACCTCGGGGTATTCTGGGCAGTGCTTAACGAACCGCCACCCGGCTCACTGCGGCTGAATCGTCGCGGTAGCAACTGAGGCCGCCGCAACGATGCAGCAAACGCCGTTGAAACTACTGATGGTCGAAGACAGCTCGATGGACGCCGAGCTTACCCTGATGCGTCTGGAGCGCAGCGGGCTGCATGTGCAGTCCCAGCTGGTATTCGACCATGTGGGTGTCGACCATGCCCTGCGCGAGGCCCGCTACGACCTGATCCTGTGCGACTGCGTGCTGCCGGGGTCGTCTGGCACCGAGGTGCTGGCCATTGCCCAACGCCTGGCACCGGACGTTCCGTTCATCTTCCTCTCCGGCATCTACGGCGAAGAGCACGCGGTGGAAATGATCCGCCTGGGCGCCACCGACTATGTGCTGAAGAAGAACCTGCCACTGCTGCCCAAGGCGGTACGCCGGGCGCTGACCGAAGTGCAGGAACGCCAGCGCCGGCGCCGCGCCGAAGAGGCTCTGATCGACGTCGAGGCGCGGGCACGTATCGCCATCGACGCCGCCGGCATGGGCACCTGGGACCTGCGCCCGCAGGAAGGCCTGCTGCTGTGGGACGACCGCTGCAAGACCTTGTTCGGCCTGCCTACCAGCACCGAAATGAGCCTTGAGGTATTCCTCGGTGGCATCTACCCCGATGACCTGCCAATGGTGCGTGAGGCGGTGGAATACGCCATGCGCCCGGAAAGCGGCGGCCGCTACCGCGTCGAATTTCGCATCGCGCAACCCAACGGCCTGGAGCCGCGCTGGTTGCTCAGCAGCGGCCAGAGCCAGTTCGTCGATGGCCAGTGCGTGCGCTTTTCCGGCGTGCTGCAGGACATCCACACCCAGCGCCTGGCCACACAGGCGCTGCGTCAGCTCAACGAGATGCTGGGGGAGAGGGTCGAACGCCGCACCCGCGAACGCGACCGTGCCTGGGAGCTGTCGCAGGACCTGCTGGCGGTGCTGAACAAGGACCTGACCCCAGTTGCACTCAACCCCGCCTGGGAAGCCAGCCTGGGCTTCTCCCGCGAGCGCCTGAGCCAGTCGTCGTTGCTGCATCTGCTGCCCGAAGCCGACCAGGAACTACTGCTGACCGAACTGGCTGCCCTCGCCCATGGCCGTACCAGCGTACGTTTCGTCGGCCGCATCCTGCATGCCGGCGGCCAGCAGCGCTGGCTATCGTGGGTGGTGGTGCCGGAAGACACGCTGCTGTATGTGGTGGCACGCGACATCACCAGCGAGCGCGAAGCCGCCCTGGGCCTGGCAGAAGCCAACGCCCGCCTGCGCGAACAGATCAACGAACGCGAGCGCATCGAGGCGGCGCTGCAGCAGATGCAGCGGCTCGAAGCCGTCGGTCAGCTGACCGCTGGCGTGGCCCACGACTTCAACAACCTGTTGACGGTGATCCTTACCGGCGCCAGCTTTCTTGAGCGCGACCTGGCCAAGGCCAACCTGGACAAGGCCCGTACGCGCCTCACCCACATCCGTGAGGCGGGCGAGCGTGGCGCCAAGCTGACCTCGCAGCTGCTGGCATTTTCCCGCCGCCAGCGCCTGGAGCCGGTAGCGCTCAACCTCAACCAGACCCTGGCCGGCCTGGAAGAGCTGTTGCGCCGCACACTGGGTGGCAACGTCTCGGTGCGCCTGGACCTGGACCAGGCCCTGTGGCACGCACTGACCGACCCCACCCAGACCGAGATGATCATCCTCAACCTGGCGATCAATGCCCGCGATGCCATGCCTGACGGCGGCCAGCTGACCCTGACCACCCGCAACACCCGCATTGACAACCGCCCGCAACGCCCGGAAGACCCGGACCCGGGCGAGTACGTGATGCTGAGCATCCGCGATACCGGCTGCGGCATGAGCGAAGACGTGCTGGCCAAGGTGTTCGAGCCGTTCTTTACCACCAAGGACATCGGCAAGGGCTCGGGCCTGGGCCTGGCCCAGGTGTTCGGCTTCGCCAAGCAGTCCGGGGGTGGTGTACGCATCGATACCTCCCCGGGCCGCGGCACGCAGGTGGCGGTGTACTTGCCCGCCGTAAAGGACCAGATCGTGAGCGAGCCGGTGATCCCGCCGCTCGGCCAGCCGGTCAGCGACAGCGGCCGCAACCGCACGGTGTTGCTGGTGGATGATGACCATCTGGTGCGGGACTTGCTTGGCGATGTGTTGCGCCAATATGGCTACCAGGTGCGACAGGCGCACAGCGGCGAACAGGCGTTGGCCTTGCTGGACGACGAGATCGACCTGCTGCTTACCGATTTCGCCATGCCCGAGTTCAACGGCGCGCAACTGGCGCTGGCGGCACGCGAACGGTACCCGCGCCTGCCGGTGGTGTTCCTGACTGGCTATGCGGAGTTGCAGGGGCTGGAGTTGCCGGGCAGCGTGGTGGTTCAGAAACCGGCGCAAGCGGATGAACTCGCCAGGGTGCTGAACGAGATGCTGGGCATTGCCGGGTAATTCGGGAAAGCACAAACCTTGGCAGGAGCGGCCCGGCAAGGCCGCTCCTGCAAGAATCGTGTGACGGAATTAAAAATACGGAAACGACAAAACCCAGCGCTTATCTTTCTAAGCACCGGGCGATATACGTTTGAAACTGGAAAATGGCAGGGGCGGCTGGATTCGAACCAACGCATGGCAGGATCAAAACCTGCTGCCTTACCGCTTGGCGACGCCCCTGTATCGGATGCAGCATTCGCTGCTCTGACAATTCCAACTGGGTGACAACTGGGTTGTTGTCTTGGAATGCGCGGCACTTTAACAACAAAGTTTTCATCTGTGAACCCCCTGATGAAAAAAAATTGTCAAAAAACAGCGGGTTAGTCATTTCGGCGGTTTGTGCAGTGACCATCCGTCGCTTTCCCCCCGCTTCGCTTCAACACAATCGCATTCCTCCCTTCCAATCTATTGAGCCAATTGCATTGACCAAGGAGGACCCCATGCCTGTCTCTCACGACCTGTACCAGGACCTGCACTACCCTCGCGAAATCGTCCAGCAGCGCCGCCAGCAGGACAAAGCGCTGGATCGGCTGCTGGACGAGTACATGGACATCGACAACCAGGTGCTAGCCGCCGAATCGATCTCGGCGGGCAACTTCGTTGACGAAGACCTGCGCCACCTCAAGGAGCGCCGCCTGGCGGTGAAATACATGATCGAGCGCCAACTGGAACGTAAAGCCTAGGCAATGCAGGTGTGCAGCCAGACCTATCGCATCAGGTGATCATTGCCGATCACTTTCTGTATTAGTCAAAATGGCTGCCCTCGGGCAAGCTGCGCGCTGCCCCGTCATCGCCAAGGAGCTTTGCTTTTGTCTGCCTGGATCCCTGCCCCACTGCGCCAGCTTGGCCAGCGCCTGCGCGGCGCCACCGCCAACCAGAGCGAACTGCTCGACTGGTTCGAGGACAAAGCCCGAAACCGCGGTTACCAGCTGAGTGACGGCCAGCGACGGGTGATCCACTGCATGGCCGAACAACTGGCACTGCTCGAACAAGGGCAGCCACGCAGCCTGTACCTGTACGGTTCGGTGGGGCGCGGCAAGAGCTGGCTGCTGGACGGGTTCTTCCAGGCGGTGCCGGTTGAAGCAAAGCGCCGCCTGCACTTTCATGATTTTTTTGCCCGCCTGCACCAGGGCATGCACCGCCACCGGGCGCTGGACGATGCGCTGGGCGCAACCCTCGACGAACTGGTGGGTGGCTGCCAGGTGTTGTGCTTCGACGAATTCCACGTGCATGACATCGGCGATGCCATGCTGCTTACTCGCCTGTTCAACGCCCTGTTCGCCCGCGGCGTGTTCCTGCTGGTGACCTCCAACTACGCGCCCGAAGGGCTGCTGCCCAACCCGCTGTACCACGAGCGTTTCCTGCCGGTGATCCGCCTGATCAACGGGCGCATGCAGGTTCTGGAAGTGGGTGGCGACACCGATTTTCGCAGCTTGCCGGCCAACCGCGAGCACCAGCGGTTTACCCAAGGCCACTATGTATGGCCGGGGACGGCAGCGCAGCGCCAGGTACTTGGCGTGCCGGACGAGCAGCCGGTAATGCTTGAAGTGAACAAACGCCCGCTGCGCGCACTGGCCATCGATGGCCGGCGGGTGGTGCTTGGCTTTGACGACTTGTGCGAAAAGGCCACGGCGGTGATCGACTACCTGGTGCTGGCGCAGGAGTACGATGAATGGATCATCGATGGGCTGGATGACCTGGCGCAGTGTTCGCTGGCGGCGCAGCAGCGCTTCGTCAACCTGGTGGATGTGCTGTATGACCAGGACCGACAGGTGACAGTGGTTGGTAAACGGCCGCTGGAAGAGAGCCTGGGCGGGCCGCTTGCCGACCTGATGCGGACCCGCAGCCGGTTGGGGCAACTGCACCAGATCGCCCCGTAGCACTGCATCGCCTGAACGGGCCTCTTCGCGGGTAAACCCGCTCCCACAGGTGCAACACAGTTATCAAGACCTGTGACATACCTGTGGGAGCGGGTTTACCCGCGAAGAGGCCAGTAATGTCAAAGCATCAACCCGCCCTGGGCAAATCCGCCAGCACCGCCTCGATTTCCCCCAGCACCGCCGGGTCATCCAGGGTCGAAGGCGGTACATAGTCCTGCCCGTCGGCAATCTTGCGCAGCACCGCGCGCAAGATTTTCCCCGAGCGGGTCTTGGGCAGCCGCTTCACCAGCCGAACCCGGTTGAAACAGGCCAGCGGGCCAATCGCTTCGCGCACGCTGCCCACCAGGTCTACCAGCAACTGCGCCTCGGCAATGCCCTCGCCGTCCTTGAGCACAACGAGCGCCAACGGCACTTGCCCCTTGATTTCATCGTGCACGCCAATCACCGCACACTCGGCCACCGCCGGGTGGCAGGCCACCAGGTCCTCCATTTCGCCCGTGGACAGCCGGTGGCCAGAGACATTGATCACGTCATCCGTGCGCCCCATGATGTAGACGAAACCGTCATCATCCAGAAAGCCGCCGTCACCCGTATGGTAATACCCGGGGTAAGTGCGCAGGTAAGCCTGCAAATAACGCTCGTGATCGCCCCACAGGGTCTGGCTGCACCCAGGCGGCAATGGCAAGGCAATGACGATCGAGCCCTGGTGGTTGGGGCCCAGCAAATGGCCCTCGTCATCCACCACACGTACGTGATAGCCCGGAACCGCCCGGTTGCTTGAACCCGGTTTCGCCGCACTGCCGTCCAGCCCCACGCAGGGCGCGGTGACCGGCCAGCCGGTTTCAGTCTGCCACCAGTGGTCGTGCACCGGCTTGCCACTGACCCGCTCCAGCCATTCATGGGTGCTGGAATCGAGCTTCTCACCCGCCAGGAACAGTTGGCGCAGCGAGCTGAGGTCGTGCTTGCGGATCAGCTCGCCCTCCGGGTCTTCCTTGCGGATGGCACGCATGGCGGTGGGCGCACAGAACAGCGCGTTGACCTTGTATTGTTCCACCACCCGCCAGTAGGCCGAGGCGTCCGGCGTGCGGATCGGTTTGCCTTCGTAGAACACTGTGGTGCAGCCGCTCATCAGCGGCCCATAGACGATCAGCGAATGGCCGACCACCCACCCCACATCGGAAATGCCCCACCACACGTCCCCGGCCTGCATGCCGTAGATATGGCGCATGGCATAGCACAGCGCCACGGCATTGCCGCCATTTTCGCGGACGATGCCCTTGGGTTTGCCGGTGGTGCCAGAGGTGTACATGATGTACAGCGGGTCGCCCGCATCCAGCTCGACCGGTGCCACCGGCTGGGCGCCGACCAAGGCTACCTGCCAGTCCAGGTCGCGGCCTGGCTGCAGCTGCGCCTGCGCCTGCGGCCGTTGCAGCACCAGCACATTGCGCGGCTGGTGGCGGGCCAGTTGCAGGGCGCGGTCGACCAGCGGCTTGTAGGCAATCACCTTGTCGAATTCCAGCCCGCAGGATGCCGTCAGCAGCAGCGTGGGCCGGGCGTCATCGATGCGCAGGGCCAGCTCGTTGGCGGCAAAGCCGCCGAACACCACCGAATGCACCGCGCCAATCCGCGCGCAGGCCAGCATGGCCATGGCCGCTTGCGGCACCATGGGCATGTAGATGATCACCCCATCGCCCTTTTCCACCCCCAGCTGGCGCAGCAAACCGGCCAGGCGCGCCACTTCGTCGCGCAAGTGGTTGTAGGTGTAGGCCTGCTGCACGCCGGCGACCGGCGAATCGTAGATCAGCGCCACCTGCTCGCCACGGCCCAGCTCGATCTGGTGGTCGAGGGCCAGGTAGCAACTGTTCAGACGGCCATCGGCGAACCAGCGGTGGGTACCGTCGGCATTGTCTTGCAGGGTCAGGGCAGGCTTGCGGTGCCAGGCCAGGTGCGCGGCCTGTTCCGCCCAGAAAGCGGCAGGGTCGGAAATGGAATGGGCGTAGCTGTGCTGGTAGCTCATATCGAAGGGAACCCGGTACTTGTTGTTATTGAAGGGCGAAACCTGAGTATGGACCGCTACACCCGCGCCGCCATGGGACTAAAGTCACAACCGACCTGCAAATTTGCAGACAACGCAAAAGCGCCCCATAACGGTGCAAAGCCTCTAGAATAGGCCACCCTTCAGCCACCGAGCAGCCCATGGATATCGATCAGGCCCGAACCTTCCTGGAAATCGTGCGTTGCGGCAGCCTGGTCGCCGCCGCCGAACGCCTGTTCGTGTCACAGACGGCAATTACCGCCCGGGTGCAGCGCCTGGAGCAGCAACTGGGCTGCCAGCTATTTGTGCGCAGCCGCAACGGCGCCAGCCTGACCAGCGACGGTGAAGCATTCGTCAGTTACGCCAACCAGCTGGTACAAACCTGGGAAGCGGCGCGGCGCGACCTGCCGCTGCCCGAGGGCTGCCAGCAAGTGCTGCATGTGGGGGGAGAAGTGAGCCTGGGCAACCCGATGATGCTTGACTGGATCAGTGCCCTGCACCGTGAGCTGCCCAGCCATGCCATCCGCAGCGAGGTAAGCGACGGCGAGTCGCTGCTGCGCAAGGTCGAGATGGGTTTGCTGGACGCTGCGCTGGTGTATCAGCCGACCTACGGTCCAGGCCTGCAGGTGGAACAGTTGATGGAAGAAAAGCTGATCCGCGTGCGCCGGGTGGACCAGCCAGAGCCTTACATCTACATCGACTGGGGCGAGGCCTTCCGCCGCCAGCACGATGCCGCCCTGCCCGACTGCGCCCGCCCGGCGCTCAGTTTCAACCTGGGCCCCCTGGCCTTGCAGTTCATTCTCGATCAGGGCGGCAGCGGTTACTTCCGCACGCGCGTGGTGCAGGCGTACCTGGACAGCGGCGTGTTCGAGCGGGTACCGCAGGCGCCGGAATTCACCTACCCGACCTTCCTGGTGTACCCACGCAAACGCGACAGCGAAGCCCTGCAACAGGCCTTCGTCATCCTGCGCCAGCTGGTAGCCGCCGGCGCCAGCGACTGGTCACAACGCTGGGACCCGGTTATCTGAAGCCTCGGCGTTGCTGAGCAGCTGGCGCTTGAGGCCAGCGATCAGGTCGGTCTGGGTGATTACCCCCACCAGCTTGCCGGTATCGAGCACCGGCAGGCAATGCAGGCCCTGCTCGCACAACAACGGCAACAGGCGCTCCAGCGGATGCTGGCTACTGACACTGACCACCCGGCGGCTCATCACCTGCTCCATGCGTACCGCTTTGCGGCCGAACAGCCCGCGCCAGCTGAAGCGGCCACGCTGCATGGCCGGGCCAACCAGGTCGCTGAGGCTGACGATGCCCACCAGCTTGCCCTGCTGCAATACCGGCAGGGTTTTCAGGTGGTGGCTGGCCAGCATTTTCCAGGCCTGCTCAAGGGTGGTTTCGGGCGTGGCGAACTGCACATCGCGCGACATCACCGAACCCGCGGTAATACCGCCAAGGCTGCGCTGCAGGGCGTGCTGCTCGGTGGCGAGGATGATGCGTTCCAGCTCGTCACGGGTGACGTCGACGAACTCACCCAGCTCTTCTAGGGCCTGATCCAGGTCCTCGCCACGGATGCCGACCCGCTCACTGGGCAGGGGGTCGTGGGTATGGTGCACATCGTTGCGCGGCACTACGCCTTTCGGGTAGCGCACACCGGTCAGGCGATTGTAGAGCACCGCCACGCTCACCAGGATCAGCGCGTTGAGCAGAATGGGCTCAAGCAGGTGATCACCCATGACGGTCAGCCCCGAATCAGCCAGCACTGCGCTCACTGCCACCCCGCCACCCGGCGGGTGCAGGCAGCGCAGCAGGCACATCACCAGGATCGAGACGCCCAGGGCCGCTGCGGCCACCCACAGCTCCGGGCCGAAGCCCTGGCGCATGGCCAGGCCGACCGCGCCGGCCAGCGCGTAGCTGCCCAGCACTGGCCAAGGTTGGGCCAACGGGCCGGAATGCACGGCGAACACCAGCACTGCCGTGGCCGCCAGCGGGCCCAGCAGGTGCAAGGCGATGCCGGGGCCATAGGCCATGCTGGTCAGCCAGCCAGCGAGGAACAGACCGAGCAACGCACCGATACCGGCACGCAACCATTCTTTTGGAGAGGTATTCAGGGGCGCCGGCAACAGGCGCTGCAGGCGGTTTTCGGAACGCGAGGCAGGCATTGGGTAATCGGGGTCTTTGGTTTTTTCTGATTAAAAAGAAAGCCCAGCCGAGCTGGCCTGGGCCTCGTATTGCGCGTGCAATACCACAAGGGGCTCCTTCCATGGAGAGATGGAAACCGCAGGGTTTCTTGGGGGGATTTTGCCGGGCGGGGGGGCATTTGGGCCAATTCAAAAAACTGCGGCTGTACTGCAATTTTTTTGCAGTACTGATACGGCCTCGGCGGATTGGGCACACCTGTGGGAGCGGCCTCGTGTCGCGATGGGCCGCCTAGCGGCCCCGGCATTACCGAGCCTTGCGCGGCAGGTCGATGCTCACACGCAATCCTCCCAGCGGGCTCTGCTCCAAGGCCAGACGCCCGCCCCAGGCGTCGACGATATCACGCACGATACCCAACCCCAGCCCATGCCCGTCCACCTGCTCGTCCAGCCGCGAGCCCCGCTCCAGCACCTGCAGCCGTTGGTTCTCAGGGATGCCTGGGCCATCGTCATCGACCCACAGCTGGTAACCCCCGGCATTCGGCGCAATGCTCAGCCGCACCTCGCTGTCCGCCCACTTGCAGGCGTTGTCCAGCAGATTACCCAGCAGCTCCAGGAAGTCCTCGCGGTCCCACGGCAGCAGCAACCCGGGCGGCACGTCCCTGGCCAGTAGCAAGCCCTCTCCGTGAATCATGCCCAACGTGCTCAGCAACCCCGGTAGCTCGGCGTCGCAATCGAACTGCGCGCCAGGCAGCGCATCCCCTGCCAGGCGCGCACGGTTCAGCTCCCGCGCCAGCCGTTGCTGAATTTGCTCCAACTGCTCACGCATCTGCGCGCTTACCTCCGGCAGATCCTTCAGGCGCGCGCTGGAAGCCAGGTTCAATAGCACCGCCAGCGGGGTCTTGAGTGCATGCCCAAGGTTGCCCAAGGCATTGCGCGACCGCCGCAAGCTGTCTTCGGTATGGCTGAGCAAGTGGTTGATCTGCCCCACCAGCGGCGCCAACTCGCTGGGCACCTGCTCATCCAGCTGCGAGCGCTGGCCCTGCTGCAGCTGGGCGATCTGCTGGCGTGCCCGCTCAAGCGGGCGTAACGAGCGGGTAACCGTGATGCGCTGCAGCACGAGAACCAGAATCAGCGCAACAAGGCCCATGCCCAGGCCGATCTGCTGCATGCGCCGGAAACCTTCGCGCACCGGCGAATAGTCCTGTGCCACGCTGATCGAAATGTCCTGGCCCAGGCGCCGGTAGTCGGCGCGCAGGGCCAGCAGTTGCTGCCCTTCCGGGCCGAGTTCATGGCTATCGGAAAGCCCGGGCGCCGATGGTTTGGGCATGTCAAGGTCCCACAGCGAACGAGACCTCCAGGTGCCTTTGTCAAAATCGATGCGGAAGTAGTAACCGGAAAAAGGCCGTTGGTAGGCCGCCGAAATACGCCGCTCATCCAGCTGCAGGCCGGACGGCCCACGTACCAACGCCACCAGCAGGTTCTCGCTTTCCTTGCGCAGGCCGTTTTCCAGGTAGCGTTGCAGGCCAGCTTCGAACAGCCACAAGGTCAGTTGCGCCAGCACCACGCCGACCACCACCAGCACCGCCACCAGGCCCAGGCTCAGGCGCGCCTGGATCGACTTCACCCGGCGCTCCCGGCATAGATGTAGCCTTGCCCGCGACGGGTCTCGATCACGCTGCGGCCCAGCTTGCGCCGCAAGTGATTGACGTGCACTTCCAGCACGTTGGAGTCCCGCTCGGTTTCGCCGTCGTAAAGGTGTTCGGCCAGGTGGCTTTTGGACAGGATCTGCTGCGGGTGCAGCATGAAGTAACGCAGCAGCCGAAACTCGGCAGCGGTCAGTTGCACATCCATGCCGTCACGGCTCACACACTGACGGCTTTCATCCAGGTGCAGCCCCGCTGCCTCCAGTTTCGGCTGGTTGGCCAGGCCCCGGGCGCGGCGGAGCAATGCCTGGATACGCAATTGCAGCTCTTCCGGGTGGAACGGTTTGCTCAGGTAGTCATCAGCCCCGGCCTTCAGCCCCTCGATGCGCTCGGCCCACGAGCCGCGGGCGGTGAGGATCAGCACCGGCGTGACCAGGCCGGCAGCACGCCACTGGGCCAGCACATCCAGGCCCGGCAAGCCCGGCAGGCCAAGGTCGAGAATGATCAGGTCGTAGGGTTCGCTCTGGCCCTGGTAAACCGCGTCGCGGCCGTCGGCCAGCCAGTCCACGGCATAGCCCTGGCGCTGCAGGCCGGCGGTCAGCTCATCGGCCAGCGGTACATTGTCCTCGACAAGCAACAGGCGCATTCAGTCGTCTTCCTCGTCTTTGAGCAGGGCACCGGTGCTGGCATCGAGCTTGATCTCGCGTACCACACCTTCAACCGTCAGCAGTTCGACCTCATATTCGTAGCGATCGTCGTCTTCTTCCAGCTCGGCTTCCAGCAGGCGCGCCCCGGGGTGACGCCCCAGGGCGGTTTCCAGCAATTGCTCGAGCGGCAGGATGACGCCCTTCTGCCGCAGCTTCAGGGCTTCGTCCTGGTCAAGGTCGCGGGCTGCGGCCAGGGAGCACACGGCCAGCAGCGCCAGCGCGAGGTAGCGCGCCGGCCGCGGTAAGTGAATCATCAGTTGTCCCGCTCGTCCTTCAGCACTTCACCGGTCTTGGCGTCCAGCGCCACGTCCCACTCGACGTTCTGGGTGTCGCGCAACTCGACCTTGTAGATGTAGCGGCCGTACTCGTCCTCAAGCTCCGAGTCGGTGACGGTGGCGCCGGGGTGCTTGGCCACGGCGGTGGCTTTGAGATCATCCAGCGACTTGATGGTCTTGGCGTTGACCAGCTTGACCACTTCGTCAGGCTGTACATCCTTGGCGAAAGCGGCATTCGCGCCCAGGGCGAGGGCAGCGGCGGTGAACAGGGCAGTCAAGGTTTTCATCGTTCTTCTCTCCTGAGAACTGTGTAAGTTGTCTACGGGGTTAAGACTAACCACCGGTCCTTAATTCAACCTGAAAACAGCTGGCGCCATGATAGCGCAGTTACAACTCCAGGCAGGTTTGGTCTCCTGCAGGAGCAGCCCTGTGCTGCGAAAGGGCCCGTGCAGGCACAACAGTTGTGTAGTCTGTACGGGCCCTTTGCAGCACAAGGCTGCTCCTACAAGCCCAAGAGATCCGCCATGAGCGCCATCCACATCAAGTACCCTGCCCTCACCTTCAAGGCCGGTGACCGTGCCCTGCGGCTCATCCGCGAGCGCGGCCTGCAGGCGGCCGATGTCGGGGTGCTGCCAGGTGCGGCCGGTGGCCCGAAGCCGCTGGGTATCCAGGGCCTGGACCTGGCACTGTTCGGCGAGTGGCTGCCTTCGGCACCGCGCCCGCGCGCCCTGATTGGCGCTTCGATCGGTGCCTGGCGCTTCGCCAGCGCCTGCCTCGAAGACCCCATCGCGGGTCTGCGTCGCCTGGGCGAGTTGTACACCGAACTGGATTTCGCCAAGGGCGCCACCCCGGCCGAAATCAGCCACAGTTGCCAACGCATGCTCGACGACCTGCTGCAGGGCCGCGACGGCCAGCTGCTGGCCAACCCGCACTATCACCTGAATATCCTGGTAGTGAAAAGCCATGGCCAGCTAGCCCACGACCATCGCGGCCGCCTGGGCCTGGGCCTGGGCTCGGTGGTGGCCAGCAACCTGCTCGGCCGTTCGCGCCTGGCGCGCCACTTCGAGCGCATCATCCTGCACGACGTGCGCGCCACGCCGCCGCTCGACGCACTGACCGACTTCCCCTCACGCTACCTGCCGCTGGACCTGGCCAACCTGCGCCACGCCCTGCTGGCCTCGGGTTCGATCCCCATGGTCATGCAGGGTGTGAAAGACATCCCCGGCGTGGGCGCTGGCACCTACCGCGACGGCGGCCTGCTCGACTACCACCTCGACCTGCCCTACCGCGGCGACGACCTGGTGCTGTACCCGCACTTCACCGACAAGGTGGTACCGGGCTGGTTCGACAAAGCCTTGCCCTGGCGCAAAGGCGATGCCACCCGCCTGCAGAACGTGCTGCTGATGACCCCTTCGCCGCAGTACCTGGCCGCCCTGCCCTATGGCAAGCTGCCGGACCGCAACGACTTCAAGCGCTTCATGGGTGATGCGCCAGGCCGCAAGCGCTATTGGTACAAGGCTATCGCTGAAAGCCAGCGCCTGGGCGACGAGTTGCTGGAGCTGGTCGCCACCGGGCGGCTGCATGAACGCCTGCAAGCCTTGTAACGGCCATGCTGGTAGAATGCGCGCATTCATTGATTCACACAGAGTTATGACAGCGTGGAAATTTTCAAAGAGTTCACATTCGAATCGGCCCACCGCCTGCCCCACGTCCCTGAAGGGCACAAATGCGGCCGCCTGCATGGCCACTCGTTCAAGGTCGGCCTGCACCTGACCGGCCCGCTCGACCCGCACACTGGCTGGATCCGCGACTTCGCCGAGGTCAAGGCGATCTTCAAGCCGATCTACGAGCAACTGGACCACAACTACCTGAACGACATCCCGGGCCTTGAAAACCCCACCAGCGAAGTGATCGCCAAGTGGATCTGGGACCAGGTCAAGCCGCTGATGCCGGAACTGTCGAAAGTGCGCATCCACGAAACCTGCACCAGCGGTTGCGAATACACCGGCGACTGATCCGCCCGCGCTACTGGCCCTGCGTGCTGCCCATGGCATCGCGCAGGAAGCTGGGGGCGATGTAGCGCTGGTAATGCGCTTCTGAAAGCAGGAAGAACTCGCGATCGATGGCATCGCGCAATTGCGGCAGTTCCCAGTCGCGAAACTCCGGCAGCAGCACCATGCCGTAGGCCTCCAGGTCACGGATCATTCGCGCCCCGCGGGCAATCAGCTGGTAAGCCCAGCAATATTCCGACTGCTGCTCGACAAAACGGATGGAGCGCTGCTCCAGTTGCTGACGCAGCAGGCTTTTGTCGAACACCTCCAGCTTGGCCATCATCACCTGCACCAGCAACTGCTCAAGGCGCAGCCACACCGCGCGTTTTTGCGCGTCGTCGTAGCCGTTCCAGTTGATCACTTCGTGGTGGAAACGCTTGCAGCCACGGCACACCGTGTCTCCGTACACCGTGGAGCACAGGCCGACGCAAGGGGTCTTGATGGACTTGTTGGACATGAAAAACAACAGTTTGGCGGTGGAACACGGGCCCATGTTAGCCCTTTGTCTAACCAGGGTCACTCGTTAAAGTCATCTTCTGCGCCTTACTTTCGGGCTTTTTTTGCCGTAGAATCATCCGGCCTTTTCAAAGGCAACAATGTCCGTTGGAAGCTGTTTTCAAAGCGTCACGAGCACAGTTAATCCGGTAGAACGGCGTTGGCCCGGGCCATGCTTCCCTCGCATGCCCGCGCCAGCCCTCATCAGCTCCCCGTTCTGCAGGCGTAAAACTTTGAAAGCAGCTTCTGTAAGGATTCTTTGCGACTCTGGCTGGGCGGCCCACAAAGCCGTGGCAGCGCATGGGTGCATCGAATGCTGGATAAGCGTCCCGGACCCCCTTTAGGGACCACTGATGAGGGAAATAACTGTGCTTGAAGCCTACCGCAAACACATCGAAGAGCGTGCCGCCCTGGGTATCGTGCCCCAGCCGCTGAACGCCGAACAAACCGCAGGCCTGGTCGAGCTGCTGAAAAACCCGCCGGCCGGCGAAGAAGCCTTCCTCGTAGACCTGATCACCAACCGCGTACCGCCAGGGGTCGACGAAGCTGCCTACGTCAAGGCTGCTTTCCTCTCTGCTGTTGCCAAGGGCGAAACCCAGTCGCCTCTGATCGACCGCAAGCACGCCACCGAACTGCTCGGCACAATGCAGGGCGGCTATAACATCGAAACGCTGGTCGCACTGCTGGATGACGCCGAACTGGGCGCCGTCGCGGCCGAACAGCTCAAGCACACCCTGCTGATGTTCGATGCCTTCCACGACGTGGCCGAAAAAGCCAAGGCCGGCAACGCTCACGCCAAGGCCGTGCTGGACTCCTGGGCTGCCGGCGAGTGGTTCACCGCCCGCCCGGCCATCGCCGAGAAGTACACCCTGACCGTGTTCAAGGTGCCAGGCGAAACCAACACCGACGACCTGTCGCCTGCTCCGGACGCCTGGTCGCGCCCTGACATCCCGCTGCACGCCCTGGCCATGCTGAAAATGGCCCGCGACGGCATCGAGCCTCAGCAGCCTGGTTCGGTCGGCCCGCTGGCACAGATCGAAGCCGTCAAGGCCAAGGGCTTCCCGGTTGCCTATGTAGGTGACGTGGTAGGTACCGGTTCCTCGCGTAAATCCGCTACCAACTCGGTACTGTGGTTCTTCGGCGACGACATTCCGTACGTGCCGAACAAGCGCGCCGGTGGCTTCTGCTTCGGCACCAAGATCGCCCCGATCTTCTACAACACCATGGAAGACGCCGGCGCCCTGCCGATCGAGTTCGACTGCACCAACCTGGGCATGGGCGACGTCATCGACGTCTACCCGTACAAAGGTGAAGTACGCCGCCACGAAAGCGACGAGCTGGTCACCAACTTCGAGCTGAAAACCGAAGTGCTGCTGGACGAGGTCCGCGCTGGCGGCCGTATCCCGCTGATCGTTGGCCGTGGCCTGACCGAAAAAGCCCGCGCCGAGCTGGGCCTGGGTGCCTCCGACCTGTTCAAGAAACCAGAGCAGCCTGCCGACTCCGGCAAGGGCTTCACCCTGGCGCAGAAAATGGTCGGCCGTGCCTGTGGCCTGCCAGAAGGCCAGGGCGTGCGCCCAGGTGCCTACTGCGAGCCGAAGATGACCACCGTCGGTTCCCAGGACACCACTGGCCCGATGACCCGCGACGAGCTGAAAGACCTGGCGTGCCTGGGCTTCTCTGCCGACCTGGTCATGCAGTCGTTCTGCCACACCGCGGCTTATCCAAAGCCGATCGACGTCACCACCCACCACACCCTGCCAGACTTCATCCGCACCCGTGGCGGCGTGTCGCTGCGCCCAGGCGACGGCATCATCCACAGCTGGCTGAACCGCATGCTGATGCCTGACACCGTCGGTACCGGTGGCGACTCGCACACCCGCTTCCCGATCGGCATCTCGTTCCCGGCCGGTTCCGGCCTGGTGGCCTTCGCCGCCGCCACCGGCGTCATGCCGCTGGACATGCCAGAATCGATCCTGGTGCGCTTCAAGGGCAAACTGCAACCCGGCATCACCCTGCGTGACCTGGTGCATGCCATCCCTTACTACGCCATCCAGAAAGGCCTGCTGACCGTTGAGAAAAAAGGCAAGAAAAACGCCTTCTCCGGCCGCATCCTGGAAATCGAAGGCCTGGACGAACTGACCGTCGAGCAAGCTTTCGAGCTGTCCGATGCCTCGGCCGAGCGTTCCGCTGCCGGTTGCACCATCAAGCTGCCAGAGAAGGCCATTGCCGAGTACCTGACGTCCAACATCACCCTGCTGCGCTGGATGATCGGCGAAGGCTACGGCGATGCCCGCACCCTGGAGCGCCGCGCCCAGGCCATGGAAGCCTGGCTGGCCAACCCTGAGCTGCTGTCGGCTGACGCCGATGCCGAGTACGCTGAAATCATCGAAATCGACCTGGCCGACGTCAAAGAGCCTGTGCTCTGCGCGCCGAACGACCCGGACGATGCCCGCCTGCTGTCTTCGGTACAGGGCGAGAAGATCGACGAAGTGTTCATCGGTTCGTGCATGACCAACATCGGCCACTTCCGCGCTGCCGGCAAGCTGCTGGAGAAGGTCAAGGGTGGCATCCCTACCCGTCTGTGGCTGGCTCCGCCAACCAAGATGGATGCTCACCAGCTGACCGAAGAAGGCTACTACGGCATCTACGGCAAGGCCGGTGCGCGCATGGAAATGCCAGGCTGCTCGCTGTGCATGGGTAACCAGGCACGTGTGCAGACCGGTTCGACCGTGGTCTCCACCTCGACCCGTAACTTCCCGAACCGTCTGGGCGACGCGACCAACGTGTACCTGGCATCGGCCGAACTGGCTGCTGTCGCTTCGATCATCGGCAAGCTGCCGACCGTCGAAGAGTACATGCAGTACGCGAAAGACATCGACAGCATGGCTGCCGACGTCTACCGCTACCTGAGCTTCGACCAGATCGCCGAGTTCCGCGAAGCGGCAGCCAACGCCAAGATCCCGGTGGTTCAGGCTTAAGCTGAGTTACAGGCAGTAAAGAAAGCCCTGGCAGCGATGCCGGGGCTTTTTGTTTTAGCCTGTACCGGCCACCTCAGATCACAAACAAATCCACAAACCTGTGCACCGCCATACCCTCCAGCTGCTGCTGGTCCTTGCATACCTCCACAATCTGCGCACACCGCTGACGAGCAAAACGCGTCCCCAGGTTTGCCCTGAACTTGGCCTCCAGCAACGGTATGCCCTCCCCTCGCCGCCGCCGATGCCCGATCGGGTATTCCACCACCACTTGGTCAGTGCTGCTGCCATCCTTGAAGAACACTTGCAGCGCGTTGGCGATCGAGCGCTTGTCTGGCTCCAGGTACTCGCGGCTGAAGCGCAGGTCCTCCACCACTTCCATCTTCTCGCGCAGGCGATCGATGCTTGGGTGGTGGGCATGGAAAGCATCTTCATAGTGCTCCGCCACCAAATGGCCGAAGATCAGCGGTACCGCCACCATGTACTGCAGGCAGTGGTCACGGTCGGCAGCATTGGCCAGCGGGCCGCTCTTGGAAATGATGCGGATCGCTGACTCCTGGGTGGTGATCACGATGCGGTCGATTTCATGCAGACGGTTGCGCACCAATGGGTGCAGGGTCACTGCCGCCTCACAGGCGGTCTGGGCATGAAACTCGGCAGGGAAACTGACCTTGAACAACACGTTTTCCATCACATAGCTGCCCAAGGCCTGAGGCAGACGCAGCTCGTACTGCCCGGCAGGCTTGAGCGCCAAGTCTTTGTTGGTATGACTGAACGATACGTCGTAGAACCCCCACTGCGGCGCCGTGAGCACGCCCGGCACGCCCATCTCGCCGCGCAGGGCGATATCAGCCAGGCGCACGCCCCGGCTGGAAGCATCGCCCGCCGCCCAGGACTTGCGAGAACCGGCATTGGGCGCATGGCGGTAAGTGCGCAGGGCCTGGCCGTCGACGAAGGCGTGGGACAAGGCCGAGAGCATCTGCTCGCGATTGGCCCCCATCAGCCTGGCACACACGGCGGTTGAGGCCACCTTCACCAGAATCACGTGATCGAGCCCGACACGGTTGAAAGAATTTTCCAGTGCCAGCACACCCTGGATCTCATGGGCCATGACCATTGCCTCAAGCACATCGCGCATCAGCAGCGGCGCCTCACCCGCTGCGACGTGCTTCTGCGACAGGTGATCAGCCACGGCCAGTATGCCGCCAAGGTTGTCCGAGGGATGAGCCCATTCAGCGGCCAGCCAGGTGTCGTTGTAGTCCAGCCAGCGCACCGTGCAGCCGATGTCCCAGGCGGCCTTGACCGGGTCGAGGCGGTAGGCGGTGCCAGGAACACGGGCGCCATTGGGGACCAGCGTGCCTTCCACCTGAGGGCCGAGGAGTTTCGTGCATTCGGGGAAGCGCAGGGCCAGCAGGCCGCAGCCGAGGGTGTCCATCAGGCAGTTGCGCGCGGTGGCCAGGGCTTCGGCGGAATCGACCCGGTAGCCGAGGGCGTAATCGGCCAGGGTCTGTAGCACCCGGTCGTAATCCGGGCGGTCGTTGAGGTCTACGTTGGCGCTCATATCCAGCTCCCTTCAGAATTGCCGGAGCTGCTGTGCAGCCCTTCGCGGGCTCGCCCGCTCCCACAGGGATATCACAGCATTCAAACCCTGTGATTACCTGTGGGAGCGGGCAAGCCCGCGAAGGGCCGCAAAGCGGCCCCTCTTGAAGCCGAGCGCCAGTGGTGCTTTAGAAGCTATCGCCAGGCACGCGAACCCAGCCCTCCATCAGCACGCGAGCACTGCGGCTCATGATTGCCTTGGTCACTGTCCACTCACCCTCCACCCGGCGCGCCTCGGCCCCGACCCGCAAGGTGCCCGAAGGGTGGCCGAAACGCACAGCGCTGCGCTCGCCCCCGCCAGCGGCGAGGTTGACCAGCGTGCCCGGAATGGCCGCTGCGGTGCCGATCGCCACCGCCGCCGTACCCATCATGGCATGATGCAGCTTGCCCATCGACAAGGCCCGCACCAACAGGTCGACATCCCCTGCCTGTACCACCTTGCCACTGGACGCAGTGTAGGTGCTCGGTGGCGCAACGAACGCCACTTTTGGTGTGTGCTGACGCCCGGCAGCCTGGTCGACATTGTCGATCAAGCCCATGCGCACGGCGCCATAAGCACGAATGGTCTCGAAACGCAGCAGCGCCTGCGGGTCGCCGTTGATGGCGTCCTGCAGTTCGGTACCGGTGTAGCCGATATCCGCCGCGTTTACGAAGATGGTCGGAATGCCAGCGTTGATCAGGGTCGCCTTGAAGGTGCCGACACCCGGCACCTCCAGGTCATCGACCAGGCTGCCAGTGGGGAACATCGCACCGCCGTCGTCACCGTCGTCGGCCGCCGGGTCGAGGAACTCCAGTTCCACCTCGGCCGCCGGGAAGGTCACCCCGTCCAGCTCGAAGTCGCCGGTTTCCTGCACTTCACCTTCAGTGATCGGGACATGGGCGATGATGGTCTTGCCGATATTGGCCTGCCAGATGCGCACCGTGGCGATGCCGTTGCGCGGAATGCGCGCCGGGTCGACCAGGCCACTGCTGATGGCGAACGAACCGACCGCAGCAGACAGGTTGCCGCAGTTGCCGCTCCAGTCGACGAACGCCTTGTCGATGCTGACCTGGCCGAACAGGTAGTCGACATCGTGTTCTGGCTTGATGCTTTGCGACAGGATCACGGTCTTGCTGGTGCTGGACGTGGCGCCGCCCATGCCGTCGATCTGCTTGCCGTAGGGGTCGGGGCTGCCTATTACCCGCAGCAGCAGTGCGTCACGGGCGGGGCCGGGGATCTGCGCCTGCTCGGGCAGGTCTTGCAGGCGGAAGAACACGCCTTTGCTGGTGCCGCCACGAATGTAGGTGGCGGGGATTTTGATCTGGGGTACATGTGCCATTGTCTTGGGCATCCTGATAGTCCGGTGAAATACCCTGGGGCTGCTATGCAGCCCTTTCGCGACACAAGGCCGCTCCCACAGGTACTGCGCCGCCCGTTGTGGGAGCGGCCTTGCGTCGCGATGGGCCGCAAAGCGGCCCCCGTTTCATGCTCAGGCGGTCGCTTCGAGGAAGTCCTGGGCAAAGCGTTGCAGCACCCCGCCCGCCTCGTAGATCGACACTTCCTCGGCGGTGTCCAGGCGGCAGGTCACCGGCACTTCCAGGCGCTCGCCATTGGCGCGGGTAACCACCAACGTGAGGGTCGCCCGTGGCGTACGTGCACCCAGCACGTCATAGGTCTCGCTGCCGTCCAGGCCCAGGGTTTTGCGGTCAGTGCCTGGCTTGAACTCCAGCGGCAACACGCCCATGCCCACCAGGTTGGTGCGGTGAATGCGCTCGAAGCCTTCGGCGACAATGGCCTCGACACCCGCCAGGCGCACGCCCTTGGCCGCCCAGTCGCGGGACGAACCTTGGCCGTAGTCGGCGCCGGCCACGATGATCAGCGGCTGTTTGCGCTGCATGTAGGTTTCGATCGCCTCCCACATGCGGGTCACCTTGCCTTCCGGCTCGATACGCGCCAGCGAGCCCTGCTTCACGCTGCCGTCTTCCTTGCGCACCATTTCGTTGAACAGTTTGGGGTTGGCGAACGTGGCACGCTGGGCGGTCAGGTGGTCGCCGCGGTGGGTGGCGTAAGAGTTGAAGTCCTCTTCCGGCAAGCCCATTTTCGCCAGGTATTCACCGGCGGCGCTGTCGAGCATGATGGCGTTGGACGGCGACAGGTGGTCGGTGGTGATGTTGTCCGGCAGCACCGCCAACGGCCGCATGCCGCGCAGGGTACGTTCACCGGCCAGCGCGCCTTCCCAATACGGCGGGCGGCGGATGTAAGTGCTCATCGGGCGCCAGTCATACAGCGGCGCCACCTTCGGCCCGCGGTCTTCCTCGATGGCGAACATCGGAATGTACACCTTGCGGAACTGCTCTGGCTTGACCGCGGCACGTACCACGGCGTCGATCTCTTCATCGCTCGGCCAGATGTCCTTGAGGCGGATTTCCTTGCCATCGACCACGCCCAGCACATCCTTCTCGATGTCGAAGCGGATCGTGCCGGCAATGGCATAGGCCACCACCAGCGGCGGCGAAGCCAGGAAGGCCTGCTTGGCATACGGGTGGATACGCCCGTCGAAGTTGCGGTTACCCGACAGCACGGCGGTGGCGTACAGGTCGCGGTCGATGATTTCTTGCTGGATCACCGGGTCCAGCGCGCCAGACATCCCGTTGCAGGTGGTGCAAGCGAAGGCGACGATACCAAAACCGAGTTGCTCCAGCTCCTTCTCCAGCCCGGCTTCTTCCAGGTAAAGCTGCACAGCCTTGGAACCTGGCGCCAGCGACGACTTGACCCACGGTTTGCGGGCCAGGCCAAGCCTGTTGGCATTGCGTGCAATCAGGCCAGCAGCTATCACGTTGCGCGGGTTGCTGGTGTTGGTGCAGCTGGTGATGGCGGCAATGATCACCGCACCGTCCGGCATCTGCCCCGGCACCTCTTCCCAGCTGCCGGCAATGCCTTTGGCTGCCAGGTCGCTGGTGGCCACGCGAGCGTGCGGGTTGGACGGGCCGGCCATGTTGCGCACCACGCTCGACAGGTCGAAGCTCAGGGTGCGCTCGTAGACGGCGCCGCCCAGGCTGTCGGCCCACAGGCCGGTCGCCTTGGCGTAGGTTTCCACCAGCTTGACCTGCTGCTCTTCGCGGCCGGTCAGGCGCAGGTAGTCGATGGTCTGCTGGTCGATGGCGAACATCGCGGCGGTGGCGCCGTATTCCGGGGCCATGTTGGAAATGGTGGCGCGGTCACCCAAGGTCAGCGCGCGGGCGCCCTCGCCGTGGAATTCCAGGTAGGCGCCGACGACTTTCTGTTTACGCAGGAATTCGGTCAGGGCCAGCACCAGGTCGGTGGCGGTGATGTTCGGTGCCAGCTTGCCGGTCAGCTCGACGCCGACGATTTCGGGCAGGCGCATCCACGAAGCGCGGCCGAGCATCACGTTTTCGGCTTCCAGGCCACCAACGCCAATGGCGATCACGCCCAGGGCGTCGACATGCGGGGTGTGGCTGTCGGTTCCGACGCAGGTGTCCGGGTAGGCCACGCCGCGGTCGCTATGAATGACAGGCGACATCTTCTCCAGGTTGATCTGGTGCATGATGCCATTACCCGGCTGGATCACGTCGACGTTCTTGAACGCCTTCTTGGTCCAGTTGATGAAGTGGAAGCGGTCTTCGTTGCGGCGGTCTTCAATGGCGCGGTTCTTTTCGAAGGCCTGTGGGTCGAAGCCACCGCACTCCACTGCCAGCGAGTGGTCGACGATCAGCTGCACCGGCACCACCGGGTTGACGGCGGCCGGGTCGCCACCCTTGTCGGCGATGGCATCACGCAGGCCGGCGAGGTCGACCAGCGCGGTCTGGCCGAGGATGTCGTGGCACACCACGCGGGCCGGGAACCACGGGAAGTCGAGGTCACGCTGGCGTTCGATCAGTTGGCCCAGCGAGGCGTCGAGGGTGGCCGGGTCGCAGCGGCGCACCAGGTTCTCGGCGAGCACGCGGGACGTGTAAGGCAGGCCGTCGTAGGCGCCGGGCTTGATCGCCTCGACCGCCGCACGGGCATCGAAGTAGTCCAGGTCGGTGCCTGGAAGGTGCTTGCGGAATGCTGTGTTCATATCGTTATCAGGCTCGGTCACGGTACGGTCGTGGATAGCGTTCTAATTGCTGCCCTGTATTGGCTGCTCCGGCCTCATCGCCGGCAAGCCGGCTCCCACAGGTACAGCACTAGCTACAAGGGCGGTGCAACACCTGTGGGAGCTGGCTTGCCGGCGATGAGGCCGGAACAGGCCACCCCACAGGTTCGGTTTCAGCGCTGCTCGATCGGCACGAACTGGCGCTGCTCGACGCCGACATACTCGGCGCTCGGACGGATGATGCGGTTGTTGGCACGCTGTTCGAAGACATGCGCCGCCCAGCCGGTCAGGCGCGAGCAGACGAAGATCGGGGTGAACAGCTTGGTCGGGATACCCATGAAGTGGTACGCCGAGGCATGGTAGAAGTCAGCGTTGGGGAACAGCCGCTTCTGCTCCCACATGGTCTTGTCGATGGCTTCGGAAACCGGGTACAGCACCTTGTCGCCCACTTCGTCGGCCAGCTGCTTCGACCAGCCCTTGATCACCTCGTTGCGCGGGTCGGACTCTTTGTAGATGGCATGGCCAAAGCCCATGATCTTGTCCTTGCGCTCCAGCATGCGCAGCAGCTCGGCGGTGGCTTCCTGCGGGCTCTGGAAGCGCTCGATCAGCTCCATCGCCGCCTCGTTGGCACCGCCGTGCAGCGGGCCGCGCAGCGAGCCAATGGCAGCGGTGACGCAGGAGTACAGGTCGGACAGGGTCGAGGCGCAAACGCGGGCGGTGAACGTGGAGGCGTTGAACTCGTGCTCGGCGTACAGGATCAGCGACACGTTCATGACCTTGACGTGCAGCTCGCTCGGCTTTTTGCCGTGCAGCAGGTGCAGGAAGTGGCCGCCGAGCGTGTCTTCGTCACTGGTGCAATCGATGCGCACGCCATGGTGGGTGAAGCGGTACCAGTAGCACATCACTGCCGGGAACAGCGCCAGCAGGCGGTCGGTCTTGTCGCGCTGGGCTTCGAAAGTGAGCTCGGGCTCCAGGGTACCCAGTACCGAGCAACCGGTGCGCATCACGTCCATCGGGTGGGCGTCACGCGGGATACGCTCCAGCACTTCCTTCAATGCTTGCGGTAGGTCACGCAGGCCCTTGAGCTTGAGCTTGTAATCGGCCAGCTCGGCCTGGGTTGGCAGCTCGCCGTACAGCAGCAGGTAAGCGACTTCTTCGAACTCGGCACCTGCCGCCAGGTCACGCACGTCGTAACCCCGGTAGGTCAGCCCGGCACCGGCCTGGCCAACGGTCGACAGTGCGGTCTGGCCGGCCACCTGGCCACGCAGGCCTGCGCCACTGAGTACTTTCGCTTCGGCCATGGTGTTTCTCCTTTCTTGAATTTGTTATGGATTTCTTGCTGGCTAATTCGGTTCGCCTGTGCCGGCCTCTTCGCGGGTAAACCCGCGAAGAGGCCGGCACAGGCGCCATCACTTACCCTTTCTTCTGGGCAAACAGCGCGTCGAGGCTCTGCTCGAAGGCGTGGTAACCAATGGCATCGTAGAGCTCCATGCGGGTCTGCATGGTGTCGATCACGTTTTTCTGTGTGCCGTCGCGGCGCAGCGCGGTGTACACGTTCTCGGCGGCCTTGTTCATGGCACGGAACGCCGACAGCGGGTACAGCACCAGCGACACGTCGACCGAGGCCAGCTCTTCGGTGGTGTACAGGGGCGTGGCGCCGAATTCGGTGATGTTGGCCAGAATCGGTGCCTTCACCCGATCAGCGAACGTCTTGTACATCTGCAGTTCAGTGATGGCTTCCGGGAAGATCATGTCGGCGCCAGCCTCGATGCAGGCCTCGGCGCGATCAAGGGCAGCGTTCAGGCCTTCGACGGCCAAGGCGTCAGTACGCGCCATGATCACGAAGCTGTCGTCGCTACGGGCATCGACAGCGGCCTTGATGCGGTCGACCATTTCCTGCTGGCTGACGATTTCCTTGTTCGGTCGGTGGCCGCAGCGTTTGGCGCCAACCTGGTCCTCGATATGGATGGCAGCAGCGCCAAACTTGCTCATCGAACGTACGGTGCGGGCGACGTTGAAGGCCGACGCACCGAAGCCGGTGTCGACATCCACCAGCAACGGCACGTCGCACACGTCGGTAATGCGGCGCACATCGGTGAGCACGTCGTCCAGGCCGGTGATGCCCAGGTCCGGCAAGCCCAGCGAGCCTGCGGCCACGCCGCCGCCGGACAGGTAGATGGCCTTGAAGCCGGCGCGCTTGGCCAGCAGGGCATGGTTGGCGTTGATGGCGCCAACCACCTGCAGGGGATGTTCGGCAGCAACGGCGTCGCGGAAACGCTGACCGGGGGTGCTCTTCACAGTCATTTCTCACCTCGTGGGCTGTTGTTGTGGGCGTCCAGATAGTGACGCTCGATGTTGCGCTTGGACGCGCCGATGTGGCGGCGCATCAGGAGTTCGGCCAGCTCGCCGTCACGGTCGGCGATGGCATCGAGGATGCGGTGGTGTTCGGCAAAGGCCTGGCGTGGCCGATTGGGCGTGGCAGAGAACTGGATGCGGTACATGCGCACCAGTTGGTACAGTTCGCCGCACAGCATCTTGACCAGGGTCTGGTTGCCGCTGCCCTGGATGATCCGGTAATGGAAGTCGTAGTCGCCTTCCTGCTGGTAGTAACCCACACCAGCCTGGAATGCGGCATCGCGCTCATGGGTATCAAGCACACGGCGCAGTTCGTCGATGTCGCCCTGACTCATGCGTTCGGCTGCCAGGCGGCAGGCCATGCCTTCCAGCGACTCGCGGATTTCGTACAGTTCGATCAGTTCAGCGTGGTTCAGCGATACCACCCGCGCGCCCACATGCGGTACGCGCACCAGCAGGCGCTGGCCCTCCAGGCGGTGGATGGCCTCGCGCAACGGCCCACGGCTGATGCCGTAGGTGCGCGCCAGCTCCGGCTCGGAAATCTTGCTGCCGGGGGCAATTTCGCCCTTGACGATGGCCGCCTGAATGCGCCGGAAGACGTTTTCAGACAAGGTTTCCGTTTCGTCTGTCAGCACCGGGCTGGCGGTGGAAAGGTCCTGCATATTGTCGACACCTTGAAAATCTCTTTGCCAGAAATTAGCGAAAACACGCTCGCCAGTCAAAGACAAAATGAACATTGTCGACAATTGTCTAATAACGAACTAACCCCCGCCCGGTGCTGTCAGATCGCGCACCGCTGGCGTCAAGACGTCGGCGTGATAGAATGCCGCGCCTCCGATGGGGTATGGATAGCCTGTCTGTCATACATTCATGCTTGTTGACAGATAAAAGAGGAAGCTTGCGCAGTAGTTGCCAGTCGCCTTGACCAGAACCTTGCCTAGAACCTTGCACTGCACCGCGCCAGGATTATGAGACTTACACCCGTTTTATTGCTGCTATGCCTCACCCTGCTGCCGGCCCTTGGTCAGGCTGCGGGCAAGACCGTCTATGGTCTCAACGAATATGCACGGCTGGGCGACCTGGACCTGGAAGTGGCCGCCAAGCTCGACACCGGCGCCAAGACCGCCTCGCTCAGCGCCCGCGATATCAAGCGGTTCAAGCGCAACGGCGAAAGCTGGGTGCGCTTCTACCTGGCCATCGATGCTGCCCACTCGCACCCGATCGAGCGCCCGCTGGCACGCGTAAGCAAGATCAAGCGCCGGGCCGGCGACTATGATGCCGAATCGGGCAAGGCCTACACGGCACGCCCGGTCATCGAACTTGAAATCTGCATGGGCCAGGCCATGCGCACCATCGAAGTCAACCTCACCGACCGCAGCGCCTTCCAGTTCCCGCTGCTGATCGGCTCCGAGGCGCTCAAGCACTTCGACGCGCTGGTCGACCCAAGCCTTAAATATGCGGCCGGCAAACCTGCCTGTGCCACCGACGCTCACAAAGCAGAGTAATTCCGATGCGCTCTCTTACCCTCCATCTGAAAGTCCTGATCACCGTACTGGTGCTACTGGGTGTGGCGGTCACGGCTTACCAGATCTTCTTCCTCGGCATCCCGGTGACCGAGGATGAAACCGACGACCTGTGGAACATCGACGCCAAGGTCGAGTTCGTGGCCAGCACCAAGGACCCGGTCAAGGTGCAGATGTTCGTGCCGCCGCTGAACCGCGACTATGTCAGCCTCAACGAGAGTTTCATCTCCAACAACTACGGGGTGAGCGTCAACCGTGCCGACGGTAACCGCAAGGTCACCTGGTCGGCCCGCCGCGCCAGCGGCAACCAGACCCTCTACTACCGCCTGGTGCTGACCAAGCGCTACAGCAACGAGAAGACCACGGTCAAAGGTCCGACCTTCCGTGACAGCCTGGCTATCGAAGGCCCCGAGAAGATCGCCGCCGAAGCCCTGATGGCGCCGATTCGCCAGCACTCTGCCGACGTCGAGACCTTCGTCAGCGAGACCATCAAGCGGGTCAACAACCTCAACGACGACAACGTCAAGCTGCTGCTGGCCGGCGACACCTCGCCGATGAAGAAAGCCCAGATCATCGACCTGCTGCTGTCGATCGCCCACGTACCGATGGAAAAGGTGCACACCATCCGCCTGGTGGCCGACACCCCGCAAACCCCGGAACTGTGGCTGCGCAGTTTCAACGGTAACGACTGGCTGTACTTCAACCCGGACACCGGGGAGCAAGGCCTGCCCAGCGACCGCCTGCTGTGGTGGACCGGTGACGACAACCTGATCACCGTCGATGGCGGCAAGAAGGCCAACGTCACCTTCAGCATGAACAACAGCGAGATGAACGCCATCCGCCTGGCCAAGCTGACCGACGAGAACACCGACGCCGACTTCCTCGAGTACTCGCTGTACAGCCTGCCGCTGCAGACCCAGCAAACCTTCATGATCATGGTCATGATCCCTATCGGCGTGCTGGTGATCCTGGTGCTGCGCAACCTGATCGGCTTGCAGACCCTGGGTACCTTCACCCCCGTACTGATCGCCCTGGCCTTCCGCGAGACCCAACTGGGCTTTGGCATCGTGCTGTTCACGGTGATTACCGCGCTTGGCCTGTCGTTACGCTCATACCTGGAACACCTCAAGCTGCAAATGCTGCCACGCCTGTCGGTGGTGCTGACCTTCGTCGTGGTGCTGATCGCCGCCATCAGCCTGTTCAGCCACAAGCTGGGCCTTGAGCGCGGGCTGTCGGTGGCATTGTTCCCGATGGTGATCCTGACCATGACCATCGAGCGCCTGTCGATCACCTGGGAAGAACGTGGCGGTGGCCATGCCATGAAAGTGGCCATCGGCACCCTGTTTGCAGCCTCTTTGGCGCACCTGCTGATGATGGTGCCGGAGCTGGTGTACTTCGTGTTCACGTTCCCGGCCGTACTGCTGATCCTGGTGGGCTTCATGCTGGCGATGGGCCGCTACCGTGGCTACCGCCTGACCGAACTCGTGCGCTTCAAGGCATTCCTGAAGAAGGCTGACGCCTGATGTTTGGCCTGATCAAGACGTGGAAAGCCCTGGAGGCCCGGGGCATCATGGGTATCAACCGGCGCAACGCGGACTACGTGTTGAAGTACAACAAGCGCAGCTTGTACCCGATCGTCGACGACAAGATCATCACCAAGGAGCGCGCCCTGGCGGCCGGTATCCATGTGCCGGAAATGTACGGCATCATCGAAACCGAGAAAGAAATCGACAAGCTCGACCAGATCATTGGCGGGCGCAGCGATTTCGTCATCAAGCCGGCGCAAGGCGCCGGCGGTGACGGCATCCTGGTGATCGCCGACCGCTTCGAGGACCGCTACCGCACGGTGTCGGGCAAGATCATCAGCCATGAGGAAATCGAACACCAGATTTCGAGCATCCTCACCGGCCTGTACTCGCTGGGCGGCCACCGCGACCGCGCGCTGATCGAGTACCGGGTTACCCCCGACCAGATCTTCAAAAGCATCAGCTACGAAGGCGTGCCGGACATCCGCATCATCGTGCTGATGGGGTACCCGGTAATGGCCATGCTGCGCCTGCCGACCCGCCAGTCCGGCGGCAAGGCCAACCTGCACCAGGGCGCCATCGGCGTGGGCGTTGACCTGGCCACCGGCGTGACCCTGCGCGGTACCTGGCTGAACAACATCATCAGCAAGCACCCGGACACCACCAATGCGGTGGATGGCGTGCAGCTGCCGAACTGGGACGGCTTCATGAAGCTGGCCGCCGGCTGCTATGAACTGTGCGGGCTGGGCTACATCGGCGTGGACATGGTGCTGGACCAGGAAAAAGGCCCGCTGATCCTGGAGCTAAACGCCCGCCCGGGCCTTAACATCCAGATTGCCAACGACTGCGGCCTGACCCAGCGCACCCACGCCATTGAGGCGCATATCGAAGCGCTGGCCAAGGATGGCATTACCGAAGATGCCGAACAGCGGGTTCGGGTAGCACAGGGTTTGTTCGGGCACGTGCCTAACCGCTGAATTGCCGGGGCTGCCTTGCAGCCCATTCGCAGCACAAGGCTGCTCCTACAGGTACTGTGCAGGCTTGCTGGGCTGCGTTTCACCTGTAGGAGCAGCCTTGTGCTGCGAATGGGCCAAACACACTGTTGAATGTCGCGCCCAGTGCTAGGCGCTTTTCCTACACAGGTCTACAATCGCCCTCCTCGCTTTTACATCGCCGTCCACACTGATGCCGACCTGTACGCTTTACCCCCTGCCCTACCAGCCTGACCCAGCCGCCTATTTCGCCCGCCTGCGCCAGGCCCCCGGCGCGATCCTGCTCGACAGCGCCCGCCCCGGCGCCGAACGCGGCCGCTTCGACCTGCTCAGCGCCTGGCCGCTGCAACAGCTGCAAGCGCACCCCGATGAACAAGGCAGCACCTTCCTCCAGCGCCTGCGCGACGGCCTGGCCCACCTGGGCCATGCGCAACTGCCCGAAGGCAGCGAGCTACCCTTCGCCGGTGGCCTGATCGGCTACCTGAGCTACGATTTCGGTCGCCGCCTGGAACACCTGCCAAGCCTGGCCGTGGACGACCTCGGCCTGCCCGACGCGCAACTGGGGCTGTATGCCTGGGCACTGGTCAGCGACCATGTGCACGGCACCAGCCAGCTGGTGTTCCACCCAAGCCTGGCCGGCAGTGAACGCGAACGCCTGATCACGCTTTTCGAAGGCGCCTGCGACACCGCAAGCGGCGACTTCCAGCTGCTCGCGCCGATGGCCGGTGACCTGCAGCCCGACCAGTACCGGGCCGCCTT
Organism: Pseudomonas sp. YNh; assembly: GCF_037993085.1. Lineage (NCBI taxonomy): Bacteria > Pseudomonadati > Pseudomonadota > Gammaproteobacteria > Pseudomonadales > Pseudomonadaceae > Pseudomonas > Pseudomonas sp. YNh. The sequence goes on along the minus strand of NZ_JBBMRJ010000005.1, from coordinate 98,860 downwards.
CGACCAGGTACAGCGCTACATCCAGGCCGGCGACTGCTACCAGATCAACCTTACCCAGCGCTTTCGCGCGCCCTGCCATGGCGACCCCTGGCGCGCCTATCAGGCCCTGCGCCAAGCTTGCCCCACGCCGTTTTCCGGCTACCAGCAACTGGGCGATGGCAGTGCCTTGCTCAGCTTCTCCCCGGAGCGCTTCATCCGCGTCAGCCAGGGGCAGGTGGAAACCCGGCCAATCAAGGGCACTCGCCCGCGCGCCAGCGACCCGATTGAAGACAAGCGCAATGCCGAGGAGCTGCTGCACAGCCCTAAGGACCGCTCGGAAAACCTCATGATCGTCGACTTGCTGCGCAACGACCTGGGGCGTACCTGCAAGATCGGTTCTGTGAAGGTACCGGAGCTGTTCAGCCTGGAGAGCTACCCCAACGTCCACCACCTGGTCAGCAGCATCACCGGCCAGCTGGCCAGCGACAAGGATGCCCTGGACCTGATCGGCGACAGCTTCCCCGGCGGCTCGATCACCGGGGCGCCGAAGATTCGCGCCATGCAGATCATCGACGAGCTGGAGCCTGCACGCCGGGCGCTTTACTGCGGCTCGCTGCTGTATGTGGATGTGCGCGGCGAGATGGACAGCTCGATTGCCATTCGCAGCCTGCTGGTCAAGGACGGCCAGGTCAGTTGCTGGGGCGGCGGTGCGGTGGTGGCCGACTCCGAATGGCAGGCCGAATATGAAGAGTCGATCGCCAAAGTGCGGGTGTTGATGCAGACCTTGCAGGGCTTGTGAGTCCGTCTAGCCCGCGTTTTTTTGTTACCATCACCTTACTACGAGCGCACAGCGCCACAGCCAAGATGGAAACCGCCTGATGAGCCAACCCTTCGACGTCGCCGCCCTGGCCGCGACCTACGCCAACAAGTCCCCGCAGGACATTCTCAAGCTCGCCTTCGAGCATTTTGGTGATGACCTGTGGATCTCATTCAGCGGCGCCGAGGACGTGGTGCTGGTCGACATGGCCTGGAAGCTGAACAAGCAGGTCAAGGTGTTCAGCCTCGACACCGGCCGCCTGCACCCGGAGACCTACCGGTTCATCGACCAGGTGCGCGAGCAGTACAACCTGCCGATTGAACTGCTCAGCCCCGACCGTGCCAAACTCGACCCGTTCGTCAAGGAAAAGGGCCTGTTCAGCTTCTACAAGGACGGCCACGGCGAGTGCTGCGGTATTCGCAAGATCGAGCCGCTGCGCCGCAAGCTGGCCACCGTGAGCGCCTGGGCCACCGGCCAGCGCCGCGACCAGAGCCCAGGCACCCGCAGCCAGGTGGCGGCACTGGAAATCGACAGCGCCTTCTCCACGCCCGAGCGCACCCTGTACAAGTTCAACCCGCTGGCGCAGATGAGCAGTGAAGAGGTGTGGGGTTATATCCGCATGCTTGAGCTGCCCTATAACAGCCTGCATGAGCGCGGCTTCATCAGCATCGGCTGCGAGCCATGCACCCGTCCGGTGCTGCCGAACCAGCATGAGCGTGAAGGGCGTTGGTGGTGGGAAGAGTCGACGCAGAAGGAATGCGGGCTGCACGCCGGCAACCTGATCAGCAAGGCTTGAGATAGCCGGGGCCGCTTTGCGGCCCCGCACAATTGCGAATCAGTGCACCGGCAGTTCAACGCCTGCGAACAGTTCTTCAAGCTCTTGCTTGTTATGGCACTGAATGGCCTTGGCCATCACTTCGCGGGTCAGGTGCGGGGCGAACTTCTCGATGAAGTCGCACATGAAGCCGCGCAGGAAGGTGCCACGACGGAAGCCGATCTTGGTAATGCTGGCTTCGAACAGCTCGCTGGCATCCAGGGCCACCAGGTCATTGTCGAGTTTGGCGTCCACGGCCATACCCGCGACGATACCTACGCCCAGCCCCAGGCGCACATAGGTCTTGATCACGTCGGCGTCTGCTGCGGTGAACACCACTTTTGGCGTAAGGCCACGGTGGTTGAAGGCTTCGTCCAGCTTCGAGCGCCCGGTAAACCCGAACACATAGGTAACGATCGGGTATTCGGCAACCGCTTCAAGGGTCAGTTTCGGCAGCTTGGCCAGCGGGTGACCTTGCGGCACCACCACGCAGCGGTTCCACTTGTAGCACGGCATCATGATCAGGTCGCCGAACAGCTCCAGCGCCTCGGTGGCGATGGCGAAGTCGACCGTACCGTCCGCAGCCATCTCGGCAATCTGCATGGGCGAACCCTGGTGCATGTGCAGGGACACTTCCGGGTACTGCTTGATGAAGCTGCTGATCACCGGCGGCAAGGCATAGCGCGCCTGGGTGTGGGTGGTGGCAATGGACAGCGTACCCTTCTTCTCGTTGGAGAACTCCTGGGCAATCTGCTTGATGCTTTCGACCTTGCGCAGGATTTCGCCAGCGGTATTGATGATGCGCTCACCGGCCGGGGTTACACGGGTCAGGTGCTTGCCGCTGCGAGCAAAGACTTCAACACCCAGTTCATCTTCGAGCAGGCGGATCTGCTTGCTGATACCTGGCTGGGAGGTATACAGGCTCTGCGCCGTCGCGGAGACGTTGAGGTCATGGTGCGCCACTTCCCAGATGTAGCGCAGTTGTTGAAGCTTCATAGGTTTCCCTCGGTTCAGCGATGAGTCCGCGGCAGCAGGCAGCGACGATATATAACTATATTAGTGGTTCTGGAAATAAATCTAGAACTATTTTGTTACGTACCCTCGGAAAAAGCAGACGCTTCACTTCATGTTTTCCTACGCCCCAGATGCTGCGCCAAAGGCACCATGTACACCGGCACCGGCGACAGTTGCAGCAGTCGCACTGCCGTGCGGCCCAAGGGCACATCCACGCCGGCGCCGGCGCTGTGGCTGCCGAAAATCAACAGGTCGACGCTAAGCCGCTGCGCCTGGTCAAGGATCACCTGCGCCGGATCGCCCTGGCGTACCCGCACCGCTTTGATCACCGCAAGGTCGGCCTCCTCGCCCAGCTCATCGCGGAAGTTGTCCAGCACGCGCTGCTCGATGTTGGCCATCACCGCGTTCACCCCCTGGCTATGCAACTGGTCGAGCGTCTGCTCATCGAGGTAGCTTTGCAGGAGGGATTCGGCGAACTGGCCCATTGGCTCCACGGCGTGAATGACATACAACTCGGCATTGAACGTGCGCGCCAAGGCCAGCGCGTGCTGCATCACAAAAGGGGCGTAGACACCGAGGTCGGTGGCGTACAGCATGGAGCGGATCATTCGACCTCCTCGACTGCCGCAACGGCAGAGCAAGCTTCAGCTTAGCAGCGCGCCGAACGCACGCTTTGCCGTCCGGCGCGCTGCCGGCGCGGCCTGCAGGGCCGCGCAAAAAAGCAACGCTGAGGTCAAAGCTGCCGTCAGCAGGGCCGATCACTGGCGTCGAGGAAACTTAGTGCCTGGTACAGGGTTTCCATGCGCGGCAAGCTGCAGCCTGCCGCACGCGCACGCGCCAGCGGCTCTGCATAGATAGCCTGCAGCTCCAGCGGGCGCATGAGGGCATAGTCGTGAAACATGCTTGGCCAATAGTCAGGCATGCGCTCGGTCATCTGGAACAAGTGCTCGGCATACCCCTCAGGCAACACATGCCCACAGGCGGCAGCGCCTTGCACCACCTCGGCCATCAGGGCCTGGATCAGTTCACGCCCATGGCTGCTTGCCATCAGCCCGGCGGTGCCTTCGCCCAGCAATACCGACAGACCGTTGTACGGCACGTTCCATACCAGCTTCTGCCAGCGCGCCAGGTCCAGGTTCGGCATGGCCTGCGAATCGATGCCCGCCGCCTGGAACAACCCTGCACCCTCACTGAGCACGGCCGCACCACCATCACTGGCCGGCCCACTGTGATAGCCCAGGTTGACCGCCCCCAGGGCCTGGTGACGAATCACACCCGGCGCGTGGCGGTTGACGCAGATGAAACACAGGCCGCCGAGCAGGTGCATGTCGCGGCGCAAGGCCGGACGCAACTGCTCCTCCACACCCAGACCATTTTGCAGCAGTACAACTTTGGCGCCGGGTGCAGCGGCCTGCACGATCAGTGGCGCCAGCTGGTCATTGCTGGTGGACTTGGCACCGACCAGCAACCAGTCGCAAGGCGGCATGTCGGCGGCATAGGCATAGGCCTGCACCTTCATCTGCAGCGTACCGTGTACCGCGCTGTTCACCGCCAACCCCTGCTCGCGTACGACCTGGTACTCGCTGCGCAGCAGAAAATGCACGTCGAAACCGGCCCGGGCCAGCATCAACCCATAGAAGCCTCCAATAGCTCCGCTGCCAATGATGCCGATGCGTGGTGTGCGCGGCTGCATGCCGATCTCCAGGTCAATGCCAGCTTTCTTTTTACACAGCTTGCACCCTGCCAGCTAGCCCATGCACGCCAAAGCGCCACAACGGCAGGGAAAACAGCATGCTGACGGGACTTCAGCCCATTGTCGCGCCACCCGTAACGCGCTAAGGTTCGGCTCCCCGCTGCGATTATTCTTGCTGCTGGGCCGCACGGGGACAGTTGGCGGCCGGCACCCGTGACCTGACGAGTAACACGATGGCTGATTTACCGATCGATGACTTGAACGTTGCCTCCAACGAGACCCTGATCACCCCCGATCAGCTCAAGAAGGAAATCCCCCTCAGCGCCAAGGCCCTGCAGACCGTGACTGCCGGCCGTGAAGTGGTGCGCAATATTCTCGACGGCAAGGACCATCGCCTGTTCGTCGTGGTCGGCCCTTGCTCCATCCACGACATCAAGGCCGCCCACGAATACGCCGAGCGCCTGAAGGTGCTGGCCGCAGAAGTGTCCGATACGCTGTACCTGGTCATGCGTGTGTACTTCGAAAAGCCACGCACAACCGTCGGCTGGAAAGGCCTGATCAACGACCCGTACCTGGATGACTCGTTCAAGATCCAGGATGGCCTGCACATTGGCCGCCAGCTGCTGCTGGACCTGGCCGAAATGGGCCTGCCGACCGCTACCGAAGCGCTTGACCCGATTTCCCCGCAATACCTGCAGGACCTGATCAGCTGGTCGGCCATCGGCGCTCGCACCACCGAATCGCAGACCCACCGCGAAATGGCCTCGGGCCTGTCTTCGGCGGTCGGCTTCAAGAACGGCACCGACGGCGGCCTGACCGTTGCCATCAACGCCCTGCAGTCGGTGTCCAAGCCACACCGCTTCCTCGGTATCAACCAGGAAGGTGGCGTGTCCATCGTCACCACCAAGGGCAACCCGTACGGCCACGTGGTACTGCGCGGCGGCAACGGCAAGCCGAACTACGACTCGGTCAGCGTCGCCCTGTGCGAGCAGGACCTGGCCAAAGCCAAGATCAAGGCCAACATCATGGTCGATTGCAGCCACGCCAACTCCAACAAGGACCCGGCCCTGCAACCGCTGGTCATGGAGAACGTTGCCAACCAGATCCTCGAAGGCAACCAGTCGATCATTGGCCTGATGGTGGAAAGCCACCTGAACTGGGGCTGCCAGTCGATTCCGAAAGACCTGAACGAATTGCAGTACGGCGTCTCGGTCACCGACTCGTGCATCGACTGGGCCGCGACCGAGAAAACCTTGCGCAGCATGCATGCCAAGCTCAAGGATGTGCTGCCGCAGCGCAAGCGCGGCTGATTGATGTAAAAAAGCGGGGCCGCTTCGCGCCCCATTCGCGGCACAAGGCCGCTCCTATAGGGATATGCGATCTCCTGTAGGAGCGGCCTTGTGCCGCGAATGGGGCGCGAAGCGGCCCCCGTTTTTTATGTAAAGCGTCAGGCCTTGCTCGAATGCCGCTGCTGGCGCTCCATGTAGCGTTCCACATATGAGCAGGACGGAATCACCGTATAGCCCATCTGTTCAGCGTACTCCAGCGCCCGCTCGGTCAAAGCGGCAGCAATCCCGCGGCCCCGCAAGGCGTTGGGCACGAAGGTGCGATAGATGTCCAGCGTCTGCTTGCCCAGATCCATGTACGTCAGATAGGCACGATGACCGTCCACGGTGGTCTCGAACTGATGACCGGCCTGGTCATGGTGGATGGTCAGCGCTTCGCTCATCACTACTCCTCGCAGGTCTTCTCGGCAGACCCATACCTTAACCGATGGTGGTTTATCCGGCGCTAAATCCTCTACGCCACCTGTTGCCCCTTCGACCTCTGGACGATTGTAATCGTTCGGATCCTCTGGCACTCACAAGATAGTAGGCGCCGCAAATGGGATTGCTCAAGGTGGCAGCGGCGAAAAATGGCGAAAATGCTGAGAAAGCGACTCTTCCCTGCTACCTTCAACAGCCGCCGGATGTTGTAGGGCTTAAGACGTCGAAGGACAGTTAAAGTCACCGTTAGTTCAACAGAAAAGTTCCGGTACTACAATCGCTTGCGAACCCTGCACGTTTTTTTCACACGCACGTCGCAAATCTTGTCGGCGTGGCGCCAAGCCACATTTTTTTTGCAGTTCTTGCGCTCAGTCAGTTTACTTACTACAAGTAATGGGTACTATGTACGCCGGCCAGTTTCTCTTTCCTGAGAGATGGCTATTTAATAGAAAGTCCTTGAAGGGGAACACGATGAACAACGTTCTGAAATTCTCTGCTCTGGCTCTGGCCGCAGTTCTGGCTACCGGTTGCAGCAGCGTATCCAAAGAAACCGAAGCTCGTCTGACTGCGACTGAAGACGCAGCAGCTCGCGCTCAAGCTCGTGCTGACGAAGCCTACCGTAAGGCTGACGACGCACTGGCAGCCGCTCAGAAGGCTCAGCAGACCGCTGACGAAGCCAACGAGCGCGCTCTGCGTATGCTGGACAAAGCCAGCCGCAAGTAATAATCCTCGCGGATTGTTAAGAAGCCGACCCACTTGTGGGTCGGCTTTTTTATTGCCTGCCAGCAAGGTAAATGCGGCAGGCAGTAACGAAAAGGCCCGCACTAAGGCGGGCCGTGATGTGTCGCAGTTACCTTACTGCAGTTCTGGCGGAATGCTCGACACCATAGGGGCGCTGCCCTGGTTCTCGACCGGCACGGCAATTTCTACCGGCATGCCATCTTCTGCGGCCACCACGTCACGCACCATGTCCCAGTTCATACGCAGGTTATTGGCCAGGTCTTCACGCTTGAGCAAGGCGTTGATAACGGCGGTGTGTTTATCGACTACCGACGGGTTACCCTGGTCGTCCAGCGGCGTGTGCGCTTCCAGATAGACCTTGCCGCCACTGATACCGAACTTGTAAGGCTCGTTGATGATGCGCACCGGCGTACCCACCGGCACCATCTTCGACAGTTCCAGCACGTTGTTGTTGAGCATGCGGAAGCAGCCGTGGCTGGTACGCATGCCAATGCCGAACTTCTTGTTCGAACCGTGGATCAGGTAGCCCGGCACGCCCAGGGTGAACTTGAACGGCCCCAGCGGGTTGTCCGGGCCAGCCGGCACTACGGTCGGCAGGATGTCACCGTCCGCCGCGTGCTCTTTGCGGATGGAAGCAGGTGGCGTCCAGGTCGGGTTCGGCGTCTTGGCGGTGATCTTGGTATTGGCGATCGGCGACCCCCAACCCTCACGACCAATCCCTAGCGGGAAGGTATGTACCACGTTCTGCCCTTTCGGGAAGTAGTACAGGCGGTACTCGGCCAGGTTGATGACGATGCCTTCGCGCGGGCCAGGCGGCAGCACGTAGCGGGTCGGCAGGATGATCTCGGTGCCAGCGCCCGGCAGCCAAGGGTCGACGCCCGGGTTGGCGGCAATCATTTCCAGGTAGCCGAGGTCGTTGGCAGTGCCGATGTCGGCGAACGTGTCCTCGTACTTTGCCTTGATCACATGCACCTGACCGACGATGTCTTCACCGGGCGGTGGCAGTGGCAGCTCCAGCGCAGCAGCGGGGCCAGCTACCAGCAGGGCGGCCAGGGACAGGCTACGGGTGACGGCAGGAAAGCGCGGCAACATCCGGTAAATCCTTCGAAAGGTGGGTCAAGAGGATCGATTGTACACCCGCGCCGATGCAAGCGGGAGGCATTGGCGCGATGCAAGCGTTTCAGATGATGAAAGGTGCTTGCCGTTCAGCTCGCCTGCAGCTCTGGCCAGACCGGGCGCATGCCGCGCCGCTGGGCATCGAGGATGGCTCGGCAGAGGTCACACAGCCGGCTATCGCGGTAGATCGCGCGCGGCACCCCCGACCAGCGCGGCTGCGCCGGCAGCAGGCCGCCGCACAAGGTGCGGTCGACCGGCACGCCCAGCTCAAGCTGGCGGGCCACCAGGTGGACGCGGATTTCCTGGCAGGCGAACAGGTCGAGCTGCTCATCGGGCTCGATCAGTTGGTAGGCATACAGGGACCAGGCAGGACGCGGCATCGGGGGCACTCGAAACGGGGGGCGCAACATTAGCCGAAAGCCCGCCCCGTTTAAAGCGTCACAGCAAGGGTTTTATCGCCGGCCAGGCATTTTCCAGCAGGCGCTGCTGGGCACCTTGGGCCGGATGGATGCCATCGGCCTGCATCAACTCAGGCACGCCCCCTACCCCTTCGAGGAAAAACGGCACCAACGGCACCTGTTTGTCCGCAGCCAGCTGTTCATACACCTTGGCAAAAGCGGTGGTGTAGCGCACCCCGTAATTGGGCGGCAGGCGCATGCCCAGCAGCACCACCTTGGCACCGGCCTGGCGTGCCCCCTCAATCATCGAGGCAAGATTTTGTTGCAATTGCGCGGGCGGTTGCCCACGCAGGCCATCGTTGCCGCCCAGCTCCAGCACCACCAGGCTCGGTTTATGCGCTGCAAGCAGCGCCGGCAGCCGCGCCTGGCCACCTGCGCTGGTGTCGCCGCTGATCGAGGCATTGACCACTTTGTCGTCGAAACCTTCGTCCTTGAGGCGGGTCTGCAACAGAGTGACCCAGCCCTGGCGGGTATCCAGGCCAAAACCGGCGCTGATACTATCGCCAACAACCAGCAGTGTTCCCGCCGCCGCGCTCTGGGCCAGGCAATACAGGGCCAGACCGGCACTCAACCACCACACTCGCATCGGATTCTCCATGGGCCCCAACATACTCGTTGCGCAGAACCTTAGCAAAGTGGTCCCCAGCGCGGAAGGTGACCTGACGATCCTCCACGCACTCTCCCTCGAACTGGCCAAAGGCGACAGCCTGGCCATCGTCGGCGCCTCGGGCTCAGGCAAGTCGACCCTGCTCGGTCTGCTCGCCGGCCTCGACCTGCCCAGTGCCGGCAAGGTCATCCTCGCCGGCAACGACCTGGGGCCACTGGATGAAGACCAGCGCGCCCGGGTACGCGCCGAACATGTGGGTTTCGTGTTCCAGTCATTCCAGTTGCTCGACAGCCTCAATGCGCTGGAAAACGTCATGCTGCCACTGGAGCTGGACGGCCGCCGCGATGCCCGCGAGCAGGCGCGCTCCCTGCTGGAGCGGGTCGGCCTCGGCAAGCGCCTGAGCCACACCCCACGCCAACTGTCGGGCGGCGAACAGCAGCGGGTAGCCATCGCCCGCGCCTTCGCCGCACAACCTGCGGTGCTGTTTGCCGACGAGCCCACCGGCAACCTCGACAGCCACACGGGTGAGCGCATCAGCGACTTGCTGTTTGACTTGAACAAGGAGCGCGGTACCACCCTGGTGCTGGTTACCCATGACGAACGCCTGGCCCGGCGCTGTCGCCGCCAGATCCGCCTGGACGCGGGGCGCCTGGTGGCGCCGGTGGAGGCTTGATGAAGCACATGCCGTTGTCCCGCCTGTGCGGCCTTGCCCTGCGCCAGTTGCTGCGCGACATTCGCGCCAGCGAAGTGCGCGTGCTGTTCTTTGCCCTGCTGGTGGCAGTGGCCGCCAGCACCGCCATCGGCTATTTCGGCGCCCGCCTGAACGGCGCCATGCAACTGCGCGCCAGCGAATTCCTGGGTGCCGACCTGGTGCTGCAGGGCAGCACCCCCGCCCGCGAGCAGCAGATCGATACCGGCACCGCACTTGGCTTGCGTCACGCGCAGGTGGTCGAGTTCACCAGTGTGGTGGGCGGCGACAACGGCATCCAGCTGTCCAGCGTCAAGGCCGCCGACAGTGCCTACCCGTTGCGCGGGCAAGTACGCAGCGCGCCGGCGCCCTATGCCGAGGAAACACCTGGCGGCGGCCCGGCACCTGGCGAGGCGTGGGTCGAGCCCCGCCTGTTGGCGGCGCTGGGGCTGGCGATTGGCGACAGCATCGACGTAGGCATGAAAACCCTGCGCATGAGCCGTGTGCTGACCTACGAACCGGACCGCGCCAACAACTTCTACAGCCTTACCCCGCGGGTGATGATGAACCTGGCCGACCTGGAGGCCACCGGTGTAATCCAGCCGGGCAGCCGGGTCACCTACCGCGATCTGTGGCGCGGCGATGCCGGGGCGCTGGCCCAATACCGCCAAGGCGTGGAAAAAGGCCTGGCCGCCAACCAGCGCCTGCGCGACACCCGCGATGGCAACCAGCAGATCGGCGGCGCCCTGGGCAAGGCCGAACGCTACCTGAACATGGCCAGCCTGGTGGCGGTGCTGCTGGCCGGGGTCGCCGTGGCCTTGTCGGCCAGCCGTTATGCCGCACGTCGTCTGGATGCCAGCGCGCTACTGCGCTGCCTGGGTCTCTCGCGCCGCCAGGCACTGGGCCTGTATTGCCTGCAACTGGCCATGCTCGGCCTGGTTGCCGCCCTTGCCGGCGCCCTGCTCGGCTGGCTGGCACAACTGGGCCTGTTCCGCCTGCTGCACGGGCTGCTGCCAAGCGTGGTGCCGGCAGGCGGCATCATCCCGGCCCTGGCCGGCATCGGCACCGGGTTGGTTGCACTGGCCGGCTTCGCCCTGCCACCCATTGCCGCCCTGGGCCAGGTCCCGCCACTGCGGGTACTGCGCCGTGATCTGTTGCCGATACCGCCCAGCAGTTGGTTGGTGTACGGCGCCGCTCTGTTTGCGCTTGGCCTGATCATGTGGCGCCTGAGCCTCGACCTGTTGCTCACCTTCGCCCTGCTCGGGGGCGGCCTGGTCGCCGCATTACTGCTCGGCGGCTTGCTATTGCTCGGCTTGCGCAGCCTCCGCCAGCTGCTGGCCGGGGCGCCACTGGCCTGGCGCCTGGGGCTGGGCCAGTTGCTGCGCCACCCCACGGCCGCCGCCGGCCAGGCCTTGGCCTTCGGCCTGATCCTGCTAGCCATGGCGTTGGTCGCCCTGCTACGCGCAGAACTGCTCGACACCTGGCAAGCTCAGTTACCCAAGGATGCGCCCAACCATTTCGCCCTGAACATCCTGCCGGATGATCGTGAGCCGTTCGCTCAACGCCTGCATCAGGTCAACGCCACTTCAGCGCCTTTGTACCCGGTAACGCCGGGGCGCCTGGTGCAAATCAACGAGCAACCGGTACAGCAAATCGTCAGCAAGGACTCGGCAGGTGAGCGCGCCGTGCAGCGCGACCTCAGCCTGACCTGGGCCGCCGAACTGCCCGAAGGCAATGCACTGACCGCAGGCAACTGGTGGCAAGCCTTGCCCGCCAGCGACGAAATCCCCGGTGTATCGGTGGAGGCGGAGCTGGCCAGCAGCCTGAAACTGAAAATGGGCGACCTGCTGACCTTCGAAATCGGCGGCCAGCAACGTCAGGCCCGGGTCAGCAGCCTGCGCAGCGTGCACTGGGACAGCTTCCAGCCAAACTTCTACATGATCTTCCAGCCCGGCACACTGCAGGGGCTGCCGACCACCTACCTGACCAGCTTCTACCTGGCGCCGGGCCACGACCTGGACGTGGTGGCGCTGTCACGGGCATTCCCGGCGGTGACCATCCTGCAGGTGGATGCCTTGCTCGACCAGCTGCGCAGCATCCTCGCCCAGGTGACCCTGGCGGTGGAGTATGTGCTGCTCTTCGTACTGGCCGCCGGGCTGGCGGTGTTGTTTGCCGGCCTGCAGTCAACGCTGGACGAACGCATCCGCCAGGGTGCCTTGTTGCGTGCGCTGGGGGCGGCGCGGCCATTACTGGTCAAGGCACGGCGTATCGAGTTCGGCTTGCTGGGGGCGGCCAGCGGGTTGTTGGCCGCAGTGGGCTGTGAGCTGATTACCCTGGTGCTGTACCGCTATGCCTTCGACTTGCAGTGGAGCCCGCACCCGTGGCTGCTGGCGTTGCCGCTGGCGGGGGCGCTGCTGGTGGGCGGTGCGGGGGTTCTGGGGACCCGGCGAGCGTTGAATGCCAGCCCGTTGGCGGTGTTGCGCGACAGTTGAGGGTTACCCGCACCGGCCCCTTCGCGGGCACGCCCGCGAAGGGGCCGGTGCAGACAACATCAATTCATTGGCCGTAAGTGATGCTCTTCACATACCAGGTCGCTTCACCGGTAGGTGTGTGCACCACCACCTCATCGCCCTCCTCCTTCTTGAGCAAGGCCCGCGCCATGGGCGAGTCGATCGAGATGTAATCGTTGCGCCCGTAGATCTCGTCATAGCCGACAATGCGAAACTTCATGGTCTCGCCATCGTCATTCTCGATCTCGACCCAGGCACCAAAAAACACCTTGCCTTCCTGTTGCGGCGAGTAGGCCACCACCTTCACATCTTCAAGCCGCTTGCGCAGGTAACGCACCCGGCGGTCGATTTCGCGCAGCAGCTTCTTGTTGTACTGGTAGTCGGCATTTTCGCTGCGGTCGCCCAGTGACGCCGCCCAGGCAACCTTCTGGGTGATCTCCGGGCGATAGACACGCCACAGGTGGTCCAGCTCTTTCTTCAGCGCCTCATGGCCTTCCGTGGTGATGATGTTGGTACTCAACAGCGCACTCCTCAGCGGCGGGTAATCAGGCCTTGGCGCGCAATGCGGGTGAGGTGGCCAATGACTTCGGCGGCCTCGTCCGGCGCCGGGGCCTGGATAACGGCCAGGTCGAAGCGGTCATTGCCGTATTGCGCCAGGTGGCAGCCGATATCGACGAACTGGATCAGGAAGGCGCGCGCCTGGCCCTTGCGACGGGACAGGCCTTCGAGGTGACGCAAAAGGGTGGGCTGATGCTGGCCGCCGAGCAGAATGCGCGGTGTGCGGGCCGCCTGGCTGGCAGGCAAAGGGCTCAAACAGACACTGGTACGTGGACAACTCATGGAGCTTCTCTCCGCCTCGCGAATCCCGCTGGGCAGCGGTGGGAGGCGTCACCGAACCAGCGCTTTAGCGGTATTTCGGATGGCCCGGAGGGGGGCTTTCCCGCGCCCCGCAAGTAGCTGTTTAAATCGGCGCAGGCGGTATGCTAGAGCGATGAGCTACAAGTTGCAAGCTAGAAGCCACAAGCAAAAGCAGGCCGAGTACTGGCCCGCTCTTGCTTGCGGCTTGCAGCTCACTGCTTGCAGCTGATTACCGGGCGATCAGGCGGTCCAGCGAAAAGCGGCCAGCGCCTTCGATCATGACGGCAACCGTGCCGGCCAGCAGCGCCAGGGCGAACTCGTAGCCGTTGTTCGACATGAACAGGCCGTTACCGATGTGCACGGAGAGGATCGCCACCACCAGCGTTACGCTCAGCGCCAGGGCCGCCGGGCGAGCCAGCAAGCCAACCACCAGTGCCAGGCCGCCGAAGAATTCGGCGCTACCGGACAACAGGGCCATCAGGTAGCCCGGGGCCAGGCCGATGCTTTCCATCCACTGGCCGGTACCTTCCAGGCCGTAACCGCCGAACAGGCCGAACAGTTTTTGCGCGCCGTGCGCCATGAAGATGATGCCGACCAGGATGCGGATAACGCTGAGACCGGCGCCGGCGCGGGTGGAGAACAGGGCGTTGAGGGTAGTGTTGTTCATGTCGAAGCGTCCTTGAAGCGGAGAAGTTGTGTTGGGATGGGCGCCATCATAATCAATTCGATAGATATGAAAATCGCAAAAAACCCAACACAACAATCGACATAATCGATTTATCAGCGCTTTGCCACACGCTCCAGCGCAGCCCGCTCGCGGTTGAACGCCAAAAAGTACTTGTTGACACTGTTGACGAAGTTGACCGGCCCCATGCCCACCTGCTCCATGGCGATGCGTTCGGTCTGGAAGAACCACTGGTCCCCGTTGAGGCCGCGCCGCCGGGCTTCTGAGCGCATCGCCTGGACGCGTTCGGGGCCGAGGTTGTAGGCCGCCAGCGTAAAGGCCATGCGCTCACGCTCGTTGATCTTGGCGCTGGCGAAGAACTTGCGCCGGATCAGCGCCAGGTAGCGGGCGCTGGCCTGCACATTGCCATCCACCGTGGCGGTGTTGCTCACTCCCACGCGCTGGGCGGCCGAAGGGGTAATCTGCATCAGACCATGGGCGCCTCCCGTGCCGCGTGCAGCCGGGTTGAGCGTCGACTCCTTGAAGGCCAGGGCGGCCAGGTTGAGCCAGTCGATCTGCTGCGCCTGGCCATGCTTCTGCAGCACCGCCCGCACCGAGGCCAGGCGCTGGCGGTCCTTGCTGGCCAACGGGTTGTGCACCCGGTACTGGCGCCGGTAGATACGCTCGAAGGCTGCATCCTGGTTGTCTGGTGCGCGGTAACCTTGCAGGAAGTGATCGACCGTGGCCAACAATTGCGGCGCATCACGCCCCACATACCAGCGCATGGCTTGCGGCGCCCCCAGGCGCACCCGGGTGTCCAGGCGCAGGCGCGGCATGACCCGCGCCCAGCGCCGGGCAATGGGCTGCTCGACCACGGTGAGGTGGTAGATGCCAGCCTGCACCATCTCCAGTACATCTTCCACCGCCAGCGTCGAGTCGACCCACTCCACCTTGATCGGCGGACGCTTGCGCAGTGCCAGTTGCTGGTTAGCCTGCTGGATCAGCGGCCCGGCAGCACTGGCGCTGGTCAAGGCCACGGTACGCCCGGACAACTGCTCGACCTTGCTGAAGCTTCGCTCGCCTTTGCGCCCGACCAGCATCAACGGCACCTGGTCGAGTATCGGCGCACTGCTACTCACGCCGCGCACCGCGCTGGGGTCAAGCAGCTCGCCCGGCGCAGCCAGGTCGCCCTCGCCGCGGGCCAGAGCGCCCATCAACTGCTCCTTGGCTCGCGGTATGAGCTTTAGCTGGATCCGCTGGTCATCGGCGGCACGCGCATTGAGATAATGCTCCAGCGCCCGCAGGCGGTAATACTCGATGCCAACCGGCTCGCCCTTGACCTCGCCAGAGCTGTTGCGGCTCTGGTTGACCAGCACCCGCAGCACTTTGCTGGTACGAATCTGCTGCAGGTCACGCACCTTGGCGGGCGGTATGTTCTGCTGCGGCCCCGGCGCGCGCGCCTGTGCCGGGCCGGTCAGGGTCAGCCCGAGCGTCAGCAGGAAAACAAGCCAGCATCGCAGCATGCAAAACGTGTCCGTGGTGGTTGGGCGGCATCCATGGACTGCACCGCCAAGTGAGAAATGACGATAAAAGACCACGGCAACAGCATGAAGTTCTTGGTTTTTCAGAAAAAACGCGGATTTTGCTATGCTGGCCGCCCCGCGGCACGAGATAGCACCATGCAACTGATCGATATCGGCGTCAACCTGACCAACAGCAGTTTCCACGACCAACAGGCGGCAATCGTCGAGCGCGCCGTTGAGGCCGGGGTGACACAAATGGTGCTGACAGGCACCAGCCTGGCAGTCAGTGAACAGGCGCTGGAGCTGTGCCAGCAGCTGGACGCAAGCGGTCAGCACCTGTTTGCCACTGCGGGCGTGCACCCCCACGATGCCAAGGCCTGGGATGCTGGCAGCGAGCGCCAGTTGCGCCAGCTGTTGAATGAACCACGCGTGCGCGCCGTGGGCGAATGCGGCCTGGATTTCAACCGTGACTTCTCCCCTCGCCCACTCCAGGAACAAGCCCTGGAAGCCCAGTTGGCGCTGGCCGTAGAGCTGCGCCTGCCAGTGTTCCTGCACGAGCGGGACGCCAGCGAGCGCTTGCTGGCGATCCTCAAGCATTACCGCGACCACCTTACCGGCGCTGTGGTGCACTGCTTTACCGGCGAGCGCGAGGCACTGTTCGCCTACCTGGACATGGACCTGCACATCGGCATCACCGGCTGGATCTGCGACGAGCGCCGCGGCACCCACCTGCACCCGCTGGTGGGCAACGTTGCCGAAGGGCGGCTGATGCTGGAGAGCGATGCCCCGTACCTGCTGCCACGCAGCCTGCGACCCAAGCCGAAGAACGGGCGCAACGAGCCGGCGTTTCTGCCGGAAGTGCTGCGCGAAGTGGCGCTGCATCGGGGCGAATCGGCCGAGCACACGGCGGCGCATACCACCGCGACGGCGCGGGCGTTCTTCCAGCTCCCTTGAGCCCTGCGCGCTGGCTGTTGATATGGGTCAACATCTTGCTGAGCGGGTGCAGGCACAATGATGGCACCTTGCCAAAAATGTTTCCGCTCAACTCAGAGAAGACCTGCCCATGGGTGCCTGGCTTAGCAATGTTTCCCTGAAGTACAAATTCTGGGCCGTCAACGCGGTGGCCTTTGTCACTACCCTGCTGCTGGTGCTCTATGCCGTGCACCTGGAGCAACGCGCCCGCGCCGAAGCGGCGCAGGCGCAGGCGGCAGCGCAAGCCCAGCTGCTGGCTGCCTGGCCTGCCGGGCAAGCATTGCCGCGCCCGGACAACGTCATCAGCTGGTCGGCCGGGCAAACGCCGGCTTTCGCCGGTGAAGCACTCGATAGCCTGCGCAACGCCCAGGGCTGGGTGGAGCTACCAAGCGCCTGGATCCTCGGCGAAAACCCGCTGCGCGGGGCGCAGGTAGTGCGCCACGGCGACCAACAGGTGGCCGTGCTCGCCCAGTCGCCAAGCCTGCGCCAGGTATTCTTCGCGCGCTTCAGCAACTACGCGGTATGCGTGCTGATCCTGATGCTGGCCATGCTCGGCGCTTCGCAATTGCTGATCCGCTTCCTGCTCAGCCAGCTCAATACCCTGAAGGATGTGATGCTGCACGTGGAAAGGACCGGCGACCTGGCGGCCCGTGTGCCGCTGGCCTGCGGCGACGAGGTCGGCCAGATGGCCGGGGCCTTCAATGCCATGCAGGCCACCTACCACCGCGTGGTCAGCACCGTCGCCCACACCGCTGCACAGTTGGACTCGGGCGCCGCACGCCTCGCTGCCAGCATGAACAACGTACGCACCGGCATGCTCGGCCAGCAGAGCGAGACTGACCAGGCCGCTACCGCCATCAACCAAATGTCGGCGACGGTGCACCACATTGCCCAGCATGCCGGTGCCACCCGTGACCTGTCACAAACCGCCGACACCTTGGCCGGCAGCGGCAAAGAGGTGGTCAGCCGGGTGCAGGATTCGATTTCCGGGCTGTCCAGCGGTGTGCAGCAAACCGCCGAAATGATTCGCCAACTGGCCGAAGACAGCCAGAAGATCAACAGCGTGGTCGGTGTAATCCACAGCATCGCCGAGCAGACCAACCTGCTGGCGCTCAACGCCGCCATCGAAGCGGCGCGCGCCGGAGATCTGGGCCGAGGCTTTGCCGTGGTGGCCGATGAGGTACGCAACCTGGCCAAGCGTGTGCAAACCTCTACCGACGAAATCACTACCATGGTCTCTGCCCTGCAATCGGGCACCCGCGATGCAGTGGAATTCATGCAGGAAAGCTCGTACAAGGCCGACGATTGCGTCCGCCAGGCCCAGGAGGCCGGCGAGGCGCTGGCGGAGATTACCGGTGCTGTGGCGCAGATGCGCGAAAGCAATACCCAGATTGCCGTGGCGGCCGAGCAGCAAAGCCAGGTGGCCGAGGAAATGAACCGCGCCGTGGTCAGCATCCGCGATGTCACCGAACAGACCGTGCAACAGACAGTGGGCTCGGCAACCACCAGTAGCGAACTGGCGACCCTGGCCGGCGAACTGAACAGGGCCATTGGCCAGCTCAAGCTATAGTCACCATAGCCAGCCTCGATTGGCCCCCGCCCGGGGGCCGCACTAAGCTTTGAGCATGACCGAGAGGAAATGCCCATGAGCAAACGCCTGCCCAACCTGCCCGCCTGGCAATGGCGCGGCTACCACAATAACCACCGCCACCCGGCCAATCTGGTGCTGCACCTGATTGCGGTGCCGCTGTTCATTCTCGGCGCGCTGCTGATTCTGTCGGGGCTGTTCGGCCTGGACCTGGGCCAGATTGCCGTTGGCGTGATCGCCCTGATTGCCGGCCTTGGCTTACAGCGCCATGGTCATCGCCTGGAGGCCGAACAACCTGAGCCGTTCGCCAATCGCCAGGATGCCGTGCAGCGTTTGCTGACGGAGCAGTTCATCACCTTTCCGCGCTTTGTGCTGAGCGGGGCCTGGTGGAAGGCCTGGCGGGAGCGGCACAAACACCGCCATTGATGCCATGGGGCTGCTTTGCAGCCCAATCGCGACGCAAGGCCGCTCCCACAGGAATCACGCGCAATCTGAAAATTGCGAGATCCTTGTGGGAGCGGCCTTGTGTCGCGAAAGGAGCGCGTAGCGCTCCCAAGATTGATCAAGCAAACACGGTGACGGTCTGTCGGCTCAGGGCCAGCAACTCGCCCTCTGCCGTCCACAACGCCGCAGCAGCATGCCCATAACCCTCCCGCGCATGCTCGGTCTCCACGCAGTACCGGCACCAGTCCAGGGTCGACAGCTTCGCCGTGGGCTGGATGAACTCGATGGTCCAGGTCAGGGTGCTGCCCGCTGCGGGCTGCTTGAGAAACGGCATGAGGCTCGGCGGCCAGGCATCGACCAGCGCCAGCAAGTGCGACTCATTGACCTGCTCTTCAGCTACATCCCGCAAGCGCACCCAGCCGCCCATCTTGCGCGATTGATTACCACTGAACGGCAACCCACCCACTGCCCAACGCAAGGCTACATGGCGCATGAATTCAGGCGTAACGCCCTTGATATAGGGCAACTCGGGCGCTGCGTCGTCGAGTGCGGGCATTTCCATCGCCGGCAACGCTGGCACCTCGACCACCGAAGGCCGGCCTGCACCGAAATTGCCCTGCACCAGGGTCACCACCTGGCCATCCTGAACGGCGCGGCCGAGCAAGGTGCTGACCGCCTTGCCTTCACGCAGCACCTCCACCTCGAAACGAATTGGCACATCTGCTGCCGCAGGCGCAACAAAGCTGATGGCCAGCGAGCGCACAGGGCGGCTGTCGGAGAGTTTCAGGCGCATGGCCTCGTAGACCATGGCCGCCATCAGCCCGCCAAAGGCGGCGCGGCCCTGGGCCCAGCTGGGCGGGATGCTGACGGCATCCGGGTTGCCCCGCACGGCCTCTAGCAGTTGGTTGAAGTTCATTGGCTGGCTCCTGCCCGCAGCGAAAAGGTCTGCCCATCGTAGCCAGCAAACCCCGGGCGATCAGCCCGCATATCGGTCAATTGTCGGGCTAGCGACGCGCCAGCGCCTGCAGCAGGGCATCCAGCGTCACATCCGACTTGCGCTCGGCCTCGTGCAGCTCTTGCTCCCACGCGACTTTGCAGGGGGCCAGGTCAGCATGCTCGCGTGCCTGCAGCAACCACTGCAGGCGGTCATGCCAGTTGCCCAGGTCGCCCTGTGCCTTTTTCAGCAGGCGCTGCAGTTTCTTCCCGGCGTGGTCGAGTTGTGGGTAGGCCTCGTCGCCATAGCGCGCACGCTTGATCAGCAAGCGCAGGCGGTGGCGGTCGTGAGCGGGGTCTTGCAAGGCTTCGTGCAACTTGCGCCATTGCTTGACCAGGCGCTTGTCAATGCGTTTGTCCAGTGACTTGACCAGCCCCTCGCGGCCTGCCGCCCGCAGGAACAACGGAAACGCGTCGACAATCGCCAGCACCCGGGCCAGCTGCGGGCTGGCAGCGACACTGGCAAAGGTCCTGCCACGCCCTTCCAGGCGCCGCTGGCCGGCGGCGGTATAGCCGCGCGCGATCAGCTCCGCTGCCAGCACCTCCCGGTCACGCAGCGGCGTGGTCAGGGTACCCAACGCGCTGGCGGCACCCTCCAGCTGCTCCACGCCAGGCAGCCCGCGCAGCGGCCGCAGCAGGCTGCGCAAGCGCCGCAGGCTGATGCGCAAGTCGTGCAAGGCTTCGCGGTCGGTATCGGCAGCCAGGCGTTCGCGGCAGGCCATCAGGCGCACCTGCAAGGCCAGTATCTGGGCTACTACATGGTCTAGCATGGCAGACATACGACGCTCCTTGATCAGCGCCCGGCGCGCGACTCACGAATGTAGAAGCGCGCCTTTTCGGCTTTGCGCGTACAGCTCTCGTAACCTTCGAACTGCTGCTGGGTCTTGGCCCCGGTCAGCAGCGACAAGGCCTTGGAGTAACTCACTGCACCGGCAAAGCCTTCGGCCTTGGCCAGGTCCAGTTCCTTCCAGGCGGCATCCAGCTGGGTCGCGCAGCTGTCACGGTAGGCCGTCTTGCCCGCGCAGCCAGCAAGGGCCAAGGCAATCAGTGGAAGGCAGATCCAGGCTTTCATCGGTAATACCTCAATGGAAAAAACAGTGGCTGTTCGACGCCCCGGCAGCTGAAAAGTGCCCTGCCCGGCCGGCTGTGCCCGGCCAGTTTTATTACAGTAGCTCAGCGCGATCTACATTGAAGCACAGCCTGTGATGGGTGCATTGTAGGACCATGGTTGCACTGGACGGGGAATATTCATGAGCAAACGCGTGGCACTGGTACTGGGCTCGGGCGGAGCCCGGGGGTATGCACACATCGGTGTGATCGAGGAAATCGAGCGGCGCGGCTACGACATTGCCTGCATTGCCGGCTGCTCCATGGGTGCAGTGGTTGGCGGCATCTATGCTGCCGGCAAGCTGAGCGACTATCGCAACTGGATCGAGAGCCTCGACTATCTGGATGTACTGCGCCTGGTCGACGTCAGCTTTCGTCTCGGCGCCATTCGCGGCGACAAGGTGTTCGGGCAAATCCGCAAGATCGTCGGCGAGATCAACATCGAGCAATTGCGCATCCCCTATACAGCGGTTGCGACCGACCTTACCAACCAGCAGGAAATCTGGTTTCAGGAAGGCTGCCTGCACCAGGCCATGCGCGCCTCGGCGGCCATCCCCAGCCTGTTTACCCCTGTGATGCAGGGCAACCGTATGCTGGTGGACGGGGGCATCCTCAACCCGCTGCCGATTGTGCCTGTGGTGTCCAGCCACTGCGACCTGATCATCGCCGTCAACCTCAACGCCACCAACCAGAAGCAGTACCAGTTGCCGGTGATCGAGCGCCCTGCGGCGTTCAAGATGCGCTTTGACTCCTTGCTGAGCTCATTGGGCTCTCGCTTGCCATTCCGGCGCAAGCCGGCGGAAGAGTTGATGCGCATCGAACAGGAAATAGTCGCCGAAGGCCTGGCGCCGCCCAACCCGTGGCTGGCAGATGCCGCCGACCCGGAAGGCCAGCAACCGGCGGCGGCACCGGAACGCCAGGGCGCGCCGAAGTCGGCGACCGGCTCGTTCATCATCGACAACGTGGGGCCTGCTTCGCTGCTGGACTTGATCAACCAGAGCTTCGAGGTCATGCAGACCTCACTGGCGCAATACAAGATCGCCGGGTATCCACCGGATGTGCTGATCAACGTGCCCAAGCGGGTCTGCCGGTTCTTCGAGTTCTACAAAGCTCCCGAGCTGATTGCGTTGGGACGGGAGATCGCGCGGGATACGCTGGATAACTATGAAGGGGTGAAACGCTAAGCGTCGTAGCAACCGCGAAGAGGCCGGCACAAGCGACAGAAACGAAACAGGCCGCACGAGGCGGCCTGTTTCTTCATGCAGCGATCACCTTAGTAACGGGTGATATCCGCATTGGCTTCCAGCTGCTTGCGGTAGGCCGCGAAGTCCTGCTGGCCAGCACGCGACGCGAGGTAGCGGCGGATCTGCTGCTTCTCTTCGTCGGTGGCGGTAGCGCCTTCGTTGACGCCCTTGAGCTGCAGCACCACCAGGCTACCGTCACGCAGCACTACGCTGCCATACACCGGCTTGCCCTTGGCTTGCGGCTTGCCCAGGCGGAACAGCGCCTGCAGTTCGGCCGGGTCAATACCGTCCTCGCCACGGGTAACTGCTTCATAGGCCTTCCAGCCTTGCCCTTCGTGCACGCTGTCTGCTGCGATGGAACCGTCACGCAGGCCGGCGATCAGCTTGTCCGCCTTGGCCTTGAGCTCGGCAGTCGCCTTCTCTTTGGCCAGGTGTTCGCGGATGTTGCTGGCCACCGCTTCCAGCGGCAGTTGCTCCGGCTTGCGGTGCTCCTTGACGCGCAATACCACGGTGGTCTCCGGGTCGAGCTCGATGGCGGTGCTGTTGGCAGCCTCCTCCAGCACTTCTTCGGAGAACGCAGCCTGCACCACCGAACGGTTGGCGGTAATACCTTCACCACCCTCGCGACCGAAGGCTGCAGAGGTCTGCACTTTGAGGTTCAGGTCCTGGGCCGGCTGGGCCAGGTCGGAAGCCTCGTAGGCAGCATCCTGCAGCTGCTTGCTGGCATCGACGTAACGCTGCTCGACCAGCGGGGTTTTCAGGTCGCGGGTCAGCTTGTCCTTCAAGCTGGCGAAGCTCGGCACTTCAGGCGCCTGCACACCCAGCAGCTTGATCAGGTGATAGCCAAACTCGGTGCGCACTGGCGTCGAGACCTGGCCGTCCTGCAGCTTGTACAGCGCATCCTCGAACGCCGGGTCGTACACACCCGGGCCGGCAAAGCCGAGGTCACCACCGCTGTTGGCCGAACCCGGGTCCTGGGAGAACTCCTTGGCCAGCGCGGCAAAGTCTTCACCCTTGGCCAGACGCTGCTCGATCTCTTCGGCACGGGCCTTGGCCTGGGCGTCGGTGACCTTGTCGTTGACCTCGATGAGGATGTGCGCGGCATGGCGCTGCTCGGCGAGGTTGGCGATTTCCTTCTCGTACTGGGCCTTGAGCTCTTCGTCGGTCACTTTGACCTGGTCGAAGAACACCGACTTCTTCAGCTCGATATAGTCGATCACCACCTGGTCAGGCGACATGAACTCCTTGGCGTGCTGCTCGTAATGCGCCTTGACCTCTTCGTCGCTGACCTTGACCGCGGCCGGGTCGGCCTTGAAGGTCAGGGAGGCGAAATCGCGGGTCTGCTTCTCCAGGCGAGCGAAGGCATCGACCTGCTGGTCGGTGACAAAGCTGCTACCCGCCAGGCCGGTGCGCAACTGGCCGATGAGCATTTCCTCGGCGAGCATCTCGCGGAACTGCATGCGGCCGTAGCCCATCTGGCGGATGACCTGGTCGAAACGGTCAGCACTGAACTTGCCATCCACCTGGAACTCCGGCGTTTGCAGGATCACCTGATCCAGCGCAGCCTCGGAGAAGGCAAACTTGGCATCTTCGGCGCCTTGCAGCAGCAATTTGCGGCTGATCAGGCCCTTGAGCGCCTCTTCACGCAGCAATTTGTCTTCCAGCAGCGCTGGGTCGAAATCCTTGCCCAACTGTTGCATCAACTGACGGCGCTGCATGTCGGCCGCCTGGGCCAGCTCGTTCTGGCTGATGGTCTGCCCGTTCACCTTGGCGGCGTCCTGGCTATGGGTGGCGGCCTGGAAAATAGCTTCGAAACCGGTCAACGCCATCAAGACGACGATAAGGCCGATGATGGTCTTGGCAATCCAACCTTGTGAATTGTCCCTGATATTTTGCAGCATGCGTCCCCCAGAAACGGCTGTACCACTGCGTCGACAACCGCGGAGCGTGGGTAGAATCCTGATAAAAGAAAGGCGCATCCGAGGATGCGCCTTTTCTTAGCAAACGTGTCAGGCGGGAACGTTTGCGCCCCGCCTTCAGCGTGCTCGGCCCCGGCAAAGCCAGGTCCGGCTGAAAGACGACTTAGTTGACGGCGTCTTTCAGGCCTTTGCCAGCCTTGAAACCTGGAACCTTGGCGGCTTCGATCTTGATCGCCTTACCGGTTTGCGGGTTGCGGCCAGTACGCTCGGCGCGGTCCTTTACCGAGAAGGTACCGAAGCCAACCAGAACGACGTCGTCGCCTGCTTTCAGGGCACCGGTTACGGAGTCGATCACAGCGTCCAGAGCCTTACCTGCGGTAGCTTTGGAAATGTCAGCCGATGCAGCGATAGCGTCAATCAGTTCCGACTTGTTCACTCTAAGTCCCCTTATTTCTCTATTGAGTTTGTTTCTAAGTATGTAATGAAAAGCTTATGAAACGTGCGCTGGGTGGCTTGATGACAATAGCGTGCCGCTTTATAGCAAGGGCCCGAAAAAACTGTCAAGAAAAGCCCCCCAGCCAAAAACTACTAATGCGTGCTGATTCTTTCCTTAGCATCGCCGTCGCGCTTTTCATCTTTCGCGACAATCTCAGGAGCCACATCTGGCAAGGGCTCCGGGGCGTATTGCAGCGCAATTTGCAGGACTTCGTCAATCCATTTGACCGGTTTGATCTGAAGATCCTGTTTGATATTTTCCGGAATCTCCTTCAGATCGCGAACATTCTCCTCTGGAATGATCACCGTCTTGATGCCGCCACGGTGTGCCGCCAGCAGTTTTTCCTTCAACCCGCCAATGGCCAGCACCTGGCCACGCAGGGTGATTTCGCCGGTCATGGCCACGTCGGCACGTACCGGAATCTGCGTCAGCGCCGACACCAGCGCGGTGCACATGCCCACGCCCGCGCTTGGGCCGTCCTTCGGCGTGGCGCCTTCCGGCATGTGGATGTGTACGTCGCGCTTCTCGTGGAAGTCGGCGGCAATCCCCAGGCTACGGGCGCGGCTGCGTACCACGGTCTGTGCGGCGGTGATCGACTCG
This sequence comes from Pseudomonas sp. YNh, assembly GCF_037993085.1. Lineage (NCBI taxonomy): Bacteria > Pseudomonadati > Pseudomonadota > Gammaproteobacteria > Pseudomonadales > Pseudomonadaceae > Pseudomonas > Pseudomonas sp. YNh. The sequence continues at coordinate 74,249 of NZ_JBBMRJ010000005.1, read as the reverse complement.
ACCATCACATCGCCCAGCGAGCCGGTCTTGATCAACTGGCCCTTGCCGGGGATGACCACGGCTTCGATGGTCAGCAGTTCGCCACCCACCTGGGTCCAGGCCAGGCCGGTGACCTGGCCGATCTGGTCCTGCTGCTCGGCCAGGCCATAACGGAACTTGCGCACGCCCAGCAGGTGCTCCAGCTGCTCGCTGGCCACCTTGACCTTGACCTGCTTCTGCCCGGTATGTTCCTTGACCACCTTGCGGCAGACCTTGGCAATTTGCCGCTCCAGGCCCCGCACACCGGCTTCGCGGGTGTAGTAGCGGATGATGTCGCGGATCGCCGAAACGTCGACCTCAAGCTCTTCCTTCTTCAAGCCGTTGGCCTTGACCTGCTTGGGCACCAGGTACTTGACCGCGATGTTGATCTTCTCGTCCTCGGTGTAGCCCGGAAGGCGGATGACTTCCATCCGGTCGAGCAGCGCCGGCGGGATATTCATCGAGTTCGAGGTGCACAGGAACATCACGTCCGAGAGGTCGTAGTCGACTTCCAGGTAGTGGTCGTTGAAGTTGTGGTTCTGCTCCGGGTCGAGCACTTCCAGCAGTGCCGAAGCCGGGTCGCCACGCATGTCGCTGCCCATCTTGTCGATTTCATCGAGCAGGAACAGCGGGTTGCGCACACCCACCTTGGTCATCTTCTGGATCAGGCGGCCAGGCATGGAGCCGATATAGGTACGGCGGTGGCCACGGATCTCGGCCTCGTCACGCACGCCACCCAGAGCCATGCGCACGAACTTGCGGTTTGTGGCAGCAGCGATCGACTCGGCCAGCGAGGTCTTGCCCACGCCAGGTGGGCCGACCAGGCAGAGCACCGGGCCGCGGATTTTCTTGACGCGCTTCTGCACGGCAAGGTACTCGAGGATGCGTTCCTTGACCTCTTCCAGGCCATAGTGGTCGGCATCGAGAATTTCCTCGGCCTTGGTCAGGTCCAGACGCACCTTGCTCTGGGCCTTCCACGGTACCTGCACGAGCCAATCGAGGTACGAACGCACCACCGTGGCCTCGGCCGACATCGGCGACATCTGCTTGAGCTTGTTCAGCTCGGCCTGGGCCTTGGCCAGGGCATCCTTGGGCAGGCCAGCGGCTTCGATGCGCTTTTTCAGCTCTTCGACTTCGTTGTGGCCTTCGTCACCATCACCGAGCTCTTTCTGAATGGCCTTCATCTGCTCATTCAGGTAGTACTCGCGCTGGCTGCGCTCCATCTGCTTCTTGACCCGACCACGGATGCGTTTTTCAACCTGCAGCAGGTCGATTTCAGCATCCAGCAGCGCCAGCACGTGCTCGACACGGGTGGTCAGGTCGACAATTTCGAGAATTTCCTGCTTCTGTTCGATCTTCAGGGCCATGTGGGCGGCCATGGTATCGACCAGACGCCCTGGCTCTTCGATGCTGTTCAGCGAAGACAGCACTTCAGCAGGGACTTTCTTGCCCAACTGCACGTACTGCTCGAATTGCGACAGCAACGTGCGCACGAACACTTCCGACTCGCGCTCGGCGGCGTCGGTTTCGTCGATCAGGGAGACTTCGGCACGAATGTGCCCTTCTACTTCGGTGAAACGCTCGACCGCGCCACGCTGCTCGCCCTCGACCAGCACCTTGACGGTACCATCAGGCAGTTTCAGCAGCTGCAGCACAGTGGCCACGGTGCCGACACGGTACAGGGCGTCCTCGCCTGGATCGTCGTCGGCCGGGTTTTTCTGGGCCAGCAGCAGGATCTGCTTTTCGCCCGTCATCGCTGCCTCGAGGGCTTCGATGGATTTTTCGCGCCCCACGAACAGCGGGATAACCATGTGCGGGTAAACAACGACATCGCGCAATGGCAAAAGAGGCAAGTCGAGGGTGGTCTTCATGATTTCGCCTCTACAGCGGCCTTATGGCCGGAAACCGGTGGAAATGATGCTTGGACCTAATGTGGGGGCACGCTTGGGAAATTACAAGCGCTAGCGCAGGAAAAGCAGAAAGGGGCCCGTAGGCCCCCATCTTGCTTGCAACCGTCACCGGCCATTGCCTGAATCAGGCGTCTGGCGCGGCCTTGGCTTGCGGCTCGCTGTTCTCGTAGATCATCAGCGGCTGCGAAGTGCCTTCGATGACGCTCTCGTCGATCACCACCTTGCTGACATCCTTCTTCGAAGGGATCTCGTACATGGTGTCGAGCAACACGCCTTCGAGGATCGAACGCAGGCCACGGGCGCCAGTCTTGCGCTCCAGGGCCTTGCGTGCAACGGCCTTGAGTGCATCGCTGCGGAACTCGAGGTCGACGCTTTCCATCTCGAACAGCTTGGCATATTGCTTGGTCAGGGCGTTCTTCGGCTCGGTGAGGATCTGCATCAACGCAGCCTCGTCCAGCTCGTCGAGGGTAGCCAGCACCGGCAGACGGCCGACGAATTCCGGAATCAGGCCAAACTTGACCAGATCATCCGGCTCGACCTCACGCAGGGACTCGCCAACCTTCTTGCCTTCTTCCTTGCTGCGTACTTCTGCGCCAAAACCGATGCCACCCTTGGTGGAACGGCCCTGGATGACTTTTTCCAGGCCCGAGAACGCGCCACCGCAAATGAACAGGATGTTGCGGGTATCTACCTGCAGGAACTCCTGTTGCGGGTGCTTACGCCCACCTTGCGGCGGTACCGAGGCCACAGTGCCCTCGATCAGCTTCAGCAGCGCCTGCTGCACGCCCTCACCCGAGACGTCACGGGTAATGGACGGGTTGTCCGACTTGCGCGAAATCTTGTCGATTTCGTCGATGTAGACAATGCCCATCTGGGCCTTTTCCACGTCGTAGTCGCACTTCTGCAACAGCTTCTGAATAATGTTTTCGACGTCCTCACCCACATAACCAGCCTCGGTCAGGGTGGTGGCGTCAGCAATGGTGAACGGTACGTTCAACAGGCGTGCCAGGGTTTCGGCGAGCAGGGTCTTGCCCGAGCCGGTCGGCCCGATGAGCAGGATGTTGCTCTTGCCCAGTTCGACTTCGTCGCCCTTCTTGTCACGCTGGTTCAGGCGCTTGTAGTGGTTGTATACCGCTACGGCCAGCACCTTCTTCGCGCGCTCCTGACCAATGACGTACTGGTCCAGGATGCCGCTGATTTCTTTCGGCGAAGGCAATTTGTGCGCGCTGCTCTCGGCCTGGGCTTCCTGCACCTCCTCACGGATGATGTCGTTGCACAGGTCGACGCACTCGTCGCAGATAAATACCGAGGGCCCGGCAATCAATTTGCGCACTTCGTGCTGGCTTTTGCCGCAGAAGGAGCAATAGAGCAATTTGCCGCTGTCCTCGCCGTTACGGGTGTCAGTCATTCGATCGATCCAATCCGGTAGGCTTGCAACACAAGATGAAGGCAATTGCGGGCTTTTTCAAGTCCGCAGGTAGGCGCTTTCCGCGCCTACCTGCTCTGACACCCCGGTTCAGGAGGCCAGTTGCCGCTTGTCGTAGACCGAGTCGATCAGGCCGTACTCGGCCGCGCGCGAGGCGCTCATGAAGTTGTCACGCTCAGTATCACGCTGGATGGTCTCGAGGTCCTGGCCGGTGTGGTAGGCCAGCAGCTCGTTGAGACGCGCCTTGATGCTGAGGATTTCCTGGGCGTGAATCTGGATGTCGGTAGCCTGGCCCTGGAAGCCGCCCAATGGCTGGTGAATCATCACCCGCGAGTTAGGCAGGCAGTGACGCTTGCCCTTGGCACCGGCGGTCAACAGGAACGCACCCATGCTGCAGGCCTGGCCGATGCAGATGGTCGAGACGTCCGGCTTGATGAACTGCATGGTGTCGTAGATCGACATGCCTGCAGTCACCGAGCCGCCTGGGGAGTTGATGTAAAGATGGATATCCTTGTCCGGGTTTTCCGCCTCAAGGAACAGCATCTGCGCCACTACCAGGTTGGCCATGTAGTCTTCTACAGGGCCCACCAGGAAGATCACTCGCTCCTTCAACAGCCGCGAGTAGATGTCATAGGCGCGTTCGCCACGGGCGGACTGCTCGATAACCATCGGGACCAGGCCGCCGGCGGCCTGGATGTCAGAGCTCTGCTGAATATAAGAATTGCGGGACATGTCCTGCGCTCACTCCCAAATAGTCATGGCTTGAATACGCACAAGCCAGCGCGAAGGCTGGCTTGTGGGGGTTTCCTACGAGAGAAAACGTATTACTCGGCTTCGGCTGGTGCCTCGGCTGGTTTTACGGCTTCTTCGTACGAGACCGACTTGTCGGTCACAGTCGCTTTCTGCAGAACAGTATCTACAACTTGTTCTTCCAGCACAACCGAACGCACTTCGTTCATTTGCTGGTCGTTCTTGTAGTACCAGGCGATGACCTGCTCAGGCTCCTGGTAAGCCGAAGCCATTTCTTCGATCATCTCGCGAACCTTGGCGTCGTCCGGCTTCAGTTCGAACTGCTTGACCACTTCGGCCACGATCAGGCCCAGCACTACGCGGCGCTTGGCTTGCTCGGTGAACAGCTCGGCAGGCAGTTGCTCAGGCTTGATGTTGCCACCGAACTGCTGAACAGCCTGCACGCGCAGACGGTTGACTTCGTTTTCCAGCAGGGCCTTTGGCACTTCGATCGGGTTGGCGGCCAGCAGACCGTCCATGACCTGGTTTTTCACCTTGGTCTTGATCGCCTGGCGCAGTTCACGCTCCATGTTCTTGCGAACTTCGGTGCGGAAGCCTTCCAGGGTCGACTCTTTGATACCGAACTGGGCGAAGAACTCTTCGTTCAGCTCTGGCAGCACAGGGGCGGCAACGCTGTTGACGGTGATGGTGAACTCGGCAGCTTTGCCAGCCAGGTCCAGGTTCTGGTAGTCCTCTGGGAAGGTCACGTTGACAACGCGCTCTTCGCCAGCCTTGGCGCCAACCAGGCCTTCTTCGAAGCCCGGGATCATGCGGCCGGAGCCCAGCACCAGCGGGGTACCCTTGGCCGAACCACCGGCGAACACTTCACCGTCAACCTTGCCGACGAAGTCGATGTTGACCTGGTCGTCGTTCTGCGCGGCGCGCTCGACAGCCTCGAAACGGGTGTTCTGCTTGCGCAGCACTTCCAGCATGTTGTCCAGATCGGCGTCAGCCACTTCGGCGCTCAGGCGCTCGACGTTGATCGACTCGAGGCCGGCAACGGTGAACTCAGGGAACACTTCGAAGATGGCGACGAATTCCAGGTCCTTGCCTTTTTCGAAGGACTTTGGCTCTACAGCAGGGGCGCCAGCCGGGTTCAGCTTCTGCTCGACGATGGCTTCGTAGAAGGAAGCCTGGACCAGGTCACCGAAAGCCTCTTGACGGGCGTCAGCTTCAAAACGCTGACGGATCACGTTCATCGGCACTTTACCAGGACGGAAGCCCGCAATCTTGGCGCGCTTGGCAGTCTGCTGCAGACGCTTGTTGACTTCGTTCTCGACGCGCTCGGCCGGAACGGCGATGGTCATGCGGCGCTCGAGAGCGGAAGTGTTTTCAACAGAAACTTGCATGGATATTCCTCGTTGCACAGACGTTAGCCGGCGTTAGCCCGACTCCAGAATCAAGGGCAAGCATTCTAGTGAGTCGCGCAGCAGAAGTCACCCCACTCGGGACGACGGGAAACCACGCCGGTCGATTAACTTTCAAGGCCCGCACGGCTTACCGCCGAGCCTGCTTCAATTAAGGGCCGCACGACGCCCAGGGCGACCTGCAGCCGAAATACCTTGTCAAACAACTGCCAGTGGCGAATTCGCTTCCTTTATTACTCAGGATCGATTTCGTTGAACTGGCAATATTCTTCCCACCCCATCCCCAGCGCCTCGGCCACCTCGCGGTGCGTCTCCAGGCGCATGGCCTGCAGCTGTTCCGGGGTTTCGGCAATCAATTGCAGCGCCAGCTCCCAGGGCTGAATGCCCTGCTCATCGGCCGCATCCTCGAATGCCCACTCGATCTGCTGGGCCTGCTCGCGCGCATCCAGCTCACGAATCTCTTCGAGCAGCTGCGGGTTGGCCTCGGCAAAGCGCTGTAGCGCCAGGGCCTGACGGGATTCTTTTGCAATCATTGAGCTGTTCCTCTGCCGGCCAACCTGGCCGGTGTTTCAACCGGCTGAAATCTAACAGCTTTTATTGGGATGCCACTAGAGGATTGCAAGGGGCGGCACGCATTGATTTTTCATCCGGCCAACAGCCCTACAACATCATAGGAAAAGCCCTATGGCAGGAGCGACCAGCCCAGGCTTGAATGGAGCACCTTTTTTGGTACACTTCCATGGACAGGAACGACCCAACACTGAAAGCCCGCTTCTTCCGCACCAAAGCTGGCAATGAGCCCGTGCGCGAATGGCTGACTTCTCTCCAGCGCACGGACAAACACCTGATTGGCAGCGAGATCAAGACAATACAAATGGGCTGGCCGCCAGGCATGCCCATTGTCAGAAAGCTGGACAAAGGCTTATGGGAGGCAAGGGTCAACCTGGTAAACCAGACCGCCCGGGTTCTCTTTACCGTGGAGGGAAACATCATGATCCTGCTTCACGGCTTCATCAAGAAAAGCCAGAAAACACCAGCACCGGACCTGGCCACCGCCAGGCAGCGCAAAGCCGCCATAGAGAGGCACCAGCAATGAACCCCCACATCGGCACCGACTTCGATGAGTTTCTGGCAAATGAGCAGCTTGCCGAAACGGTATCTGCAACCGCCCTCAAACGTGTGATCGCCTGGCAAATCGCCGAAGCCATGAAAGCGCAGAAAGTCACCAAGAAGGCACTGGCCGAACGCATGCACACAAGCCGAACTGCGGTTGACCGCGCGCTGGATCAGAACGATCCCGGCATGACACTGGCAACCCTGGCCAGCGCAGCACGAGCTCTCGGGCAGCGCGTGGAGGTGCGCCTGGTACCAGAGAGCGCCCCCGCCTGAGCGAGGATCTACTAATCAAGATTCAAAACAAAAAGGCGCCCGATCTCACGATCAAGGCGCCTCTTCTGGAATATGGGGTGGACGATGGGAATCGAACCCACGACAACTGGAATCACAATCCAGCGCTCTACCAACTGAGCTACGCCCACCATATTGCGGTGTTGCAGTGTTGCAGTACAGCTTTACAGAAGCATGGTGCGGACGAAGAGACTCGAACTCTTACAGCTTGCGCCGCTGGAACCTAAATCCAGTGTGTCTACCAATTTCACCACGTCCGCGTAACGCTTAAAACAAAGGCGCCAGATGCTATCGAGGCGCCTTTGAAGAATATGGGGTGGACGATGGGAATCGAACCCACGACAACCGGAATCACAATCCGGCGCTCTACCAACTGAGCTACGCCCACCATATTGCATTACAACCTTACTTGCTTGCCCATGCTGCCTAATGGCGCACCCGGCAGGACTCGAACCTGCGACCATCCGCTTAGAAGGCGGATGCTCTATCCAGCTGAGCTACGGGCGCTTAAGCTTGAAGCCTAACCGAACGAGTCATTAACAGGTAACTGCTAAACCACTCATTCTGCCCGACTTAGCCAACCAGTGCTAGGCTGTGCCCGACAAGTGCGGCGAATCTTATAGGCGACCCCGAAAGTCGTCAACACCTTTTTCAAAAAAATTTAAATTATTTAAGGGGTTAGGGGATTTGCCCGACCACCCGCCTTTGCCCTTGGCGCGTGTCGTGCGAGAATACGCGCTCTTTATTGTTTCCTTCTCGATGGTTAATCACGCGTCTATGACTGCACACCTAATCGATGGCAAGGCGATCGCCGCCAGCCTGCGCAAGCAGATCGCTCAACGTGTCGTGGAGCGTCGCCAGCAAGGCCTGCGTACGCCCGGCCTGGCAGTGATCCTGGTCGGCACCGACCCCGCCTCGCAAGTCTATGTCTCGCACAAGCGCAAGGACTGCGAAGAGGTCGGTTTCATTTCGCAGGCATTTGACCTGCCCAGCGAAACCTCGCAGCAGGCCCTGACCGAGCTGATCGATCGCCTCAATGACGACCCGGCTGTAGACGGCATCCTGCTGCAACTGCCGCTGCCGGAGCACCTGGACGCCTCGCTGCTGCTCGAGCGCATTCGCCCGGACAAGGACGTGGACGGCTTCCACCCGTATAACGTAGGCCGCCTGGCCCAGCGCATTCCGCTGCTGCGCCCCTGCACACCGAAAGGCATCATGACCTTGCTGGAAAGCACTGGTCAGGACCTGTATGGCATGGATGCGGTGATCGTCGGCGCCTCCAACATCGTGGGTCGCCCGATGGCCATGGAGCTGCTGCTGGCCGGCTGTACCGTGACCGTCTGCCACCGCTTCACCAAGGACCTGGCCGGCCATGTCGGGCGTGCCGACCTGGTGGTCGTGGCTGCCGGCAAGCCGGGCCTGGTCAAGGGTGAGTGGGTCAAGGAAGGCGCCATCGTCATCGACGTGGGCATCAACCGCCAGGAAGACGGCAAGCTGGTCGGCGACGTGGTCTACGAGACCGCCCTGCCGCGCGCGGGCTGGATCACCCCAGTGCCGGGTGGCGTCGGGCCGATGACCCGGGCCTGCCTGCTGGAAAACACGCTGTATGCGGCGGAAGAGCTGCATAAGTAATAGCGCGTGATGCGAAAACGGCACCTCTGGCAGGTGCCGTTTTTTTTGCCTGTGATTTATGCATTGGCCTTGCTGGCCTCTTCGCGGGCTTGCCCGCTCCCACAGGAACACCCCAACCCTTGAGAGCGGTGCAGTGCCTGTGGGAGCGGCCGAGCCCGCGAAGAAATCAACGCGGTGCTCAGCCGATCACTTGCGCGCCGCCTCCCACGACTTCAGCAGTTCGGTGTAGCTGACTGTCTCGCCCTTGGGCTTTTCGTTGGCCAGCTTAGGCTTCGGTGCGCCCGGCTGGTCGAACCAGTACTGGGCGTCTTTCTCCGGGTTCATCTTGGGTGCACAGGTCGCCTGGGCATTGGAGCGCTGCAAGCGTTCCATCATGCGGTCCTGGTCGCGGGCCAGGCCGTCCAGGGCTTCCTGCGGGGTCTTCTCGCCACTGGCCACTTCGGCGATATGGCTCCACCACAGCTGCGCCAGCCGCGGGTAATCCGGCACGTTGGTGCCGGTCGGCGTCCACTGCACCCGCGCCGGGCTGCGGTAGAACTCCACCAGCCCGCCCAGCTTGGGCGCCAGGTCGGTCATGGCCTGGGAGTTGATGTCCGACTCGCGAATCGGCGTCAGGCCGACGATGGTCTTTTTCAGCGACACGGTCTTGGAGGTGACGAACTGGGCATACAGCCACGCCGCCAGGCGTTGCTTCTCGGGGGTGGACTTGAAGAACGTCCACGAGCCGGTGTCCTGGTAGCCCAGTTTCATCCCCTCCTCCCAGTACGGCCCCTTCGGCGAAGGCGCCATGCGCCACTTCGGCGTGCCGTCGGCATTTACCACCGGCAAGCCAGGCTTGGTCATGTCGGCGGTAAACGCGGTGTACCAGAATATCTGCTGGGCAATGTTGCCCTGCGCCGGTACCGGGCCGGCTTCGGAGAAGGTCATGCCCTGGGCCTCCTTGGGCGCGTAGGCACGCATCCAGTCCACGTACTTTTGCGTGGCATAGACGGCCGCCGGCCCGTTGGTGTCGCCGCCGCGGGTCACGCTGGACCCCACAGGATGGCAGTCCTCGACGCGAATGCCCCATTCATCCACCGGCAAGCCGTTGGGCAGGCCCTTGTCACCGCCACCGGCCATGGAGAACCAGGCATCGGTGAAGCGCCAGCCCAGCGAGGGGTCTTTCTTGCCGTAGTCCATGTGCCCGTAAACGCGCTTGCCGTCGATTTCTTTGACGTCTTCGGTGAAGAACTTGGCAATGTCCTCGTAGGCCGACCAGTTCACCGGCACGCCCAGCTCATAACCGTACTTTTCCTTGAATTTAGCCTTCAGCTCTGGGCGCTCGAACCAGTCGGCGCGGAACCAGTACAGGTTGGCGAACTGCTGGTCGGGCAGTTGGTAGACCTTGCCATCCGGCGCAGTGGTGAAGGAAATACCGATGAAATCCTTCAGGTCGAGGGTCGGCGAGGTGTAGGCCTTGCCCTCGTTGGCCATCAGGTCGGTAATCGATTCCACCTTGCCATAGCGAAAGTGCGTACCGATCAGGTCGGAGTCGTTGACCCAGCCGTCGTAGATGTTCTTGTCCGACTGCATCTGCGTCTGCAGTTTCTCCACCACATCGCCTTCCTGCAGCAGGTCGTGGGTCAGCTGGATGCCGGTGATCTCGCTGAAGGCCTTGGCCAGCACCTTGGATTCATACTCATGGGTGGTGATGGTTTCCGACACCACATTGATCTTCATGCCACGGAACGGCTCGGCGGCCTTGATGAACCACTGCAATTCAGCCAGTTGCTGTTCAGGGGTAAGGGTCGAGGGCTTGAACTCACTGCCGATCCATTTTTTTGCTGCATCTTCGTACTCGTCGGCCCAGGCAGCGCCATGCGCGCTGGCCAGTACCAGCAACGCGGCAAGGGTCAAATGTCGCCTGTTGTGCTTGTTATCGAACATTGTGATCTCCCGTTTCAGTTATCCCACAGGGCCGCTCGCTCAGCCCCAGCGCAGCACCACCACCAGCCACGCCAGCGATAGCAGCGAGGCCACCCACAAGGGCCAGTCGCTGACGCCGACCACCAGCAGGTGCAGGTAGGCGCTGGCCAGCAGGCCGATGAACAAGCGGTCACCACGGCTGGTGACCAGCGGCAAGAAGCCCCGTCGCGCTACGCAGGGGCGGCGCAGTTCAAGCAGGGTCATGCCCACCAGCAGCACGCCAACGGCGACGAAGAACAGCGCCGTCGGCAGGGTCCAGGCCATCCACTCCATGCGTTGCCCTCCTCACACCCGGCCCAGGGCAAAGCCCTTGGCCACATGGTTGCGCACGAACCAGATCACCAGCATGCCCGGCAAGATGGTCAGTACCCCCGCCGCCGCCAGCACACCCCAGTCGATGCCTGATGCCGACACGGTGCGGGTCATTACCGCAGCAATCGGCTTGGCGTTCACTGAGGTCAGGGTGCGCGCCAGCAGCAGTTCGACCCAGGAGAACATGAAGCAGAAAAACGCCGTGACGCCGATGCCGGAGCCAATCAGCGGAATGAAGATTTTCACGAAGAAGCGCGGGAAGCTGTAGCCGTCGATGTAGGCCGTTTCGTCGATTTCCTTAGGCACCCCCGACATGAACCCCTCCAGGATCCACACCGCCAGCGGTACGTTGAACAGGCAGTGGGCCAGGGCCACGGCGATATGGGTATCGAACAGGCCAATCGACGAGTACAGCTGGAAGAACGGCAGCAGGAACACCGCCGGTGGCGCCATGCGGTTGGTCAGCAGCCAGAAGAACAGGTGGCGGTCGCCGAGGAAGCGGTAGCGCGAGAAGGCATACGCTGCCGGCAACGCCACCAGCAGCGAAATCAGCGTGTTCAGGCACACGTAATACAGCGAGTTGAGGTAGCCGCTGTACCAGCTGGCATCGGTGAAGATCACCCGGTAGTTGTCGAGGGTGAACGCCTGCGGCCACAGGGTCAGGCCACCCAGGATCTCGGTATTGCTCTTGAACGACATGTTCAGCAGCCAGTAGATCGGCACCAGCAGGAAGAAGAAGTACAGCAGCAGGGCCAGCGATTTGCGCGTGCTCATGGCCTAGTCCTTGTCGGCATGGGTCATGGCTGTGTAGAACAGCCACGACACCAGCAGGATGATCAGGAAGTACACCAGCGAGAACGCCGCCGCCGGGCCCAGGTCGAACTGCCCCACGGCCATGCGCGTGAGGGTCTGGCTGAGGAACGTCGTGGCGTTGCCCGGCCCGCCACCGGTCAGCACGAATGGCTCGGTGTAGATCATGAAACTGTCCATGAAGCGCAGCATCACCGCGATCAGCAGCACGTTTTTCAGCTTGGGCAGCTGGATATGGCGGAACACCGCCCAGCCCGAGGCACGGTCGATGCGTGCAGCCTGGTAGTACACGTCGGGGATGGCGCGCAGCCCCGAATAGCACAGCAATGCCACCAGCGAGGTCCAGTGCCACACATCCATCACCAGCACGGTGAGCCAGGCGTCGAACGGGTCGCCGGCATAGTTGTAGCTGACCCCAAGCTTGGCCAGGGTGGCGCCAAGCAGGCCGATGTCGGCACGGCCGAAAATCTGCCAGATGGTGCCGACCACGTTCCACGGGATCAGCAGCGGGATCGCCATGATGATCAAACACACCGAGGCCATGCGCCCCTTGGTCGGCATGGTCAGGGCAATGCCGATACCCAGCGGGATCTCGATCAGCAGCACGCAGGCGGAGTAGATGAACTGGCGCAGCAGCGCATCGTGCAGCGCCGGGTCACGCAGCACCTGGCGGTACCAGTCGGCACCGACGAAGTAGCGGTTTGACTGGTCGAAGATGTCCTGCACCGAGTAGTTGACCACCGTCATCATCGGTACCACTGCGCTGAACGCCACCAGCAGAAACACCGGTAGCACCAGCCACCAGGCCTTGTTGTTCTGCACCCTGTTGCTCATGGCCCGGCCTCCAGCAGCACATCGTCGACGTACAACATCAGCCACTGCGCCGGCAGGCTGACCCAGGCCTGCTCCACGGGCAACGGGCGGTCCTCGCCCAGCCGCGCCTTGAGCGCGACACCGCCCAGTTCGAGGGTGACGATGCGGTAGGTGCCCAGGTCTTCGACATCCAGCACGCGTGCCGGGTGGGCACCCTCGAACGGGCTGTCCCACAGCTGCACGAACTCCGGGCGAATGCCCACCTGCAGTCGCCCACCCGCCGTCGCCGCCAGGCGCTCGCGCAGGCCATCGGGCAGCGCCAGGTGGACATCACCGAACACCACCCCGTCCGCCTTGGCACGCACGTCGATCAGGTTCATCCCCGGGCTGCCGATGAAGTAGCCAACGAAGGTATGCCGCGGCCGCTCGAACAGCTCGCGCGGGGTGCCGAACTGGACAATGCGCCCGCCGTGCATCACCGCGATCTTGTCGGCGAAGGTGGAGGCCTCCAACTGGTCGTGGGTGACGTAGATCATGGTGATATTGAACTGCTCATGGATCTGCTTCAGCTTGCGCCGCAGCTTCCACTTCAGGTGCGGATCAATCACCGTCAGCGGCTCGTCGAACAGGATCGCCGACACGTCATCGCGCACCAGGCCGCGCCCCATGGAGACCTTCTGTTTTTCGTCGGCACTGAGGTTGCGCGCCTTCTTGCGCAGCACGCCCGCCAGGTCGAGCACCTCGGCAATTTCTTCCACCCGGGCACGCACCCGGGCTTCATCCAGCCCCTGGTTGCGCAAGGGGAAGGCCAGGTTGTCGAACACCGTCATGGTGTCGTAGACCACCGGGAACTGAAACACCTGGGCGATATTGCGGGCCTGTGGTGACAGCTGGTTGACCGGTTTGCCGTCGAACAGCACTTCGCCATGGGACGGCGTCAGCAGCCCGGAAATGATATTGAGCAAGGTCGACTTGCCGCAGCCCGATGGCCCGAGCAAGGCATAGGCACCGCCCTGCTCCCACACATGATCCAGTGCGTGCAGGGCATAGTCGGCCTCGCTGGCGGGCTGGCGGCTGTAACTGTGCGCCAGTTGGCGCAGGCGGATTTCGGCCATCACCCTCTCCTTGCCTGGCGCAACCCCGGGGCCTGCACCAACGTCCCGGCGCTGTCGAAGACGAACAGCTTGTGCGTGGGGATGAACACGCGAATGGGCGTGTCCACCTGGTATTCGTGCACACCGGGCAGGTGCAGGACCATGCGCCAGTATTCGTTACGCACATGCAGGAAGGTTTCTGAACCGCTGATCTCTGCCAGTTCCACCAGCACCGCCAGCTCCAGGTCATCGTCATGGGCCGGCACCAGGGTGATATGGCTGGGGCGCACGCCAAAGCGGTAGTCGCCCTCGGCCAGCGGCTGCAAGTCGGCATTGCGGGCAAAGTGTACAGCCTGGGCAAGGCTCACCTCGTTGCCACTGATACGGCCCGCCACCAGGTTTATCGGCGGCTCGGAAAACAGCTCGGCAGCCAGCACACTGCCCGGGCGCTGATACACCTCGGTGGTGGGCCCGCTCTGCACGATCCGGCCTTCGTGCACGAGAGTGGTGGTGCCGCCCAGCGCCAGCGCCTCGTTGGCCTCGGTGGTGGCGTACACGGCAATGCAATGACGCGCCGCAAACAGTTCGCGCAGTTCTTGGCGCAGGCCTTCGCGCAACTTGTAGTCGAGGTTCACCAACGGCTCATCGAAGAGGATCAACGAGGCATCCTTGACCAATGCCCGGGCCATCGCCGTGCGTTGCTGCTGGCCGCCGGAAAGCTCCAGCGGCAGGCGCTGCAGGTAGGTTTCAATGCGCAGCATCTCGGCAGTTTCCTGCACCCGCCGGCGGATCTGGTCCTCGGCCATGCGCGCCTGGCGCAGCGGCGAGGCGATGTTTTCGAACACGCTCAAGGTCGGATAATTGATGAATTGCTGATACACCATCGACACATTGCGCTGGCGTACCGGCACACCGGTGACGTCCTGGCCATCCATCAGCACCCGGCCCTGGTCCGGGCGGTCGAGCCCCGCCATCAGGCGCATCAGGCTGGTCTTGCCGGCGAGGGTGCGGCCCAGCAGCACGTTGAACGAACCGGGCTCGAAACGCAGCGAAGCCTCGACGATCCAGGGCTGGTTATCGACGCTGCGGCTGACTTGCTCCAGCACCAGGGACATGGCGTGGCCTTCTTGTGATTGTTGTCTGCGGTGCACAGCCAGTTCCGTGCCAATCGCTCCCCGGTGCTCTGGTCCGGGGCCTGGGTGGCAGCGCTGGCAAATCGCGGCTTCACACCTGAACACAATCACTGAACAACTGAACACTTGCCGGTTTGACAATGAACACCCGTGGACAACACTGAACAGCGGTCGGCCCATAACAACAACCCAAAGGACAGGCCCATGGCCGCATCCGCTTCCACCCACGCCCAGCTGATCCAGGCTTCCTGGGCCCGCTGCCGCGATCACGGCCTGCAGCCGCAGCACGCGCCGGATTTCGACTGCCTGACCCGCACCGAGCTCAGCGCATTGCTGGAACAGCGCCAGGCTCTGCTGCGCCTGACCCGCGAGGAAGTACTGCCGCAATACACACACCTGCTGGGCAACGCCAGCTACTTGGTGATGCTGGCCGATGCCAGCGGCTGCATACTCGATAGCTGGGGCTCGCGGCGTTTCATCGAGCCGAACCAGCAGCAGGGCTTCAGCGCCGGTGCCCATTGGCTCGAGCGTGGCGTCGGCACCAATGCCCTGGGCACCACGCTGATTTGCGCCCAGGCGATCCACGTGGGCCAGGACGAGCACTTCCTGCGCCAGAACCGCTACATGTCCAGCGCAGCCGCCCCCCTGTTCGACGCAGCGCGGCAGCTGGTCGGGGTGCTCGACGTTGCCAGCGACGGCTACCTGCCGGCCAGCCAGACGCTTGGCCTGGTGCGCATGATGGGCCAGAGCCTGGAAAACCGCCTGATACTCGCCGAGCATGCCGACCGGCATGCGCAGCTGATCTTCAATAGCGCCTCCGACAACCTCGACAGCCCTTGGGCCGGCCTGCTGGTGTTCGATGAGCGCGGGCAGGTGTTGGCCGCCAATCACCGGGCCGACAGCCTGCTCGGTGGTAATCCGCTGCGGCAGAACATCGAGCAGCTGTTCCAGTTGCCCCTGCAACAGCTGCTCAGTCATCCCAGAGAACAGGCATTTGCCCTGCAAGCCACCGGGCGCAACCGCTTTCATTGCCAGTGGCATCCCCCACGCAAAACCGCTCGCCGCCCCGAGGCCGACAGTGGCGAGCCGCGCCTGGAAAAAGCGTTGCAACAGGCCGGCCTGCTACTGGAAAAGGACATCCCGGTGTTGGTGCAAGGTGAAACCGGCGTCGGCAAGGAAGTGTTCGTCGACAGCCTGCACCGCGCCAGCAGCCGTGCCAACCGGCCGCTGGTCGCCGTCAACTGTGCGGCGATCCCCGCCGAGCTGGTGGAGTCGGAGCTGTTCGGCTACGACAAAGGCGCCTTCACCGGCGCGCACCACAAGGGCAACCCGGGGCTGATCCGCAAAGCCCACCACGGCATCCTGTTTCTCGATGAAATCGGCGACATGCCACTGCCTACCCAGGCACGCCTGCTGCGTGTGCTGCAGTCGCGGAGCATACAGCCGCTGGGCAGTGGCGAGCCGGTGGCAGTGGATATCCGCGTGGTGTCGGCCAGCAACCGCGACCTGGCCGAAGAAGTGCGCGCCGGGCGCTTTCGCCAGGACCTGTATTACCGTATCGCCGGCCTGGCCGTGGTACTGCCGCCGCTACGCGAACGCGGTGACCGGCGCCAGTTGATCGAGCAGGTGCATGCGCGTTTTCGCGACCCTGGGCAACCCGCGCGGCTGTCCCCGGCCATTATCGACCTGCTGGATCAACACCCTTGGCCAGGCAACCTGCGTGAACTGGCAAGCGTGCTGCAAGTTGCGCTGGCCTTGGCGGGCAACGGGCCTGTCGGCGTAGAGCACCTGCCTGCGGGCTTTCTGGCCGAGTCGCAGATGGCGGTGCTGGTGGCGGCCGAAGAGACGGACCTGCAGATGCTGGTCGAGCAAGCCAACGGCAACCTCTCGGCAGTCGCACGTCGGCTCGGGATCAGCCGCACCACGCTGTACAAGCGTTTGCGGGCGCGATGAAGCCATATTTGCACCAATGCTGCACTTGATCGCGTTCATTCAGCCAATTTGGCTGTTATTGCATCCAGGTCAGTCAGAGCGGCTGATTGCCGCTCAAGGGTCGCGCCACTGCACCGGCTGGCGGTAGGTCTGTGCCCAAGCTTGCACTTCACTGGCCGGCATCGGCCTGGCGATGCAATAGCCCTGCGCCAGCTCGCAGCCCAGGCCCATCAACACCCTGCCGTGCTCCACACTCTCCAGGCCTTCGGCTACGACCTCGCGGCCGAAGGCTCGCGCCAGGCCGATCACCGCGGCGGTCAGGGCAAGGTCATCCTGGTCGTGCAGGATGTCCCGCACGAACGATTTGTCGATCTTGATCGTCTGGGTCGGCAAGCGTTTGAGGTAACTCAACGACGAGTAACCGGTGCCGAAATCGTCCAGCGAAAAGCGCACGCCCAGCGCACGACAGGCGTCCAGGCAGCGGCTGACGTGCTGCAGGTTGTCGATGGCCACTGACTCGACGATTTCCAGGTCCAGCCGCGACGGGTCCACCTGCGGGTACGCTGCCAATAGCTGCTGCAGGCGCTCGGTAAAGTCACTGCGCTGTAGATGCCGTGCAGCGATGTTCACGCTCAATGACCAAGGCTGCCCCTGGCGCCCCCAGGCCTGCAGCTGGCTCAGGGCCTGGCCGATCACCCATTCGCCGATTTCGACGATCAGGTCGGTCTGCTCAACCCAGGGCAGAAAATCGCCGGGCGGCACCACGCCACGGCCTGGCCGCTGCCAGCGCAGCAAGCCCTCGAAACCTAGCACCTGGCCACTGCGCAGGTTGACCTTGGGCTGGTAATACAGGCACAGCTCGTGGTTGTTCAGGGCCCGTCGGACCCGCGCCACCGTCTGGTGGGTGGCCTTGAGTTCCTGCTCCTGCGATACGTCGAACAAGTGATAGCGGTTGCGCCCACGCTGCTTGGCCACATACATGGCCTGGTCGGCGTGGCGTACCAGCGTATCGGCATCTTCGTCATCCTGGGGGTACAGGGTCACGCCGATGCTGGCGCTGAGCGACAGCGTGTGTTCGCGTACCACACAGGGCGCCGCCAATGCCCGCAACACCCGCCTCAGGGCTGCATGCAGCTGGCGCTCATCATCGACATTGCGCAGGATCAGCACGAATTCGTCACCCGACAACCGGGCCACGGCATCAGCACCGCGCAAGATACTCTTCAAGCGCTGCGCCACCTCCACCAGCAGCAGGTCGCCCACGGCATGCCCGTAGCCGTCGTTGACCGCCTTGAAGCCATCCAGGTCGAGCATGCACACCGCCAGCGAGATGTCTTCGCGGCGCGAGTAGGCCAAGGCCTGGTTCAGCAGGTCGGACAGGTAGGCGCGGTTGGGCAGGCCAGTGAGCACATCGTGGCCCACCCGCCATTGCAAGGTATGCAGCAGCTGGCGCTTCTCGGTGACGTCAAAGCGGATCGACACATACTTGCGCACCTGGCCAGTCAGCGGGTCGACCAGTGGCACCATGGTGCTGTCGACCCAATAAAGCGAACCGTCCCGGGACCGGTTGCAGATTTCGCCCTTCCACACCCGCCCGGCGGTCAGGGCCTGCCACATGCCGACGAAGAACGCCGGCTCGTGCAGGCCGGAGTTGAGGATACGGTGGTTGGCACCCAGCAGTTCCTCGCGGCTGTAGCCCGAGATGCTGCAGAACTGCTGGTTGACGTACGTGATGTTCCCACGCAGGTCGGTTTCGGAAAAGATCGCGGCCGCGTCCACGGCCGCACGATAGTTATCATCCATGAAGCATCCTGCCTTAGCGGTTGAAGCGCTCCACCAGGGCGCGCAAGCCGACGCACACCTGTTCCAGTTCGGCCCCGCGCGAGGCGGCAGCGTTGGCGCTTTGAGCGCTGTGCTGGGCAATGCCGGCCACGCCATTGATCTGCCGCGAAACGTCCTCAGCCACTGCCGACTGCTGCTGCGAGGCGGTGGCCATCTGTTGGCTCATGTCACTGATACGCTGCACCGCATCACGAATGCCATGCAGTGCTTCGCGGGTTTCCTGTACCTGGGCAACACCCTGCTCTGCGCCCGTGATGCCCTGGCTGGCAATTGCCACGGCTTCCTCGGCGCCACTGCGCAAGGTGTCGATTATGGCCTGGATGTGCAGGGTCGACTGGCGGGTCTTGTCAGCCAGCGCCCTCACCTCATCGGCGACCACGGCAAAACCACGGCCCTGTTCGCCCGCACGCGCGGCTTCAATGGCTGCGTTCAGGGCCAGCAGGTTGGTCTGCTCGGCAATACCGCGGATCATCCCGGCCGCCTCGGCGATGGCACCGGTCTGACCGGCCAGGTGGCTGACTGCCTGGTTGATCTGGGTCACCGTGCTGGCCAAGGTGCGAATGGCCGCGCCGCTGGCATCGGCCACCTGGCTACCCTGTTCGGCCAGCTGGTGCGCCGTGTGGGCTTCGGCCGCAGTCAACTGCACGTGGTTGGCCACTTCACCGATGGAGGCCGCCATCTGGTTCATTGCCGTGGCGCTCAGGTCGGTTTCTGCGCGCTGCTCCAGCAACGCTGCCTCGGTGCTGCGTGACAACTGCCCGGCATCGTGGGCCGCCACGGCCATTTGCCCGGCCAGGTCGCTCAACCGCGTCAACGCAGTTTTCAACCGTGCCTCTTCGCTGATCAGCATCAGTTGCAGCTGCCCGGCAGCGCCAGGCAGGTCGCTGTAAGTCAACGCCGCGACCGGGTCGGCGAAGGTACCTTCGGCCCCCTCGACCACCTGCTGTATCTGGCGGCCGAGGGCGTTGCGTGCCCACAGGCCATACGCCATGAACAACCCCACGGTCAGCCCCTGTCCCACCAGGCCAGGCCACAGCTGGTTGGCGCCCAGCGCCAACAGCCCACCGGCCAGGGGCAACGCCAGGGCCTGCACCAGCAGGCTCAGCCGCCGCGGCGCCGACAGTACCGCCTGGCCGGTACGCATCCGCGCATACAGGGCCTCGGCGCGGGCGACCTGCTCACGCGTGGGGCACACCCGTACCGACTCATAGCCAACAACCCGCCCGCCTTCGAGGATAGGCGTGACGTAGGCGTTGACCCAGTAATAGTCGCCGTTACGGCAGCGGTTCTTGACGATGCCCATCCAGCTCTTGCCAGCCTTCAGGTAGCGCCACATCAACTCGTATACCGCCGGCGGCATGTCCGGGTGGCGCACCAGGTTGTGCGGGCTGCCGATCAGTTCGGCATCGCTGTAGCCGCTGATGGCGGCGAATTCAGGGTTGCAATAGGTGATCAGGCTGGCGGTATCGGTAGCGGAAATCAGCCGCTGGCCAGAGGGAAAACGTTGCTCGACCGGGGTTACCGGCAGGTTGAGGCGCACGATGAGACTCCATTCAAGGGGGTGCCAGGCGCCTGCTGCGAGCCTTTGCGGGAAAAAAATCCGTAAAAGCGCTCTTGGTGACTGCCCGGTCAGGCGCGGGATTCTACGAGTCCCGCCACATAAAGCAAATAAACCTTACGGATCATGGCGTTATCGATGATTCAACGTTCCCGGCCGCGCTTGGCAAGCTGATTGCAGCGGTATTCCCGGCAGTGGCCGGGCCCTGCACAAACGCGTACGGGATCCCCACACGGCACGCACCGAAGTAGAGCCTGGCAAGCCAAATTGCACCACAACTGGTCAGACCGGTAAGGCCAAAAACCCTTGCAATGTAGGATTTTTCGCGCTTTTATGGCTTCGCGCTGAACAAACCGGTAAGACCACAATAATTAAGTCCTGCGCTCTTTCGCCCCGTGCGGCTACCGAAGCAAGGACACCGATCAGAGACTCCCCCCATGCTCAAATGGTGCTCGCGTTCGATATTCCTGCAAGTCGTGCTCGGCCTTGCCCTCGGCATCGCCTGCGGTCTCAGTTTTCCCGACCTCTCCCTGCAACTCAAACCCCTCGGCGACGGCTTCATCAAGCTGATCAAGATGCTCATCGGCCTGATCGTGTTCTGCGTGGTGGTCAGCGGTATCTCGGGCGCGGGCGACCTGAAAAAGGTCGGGCGCATCGGCCTGAAGTCGGTGATCTACTTTGAAGTGCTGACCACCCTGGCGCTGGTGATCGGCCTGGTGTTCGCCTTCAGCAGCGGCATCGGCAGCGGTGCCAACATCCACCTGGACCAGTTGTCCAGCGCCGATGCCAACGGCCTGGCCGAGCGCGGCCAGCACATCCATGGCGCCACGGCGTTCTTCATGGACCTGATCCCCACCTCGGTGGTGGGTGCCTTCGCCGACAACAACATTCTCCAGGTGCTGCTGTTCTCGGTGCTTTTCGGTAGCGCACTGAACCTGGTGGGTGACTCGGCCGCTGGCATCTCAAGGCTGATCAACGAACTGAGCCATGTGATCTTCCGCATCATGGGCATGATCGTGCGCCTGGCCCCCATCGGCGTGTTCGGCGCAATCGCCTTCACCACCAGCAAGTATGGCCTGGAGTCGCTGCAGCACCTGGGCGGGTTGGTGGCACTGTTCTACCTGACCTGCGCCGGCTTCGTGCTGATCGTGCTGGGTACGGTGATGCGCCTGTCGGGCCTGAAGCTGCTGCCATTGATCAAGTACCTGCGTGAAGAGCTGACCATCGTCCTTGGCACCGCGTCGTCCGACGCCGTGCTGCCACAGATCATGCGCAAGCTGGAGCACCTGGGCATTGGCAGCTCCACGGTCGGCCTGGTCATCCCCACCGGCTACTCGTTCAACCTCGACGGCTTCTCCATCTACCTGACCCTGGCCATCGTGTTCATCGCCAACGCCACCGGCACACCGCTGGAAATGACCGACCTGCTGACCATCCTGCTGGTGTCGCTGGTGACTTCCAAGGGGGCTCACGGCATCCCAGGCTCGGCGCTGGTGATCCTCGCCGCCACCCTGACAGCCGTGCCGGCGATTCCGGTGGTGGGCCTGGTGCTGGTGCTGGCGGTGGACTGGTTCATGGGCATCGGCCGGGCATTGACCAACCTGATTGGCAACTGCGTGGCGACCGTGGCCATCGCTCGTTGGGAAAAGGACATTGACCTGGAGCGCGCGCAGAACGTGCTCGACGGCAAGCTCGGCTTTACCCCGACGCCGCGCAAACAGCCCAACACACATCATCAACAGGAATTTTGACCGAAAGTGGCCGGCGATGACGCCGGCCCTTGCAGGAGCGAACCGTGATCAGCTCATCGACCGTCGTCACCTCAGTGGTGGAAAAACTGCGCCAGGCCCTGGCCCGGGGCCAATGGCGCACCGGCGACATGCTGCCGGGCCAGCGTGAGCTGGCCGAACAGCTGGGCATCAGCCGCCCAAGCCTGCGCGAAGCGGTGACCGTACTGGAAACCCTGGGCCTGGTACGCTCGCTGCCGGGCAAGGGCGTACTGGTACTGGACGCCGACGCCGTCATCCCGGAACCAGGCATGGACACCAGCGCTTCGGCCAGCCTGGCCGATGTGCTGGAGCTGCGCTACACCCTCGAACCCTTCATCGTCGGGCTGGTGGCGCAGTCGGCCAACAGCCAGGACGTCGGCCAGTTGCGCCTCACCCTGATGGACATGCGTGAAGCGCTGGAGGCCGATGACAGCGAAGCCGGGGTAAAAGCCTACATCGCGTTCCATGAGGCGTTGTTCACCCTTACCACCAACCCGATCTTCCAGAGCGTGGTGCAGCAGACCGGCAATGCCTTGAAGCAAAGTGCCGACATGCTGCGCAATTCGCCGGAACACCTGGCCGCGCGGCTCAAGGAAAACGAAGCCGTGGTACGCGCCATTCGCGAACGCAACAGTGCCCAAGCCAGCGCCCAGATGCGCCAGCATATTCTGGCCGAAGGCCAGCGCATGGGCATCCCGTTGAACATCCCGGACGACCACCCGCGCCCATGACCCCAGGAGAGCGACCATGAACGCCGCCCCCCACCTGCCAGCCCTGCTGGCTGCTGGCGAAACCCGCCTGTCGGCCGAGCAGATCTACCCTCGGCTGTTCGACGCCATTCTCGAACAGCGCCTGCCACCGGGGGCCCTGTTGCCCGAGCAGGCGCTGGGCCATGCCTTTGGTGTCAGCCGCACCGTGATTCGGCGTGTACTTGGGCGCCTGTCCGACCAGCAGGTGGTGGTGCAGCGCCCCAGCCACACCGCGCACCTGGCCGCGCCCGACCCGGACCAGGCGCGCCAGGTGCTCAGTGCCCGGCGCCTGGCCGAAACCACACTGATCACCCTGGCTGCCCAGCGCGCCCGGCCGGCGCAGGTGCGCCAGCTGCGGCAACTGGTGGACCGCGAACGCCAGCACCATGAAAGCGGCGAACGTTGCGCGGCGATCCGCCTGGGCGGCGAGTTTCACCTCAAGCTGGCGCAGGTGGCAGCCAATGCGCCACTGGCGCGGTTTCTCAATGGCCTGGTTCCCATGACCTCGCTGATCATCGCCCGCTACGAATCGCCGTGCTGCGACCACTGCGCCTGGCAGGAACATGCGGCGATCATCGATGCCGTGGAGCAAGGCAATGCCGAGGCGGCGCTTGGGCTGATGCACAAGCACCTGGACCGCCTGGAAGAAAAGCTCGACCTGAAATAGCGGCTCATGCTGACGCGGTTCCTGTAGGAGCAGCCTCGTGCTGCGAAGAGGCCATAGCTGGCGAAGATGATCTTTTGCCTTGCCGGCCTCTTCGCAGTACAAGGCTGCTCCTACAGGGGCCGCGGTGGCCGGGCGATGGGCTGCACAGCAGCTCCAATAACCCCACCCTATACTGCGAGAACCACCCCAGCCTCTACCAGGGAGGCGGTTGCGTGAGTTCTCGAATCCCTCTGCTGCTGTGCCTTCTACTGGCGCTCGCCGGTTGCGCGGGCAAGCGCCCGCCTGCCCCGCCACCCCCTGCGGTGCTCACGCCTGCCGCCTGGCAACGCATCGACCAGGAACTGATCGATGCCTCGGTCGGCGCCGCCGGTTCGGCCAACGACTATGCCCGGCGCTCCATGCGGGTGTGGCGGGAGCAGGTACAACAGCGCACTGAAAGTGACTTCATCCCCTGGTTCACCGGCTACTGGACCCAGCAGTGGCTGACCCTCAAGGTGGCCTGGTACAAACTGGACAGTGGCAAAGGCCGGGAACCTGCGGAAAAGCGCTTGGCCCTGTACCTGCAGGAGCAGTACCACGAGCGGGTGATCGAGCCGGTGGCCGAACAGATCAACCCCGAGGGCATCCGCGACCGGGCCTGCGAGCTGTACCTGCAACTGTTCGGCCAGCAGCTGCCAGCCATCATCAGCCGCTACAACGCACCGCCCGAGCAGCTCAGCCAGCGCCTCAACCGGATCCCCGCCATCGCCCTGGGGCCACCGGATGCCCGCAATGCCAGCCTGTATCAACTGCTACGGGCCAAGCCGCTGGACCAGCAGCCGGCCTGGCAAGCCATGCGCCAGCACCTTCACCAACTGGCCAGCAAAGGCCCCGGGAAGACCGATGTCGGGCTGAATTCGGTGGCCACCCAGGCGAGCGACAAGCTCGGCGCTACCCTGGCCCCACGCGGCATCGCCAGCGCCGTGGCATCGGCAGTCGGGAAAGTGGCAGGGGCCATGATTTCGATCGCCGCGGCCGGCTACGGCATGATGACCCATGACCGCGAGCAGCCGCAGATGGTCGAGCAGTTGCGGGTGATCCTCAACGTGGCACTGAACCAGGAATGGCAGGAGTTGATGGAGAACCGCCAGAGCGGGGCAATGGCGGGGGTGTATTACCTGTCGGGGCAGGTTGAGGACAGCTTGCTGGCCAGCATGCCGCGGCCAGCCGAGCAACCGGCTGAGCAGCAGGTGAAGCAGCAGCAAGAACCTTTGATCATCCGCCTGCCGCCTTAGGCGGTAGCCATGGCCGAGCTGGGCAGCCCAAACACCCGGTCAAACGCCCAGTTGTAGGCAAAGGTGTAACACGGCACCAGAATGATGAACGCCATGTCCACCAGCAGCGCTTCAACCAGCGTCATGTCCAGCCACCAGGCAATCAGCGGGATCAGGTACACCACCAGGGTCAGCTGAAAACCGATGGCATGCGCCACTCGGCGCCCCACGCTGCGACCGCGCTTGGCCTGGCGGCTCTCCCAGTGTTCGAACAGGGTGTTGTAGACCAGGTTCCAGAGCATGGCGATGGTGGTGATCATGACCGCCAATGGCCCGGTATGCGACGCCTGGGTGTCCGACAGGTAGGCCAGCCCGAGGGTCGACATGCACAGCCCGATCAGTTCATAGAAAGTCACGTAGACCAGTTTGCGTTTCAGTCCCTGCACCCGGGGTTACCTCCAATGACAATAGCGATGGGGCGCGATCATGCTTCATCGTGCTTGACAGCAAAAGTCAGTAGCTGTCAGATCTACTGACAGGAGGCTGCCATGAACTTTTCCAGCGACAACATCCAGCTGTTTCTTGCCGTGCTCGACCGCGGCTCGTTTTCCGCCGCCGCACGCGCCCTGCAGCGGGTGCCCTCGGCCGTGAGCATGGCCATCGGCAACCTTGAGGCCGAGCTGGGCTACAGCCTGTTCGAACGCGGCTCACGCGAGGTCCGGCCTACCGCAAAGGCCTTGGCCCTGGAGCCACACGCCAGGCTGATTGCCGAACAGCTGGGGCTGCTTCAGGTACATGCCCTGGAGCTGTCCCAGGGGCTGGAAAGCAGCCTGAGCGTGGCCGTTGTGCCGGACATCGACCACCGCCCGTTGCTGGCCGCCATCGCCAGCCTCGGCGAGCGCCACCCGTTGCTGGACATCGCCCTGCTCAGCGCCCCGCACGAAGAAGCCCTGCATCTGCTGGACAGTGGGCGGGCCGACCTCTGTGTGGCCTTTGCCGGCCTGCAGGTCGATGCCCGCCGAGGCTTCCAGCACATCGGCATGGAGTCGCTGGTGGCGACGCTGTCGCCCACCCACCCAGCCTTGCGCGAGGGGCGCATCCACTACCTCGAAGACCTGACCCGGGTGCGCCAGATTCTTGTACGCAGCCGCGACTTGCCACTGGCCGACCCGCGCCCGCTGATTGGTGCAACGCATTGGTCCACCGACAGCTTCGACCTGGCATTACAGATGGTCGAAGCCGGCCTGGGCTGGGGCGACCTGCCGCTGTCGCGGGTCGCGCCGCTGCTGGCCAGCGGGCGCCTTGTACGCCTGGATTTTCGCAATACGCGCAACGAGTTGCAGCTGCCGGTACACATTTTTTGGCGCAGACAACAACCGCTGCAGCAGGCTGCACGGCTGTTGATCGAACAGCTGGCGAATCAGTGACTGCCGTCTGTCGAAACGCCCCTAAGAAATTACTGTAAGTGCTTCAATCTTTTACCTCTTGGGCCGATATCCCGGTCGACAGGCCCCGCATCGCGTCATGAGCGTGCT
Organism: Pseudomonas sp. YNh; assembly: GCF_037993085.1. Lineage (NCBI taxonomy): Bacteria > Pseudomonadati > Pseudomonadota > Gammaproteobacteria > Pseudomonadales > Pseudomonadaceae > Pseudomonas > Pseudomonas sp. YNh. Next base: position 48,268 of record NZ_JBBMRJ010000005.1, on the reverse strand, counting down.
GCGCCCTCCCCTCATTGGCTCAAGGTCTCGAAACATGAACCTGAAATTTCGCCACAAGATCCTGCTCAGCGCCTGCGGCGTCGTGGTCCTGGCATTTGCCCTGTTCACGCTCTACAACGACTACCTGCAACGCAACACTATTCGCCAGAACATCGAAGCCTCGGTGCAGCAGTCCGGTGCACTGACCGCCAGCAGCGTGCAAAACTGGATGAGCGGGCGCATCCTGGTGCTGGAAAACCTGGCCCAGGACATCGGCCAGCAAGGTGCCGGCGATACCTTGGCCGGGCTGATCGAGCAGCCTTCCTACACGCGCAATTTCCTGTTCACCTACCTGGGCCAGGCCAACGGGGTGTTCACCCAGCGCCCGGACACCCAGATGCCTGCCGGTTACGACCCCCGCCAGCGCCCGTGGTATGGCGCCGCCGCCAACGCCGGGCAAACCGTGCTGACAGCCCCTTACCAGGGCGCCGTCGGTGGCCTGATGGTGACCATCGCCACCCCGGTGAAGAGCAAGAACAATGGCGAACTGCTGGGTGTGGTCGGTGGTGACGTGACCCTCGACACCCTGGTCGAAATCATCAACTCGGTGGATTTCGGTGGCATCGGCCATGCCTTCCTGGCCGACGCCAATGGCCAGGTGATTGTCAGCCCAGACAAAGACCAGGTGATGAAGAACCTCAAGGACATCTACCCCGGCAGCAATCTGCGGGTTGCCGCTGGCATGCAGGATGTCACCCTGAACGGCCAGGACCGCATCATCTCCTTCGCCCCGGTGGCCGGGCTGCCGTCGGCGCAGTGGTACATCGGTCTGTCGATCGACAAAGACAAGGCTTACGCCGCGCTCAGCCAGTTCCGCACCTCGGCGATCATCGCCATGCTGATTGCCGTGGCGGCCATCGCCGGCCTGCTCGGCCTGCTGATCCCGGTGCTGATGAGCCCGCTCACCACCATGGGCCGCGCCATGCGCGACATCGCCGAGGGTGAAGGTGATCTTACCCGCCGCCTGACCGTGCAGAACAAGGACGAGTTCGGCGAGCTGGCCACCTCGTTCAACCGCTTTGTCGAGCGCATCCATGCCTCGATCAGCGAAGTGTCTTCGGCCACCCGCCTGGTGCATGACCTGTCGGAGAAAGTGGTCAGCGCCTCCAACGCCTCGATCAGTGGTTCTGAAGAACAGAGCATGCGCACCAACAGCGTGGCCGCCGCCATCAACGAGCTGGGTGCCGCCACCCAGGAAATCGCCCGCAACGCCGCCGATGCCTCGCAGCATGCCAGCGGCGCCAGTGAGCAGGCCCACGGCGGCCGTGAAGTGGTCGAGGAAGCGATCAGCGCCATGACCGCCCTGTCGCAGCGCATCAGCGAATCCTGCGCGCAGATCGAAACGCTTAACGCCAGCACCGACGAAATCGGCAAGATCCTCGACGTGATCAAGGGCATCTCGCAGCAAACCAACCTGCTGGCCCTGAACGCCGCCATCGAGGCGGCCCGTGCCGGTGAAGCTGGCCGTGGCTTTGCCGTGGTGGCCGACGAAGTGCGCAACCTGGCGCACCGCACCCAGGAATCGGCGGAAGAAATTCACCGCATGATCACCAGCCTGCAAGTAGGCTCGCGCGAAGCGGTGCACACCATGAACACCAGCCAGGTGTCCAGCGAGCAGACTGTGCAGGTGGCCAACCAGGCCGGTGTGCGCCTGGCCAGTGTGACCCAGCGCATTGGCGAAATCGATGGCATGAACCAGTCGGTGGCTACCGCCACCGAAGAACAGACTGCCGTGGTCGAGAGCCTTAACCTGGACATTACCCAGATTAACGCCCTGAACCAGCAGGGTGTGGAAAACCTCAACGACACCCTGCGCCATTGCGACCAGCTGGCCCAGCAGGCCGGGCGCTTGAAGCAACTGGTGGGCAGCTTCAGGATTTAATTGCCTGAGGGCGCTTTGCGCCCTAATCGCGACACAAGGCCGCTCCCACAAGTACCGCGTTATACCTGTGGGAGCGGCCTTGCGTCGCGATCGAACTCCTCAGCAGCCCCTTATGCCAACGCCGCCTTGGCGGCCCTGCCCCGCCGCACCCAGGCCAGCAACACCGCTGCCATGAGCACGAACCCCAGGTAGCCAAAGAACGGGTACACCTCCCCAACCAGGCTGATGAACCCCACCAGGCTGCAACCAAACGCCACCACCCCGGTAACCACCGAGCCCCAGCGGAACTTCGCCGTGCCCGCCGGAAGCAGCCGTGAAAGGAACGAGAACAACGTACCCACCGCGGTGTTGACGATCATGCCGAAGATGATCAGGCACATCACTAGCCCCAGCAGCGGCGACACCTCGCTGGCAATCGACAGCATCGGCATGGGCAAGTCGGCCACGCTGTCCAGGCGCGACAACAGCCCCGCGCTCATCACCAGCATCAGGCCACCCAGCGCCGCGCCACCGAGCAGGCCACCCCACATTGCGGTTTTCTCGCCCTTGGCCGAACCGCCCAGTATGGCCAGGATCGGCGCACCAGCCACAATGTTGTAAGACACATACAGGAACGCGCCCAGCAGCCAGTGGCGGGTGCCGGCTTGTTGCTGGCTGGCCAGGTGATCCAGCGCGGCGAAGCTCTGGTCGCGGGTGAATACGGCATACAACGCGATTGCCGACGCCACCAGGATCAACAGCGGGGTGATGGCGCCAATGGCCAGGATCACCTTGCGCACGTCAAGGCACACGATGCCCACCACCACCATCGTTACCAGCACGCTGCCGGTCAGTGCCGGAATGCCGAACTGCTGCTCCAGCAGCGCACCACCGCCGGCCAGCATGACCACGGTGACAGCGAACATGAAAAAGGTGATCAGCCAGTCGACGAACAGGCCCAGGTGGCGGCCGCAGATGGCCTGGATCACATCCTTGTGCGATGTGGCCTGCTGGCGGTTGCCCAACGCCGCCAGGGCCATGCCGAGGAAGGTGAACAGGGCGGCGCTGACCAGCGCGCCGACCAGCCCCCACACGCCGAAGTCGACAAAGAACAACAACAGTTCCCGCCCTGAAGCGAACCCTGCCCCCACGATCACGCCGACAAATGCGCCGGCAATCTTCAGTTGCTCTTGCATGTGAACCTCTGGATTTATTGTTGTTGTCTTACTGCCACCCCATATCTCTTGTAGGCGCAGCCTTGCGCTGCTCCTACAAAAGCTTCGTGCCTGGTTACTCGTCGCCGACAAACGCCTGCACTTCAATCTCCACGTCCACCCCCAGTGCCAACGCCGAGGCCACAGTCGAACGCACTGGCAGCGCCGCGCCGAAGAACTCTTTGTAGACCTCGTTGAAACCGGCGAAATGGCTCATGTCCGACAGCCATACCGTGGCCTTTACCACTTGGTCGAAACGCGCGCCGCACGCTGCCAGGCTTTCGGCGATGCGCTCGCAGGCGGCGCGGGTCTGGGTCTGGATATCACCGCGCACCACTTCGCCGCTGGCACTCATCGGCACCTGGCCGGAGAGGAACAGGAAACCACCCGCCTTCACCGCACGGGAAAACGGAAACGGCAGGCTGCTGGGGAAACGCTGGATGTCATTGCTCATGAGATGCTCCTTTCAGGATTGCTGGAAACGGGCCGGGGACAGGCGCTCGGGCGCCACGCCCTGGCTGACAAGACTAGGGCACAGGTGTTGGCCAAGCAGCAAGTCGGCGGCCAGGCGCGAGGCGCCGGCGGCGGACTGGATGCCATAGCCACCTTGCGCCGCCAGCCAGAAAAACGCGGGGGCGTGCGCATCGAAACCGATCACCAGGTCACCGTCGGCAACGAACGAGCGCAGCCCGGCCCAGGTGTGGCTGGGGCGTCGGATCGCCAAGGTGGTCATGGCTTCGATGTTGTAGATGCCCAAGGCGACGTCGAGCTCTTCGGGCGCGGCGTCCTGGGGTTCCACCGGGTCGGCATTGGCTGGCGACCCCAGCAACTGGCCGGCGTCGGGTTTGAAGTAGAAGCTTTCGTCGACGCCGATCACTGCCGGCCAGCGGGCGAAGTCCTGGTCTGCCGGGCCGGGGAAGGTGAACGCGCTGCGCCGGCAAGGTTGCAGGCCGATGCGCGCCACGCCGCACTGCTCGGCCACGCGGTCAGCCCAGGCGCCAGCAGCGTTCACCAACTGACGGGCCTGCACCCGGCTGCCGTCACCCAGCTCCACCTGCCACAGCCCGTCCAGGTACGAGGCCTGGACAAGCTCGGCGTTGCAGCGCAGCTCTCCGCCGGCGGCGCGTAAACCGCGCAAGAAGCCTTGGTGCAAGGCGTGAACATCCAGGTCCATGGCACCCGGTTCAAGCACTGCGCCGGCCAGGGCTTCGCAACGCAGGCTGGGCACCAGGGCCAGGGCGGCGTCACGGTCAAGCAGGCGGACTTCGGTGCCATTGGCCAGGTTCTGCGCATGGGTCTGCTCAAGCAGCTCGCGCTGCTCCACGCTGGCCACATACAGGCAGCCGCGCGGTTCCAGCAGCGGATGCTCACAGAAGCCTTGTGGCGGCGTTTCGTAAAAGGCCCGGCTGGCGCGGGTCAGTGCCTGGATCTGCGCGGTGCCGTAGGCCTCCATGAACATGGCCGCCGAGCGCCCGGTGGAGTGGTAACCAGGCTGTGATTCGCGCTCGAGCAGCAGTACGCGCTGCTGGCCCGCCAGGCGATAGCCCAGCGACGCACCGGCAATGCCGGCACCGATGATCAGGGTGTCGTAGGTTGGGGTCATGCACGCTCCTGCCAGGCTAATTATCATTTATGAGAATTCTAATATATGAGAATTTAGAAATACGCAAGTGTCCAAGGTAAGATGCCCGACCCACGCCGTATGCCGAGAGCCCTGAATGCCCGCTGCCCTACCCCTGCTTGACCGCACTGTAGTCGGCCAGCGCCTGCGCCAGGTGCGCAAGGCGCGCCAGATGACACTCAAGCAATTGTCCGAAGCCAGTGGCGTACCGGTGTCCACCCTGTCGAAGATGGAGCTGGCACAAGTCTCGGTCAGCTACGAGAAGCTGGCTGCCGCCGCACGGGCGTTGAATGTCGACATTGCCCAGTTGTTTCGCGCCGGCGGTACGGTCACCACCCCGGTACCGGTGACCGTGGTGGTCGACTCGCTACCTGCAGCGGCGGGGTACTCCACCGGCACCTACGACTACCACCCCATTGCTGGCGACTTCCCCGAGCGGCGCATGACCCCGGCCTATGCCCGCATCATCGCCCGCGAACGGGGCCAGTTTGACGACTTTATCCGCCACCCCGGGCAAGAGTTCGCCCTGGTGCTGAGCGGGCGCGTGCGCATCGAGTTCGAAACCGGGGAAGCCGTGAGCATCGGGCCGCAGGAAACCGCGTACTTCGACAGCCAGGTAGGGCACATCTACCTGTCGGAAAGCGAGGATGGCGGGGACGCGCATGTGATGGTGGTGATGACCGATCGCTGAAGGCGCCCGGTTATAACCTAATAACGAACAAGTCTATTTGGCTATAAAAAAATCTATATGCTGGCTGCATCCGATAACGGGCAAAGATGGGCAGTCGAGTAGCGTATGGATGTAGGTTCTTTCGGTTTCACCATTGCGGGCCTGGTCGTGGGTTTCATCGTCGGCATGACCGGCGTCGGTGGCGGCTCGCTGATGACCCCGATCCTGTTGTGGTTTGGCATCAGCCCGGCGACGGCCGTCGGTACCGACCTGCTCTATGCGGCAATCACCAAGGCCAGTGGCGTCTGGGTGCATGCGCGCCACAAGAACATCGACTGGAAGATCACCGGCCTGCTCAGCCTGGGCAGCGTGCCCGCCGCAGCGCTGACGCTGTGGTTCCTCAACACCCTGCACACCGACACCTCGGCGCTCAACGCCATCATCAAGCAGGGCCTGGCGGTGGTACTGATCCTGACCGCGCTGGCCATCCTGTTCAAATCGCGCCTGCAGGCTTTCGCCAGCCGCCATGCCGGTGACCACTACCACCTCAGCGACCGTAGCCTGAACACCCTTACCGTGTTTACTGGCGTGGTACTGGGGGTAATGGTTACCCTCACCTCCATCGGTGCTGGCGCACTGGGTACGGTGGCGCTGTTCCTGTTGTACCCGTTTCTGGTCACGCGCCGCCTGGTCGGTACCGAAATCGCTCACGCCGTGCCGCTCACCCTGGTAGCAGGCCTGGGCCACGCCGGCATGGGCAACATGGACTGGTCGTTGCTGGGTTACCTGCTGCTGGGCTCGCTGCCGGGCATTTACCTGGGCAGCCACCTCACCGGACGGATCTCCGACCGCGTGCTGCGTCCATGCCTGGCGGCGATGCTGCTGCTGATCGGCTACAAGCTGGCGTTCTGACCTTCAGCCCAGGCGCAGGCGCCACTGCCCGGTAAAGCTCAGCTCAAGGCGCGAAAGCGGCAGCACGTCGATACGCTGGCTGGCCTGCATCGGGCACCCCAACACCTGTACCAGCACGGCGCGCATGACCATCGGGTGAGTCACCGCCAGCCACTCACCCGGCGTGTCGAAAGCCGCCAGCCAGCTGGCCACACGCTGGCATAGCGCAGCAAACGACTCCCCACCATGGACCGCACTGGCCGGGTCCTGCAGCCAGTCTGCCAACGCCTGCGGTTGTTCAGATTGCAACTGCTTCAACGGCAAACCCTGCCAACGCCCCAGGTCGCAATCGGCCAATGCCGGCTCGCTCTGCGCCAGCCCCGACAACCACGCCGCCGTCTCGCAGGCTCGCCGCTCTGGCGCAGTCAGCACCTGCATGCCGGGCACGATGGCGTCGGGGTGTTGGGTCAACGGCAAGATGCCGTCATCTGCACGGTGCAGGCGCCCAGTCTTCTGGGCCTGGGTCAGAGCATGGCAGATCAGGGTCAGGCGGACGGCTTTCACCGGGGCTCTCTCGCAGCGGGCAGGGGCCCATGGTTTAGCATGCTGCGAGGCTTTTGGCTGCAACAATGTCGCCGCCCGCACAAACGCGTATACATTGCAGGCCCGTTCAGTTCAGAGATGGGTAACCACCTGCACCAAACCCCACACCGGCAGCGCCCCCACCAATCCCACCGCCAGCCGCGGCCAGTACGGCAACAACATCACCAGCACCAACCCCGCCAGCGACAGCACGCCGAACCAGGCCACCGGCCCCATGGCCCAGCCCCAGGCCTGGGCACATAGCTTCAGGCTCGCCAGCAACGCCAACCAACCGGCACTGCGCAGGCCGATCCTCCACGCGCGCGGGCAGGTGCGATTCCACACCTGTTTGTAATGCCGCTCCAGCCCCTGGCACAGCCCGAGCATACCGGCATAAGCGAACAACACTGCGCCTGCAATCCACATCATCATGCCTCGGCCTCCTGTCGCCGCCCTGCCCGGGCCTTCTGCTGCACCGGTTGTGCTTGCCGCACCCGCCAGGCCACCAGCCCAACCAACACGCCCAGTACCAAGGCACAGGCCGCTACGCCCAGGCGCATGGCATCTTCGAGGCCGCCAAACGCACCCAGGCCGATGCACAGCAACGCCGTCAGCAACAGTTGCTCGGCCCATGCCCGGCGTGCCGGCCTGACACCCGCATGCAACAGCGCCAGCAGCCATACACCAAAGAACGCACGTACTTCCCAGCTCTCCCGCTGTGCCAGTTCCACCGGCAACAAGCGGCTGGCCCACAGCAGCCCGACACACGCCAGCAGCAAACCGCTGATGAAGCCCACGTTGCACACCTCGGCCACCCGGTACCAGCGCCGTGCCGAAGCATCGGCAGTGGCGCTGGCATACTTGCGCCCGCGCTTCACGCAGAACAGCACCAGGCCGCTGGCGATCATCAGGCAGCTGACCAGCCCGCACACGAAGTACAGCCAACGCATCGGATAGCCGCCGAACTGCGCGAAGTGCAGGCCAACCATGACCCGCTGGGTCAAAGGCACCGCGCGCCACTCAGGCACGTCGCTGAGCAATTGCCCGCTGACGCCATCGAAGACCATGGCTTGCCCCTTGGCCAGCGCGATGCGGTTGCCCAGTTCGGGGCGGATTTCGACGCGCGCCGCCGCCGTGTTCGGGTTGCGGATATTCAAGCCGCCAATCGGCCCCAGCCGGGCCTCGGCCTGGGCCAGCAGCGGTGCTACGTCCACCAGCGCGGCCGGCTGCCTGGCCAAGCCACGGGGCTGTTCCACGCGAGCATTGCCTTGGGCCTGGAAGTAGGCGCGTGCGTCGCCGGCAAAGAGCGCATCGACCCCGGCGGGGATGTAGATGAGCATGAAGATCACCAGGCCGGTGTAGGTGATCATCAGGTGGAACGGCAGCAACAGCACCGCACTGGCGTTGTGGAAATCCAGCCACGAGCGCTGGCCCTTGTTCGGCCGGAAGGTGAAGAATTCCTTGAAGATCTTCTTGTGGATGACGATGCCGGTCACCAGTGCCGCAAGCATCACCAGCGCCAGCGCACCGACCACGAAAATACCCCAGTTGCGTGGCAGGTCGAGGGTGAAGTGGAAGCGGAAGAAGAAGTTGCCGCCGACACTGTCGCGCACCTCGATGGCCTCGCCGGTGCGCGGGTCCAGCTGCACGCCACCGCCGTGGCGGCGCTCGCCGGTAGAAACGCGCAGCCCTGGCGCGCGCTCGCTCGGCAGGCTGATACCCCAGTTGCCAGCCTGTGGTTCATGGGCCTGCAGGTAGTTGATAGCGCGCCGGGCAGCGTCGGCCTGGGACACCTGGGTGGCCGGGATTTCCGGCTGCATCCAGTGGTTGAGCTCCTTGTCGAACACCGCCAGGGTGCCGGTGACGAAGATGGCGAACAACAGCCAGCCGAAGATCAGCCCGGCCCAGGTGTGCAGCCAGGCCATCGATTGGGTGAAAGTGTTCTTCATGCCAGCCGCTCCATTACCTGCGGCCAGAAACCGATCAGGGCAAGGGGCGCAGCCAGTGCCAGTGGCGCCCAGGCGCGCAGGGCATCACGGCAGGCGAAGGCCCAGAGGATGGCGACGGTGTAAAAAATGAACGACGGCAGGGTCGCAACAATGACCGCATCGGCCGCAGATAGCGGCAGGATGCGGGCCAGGCAGGCACTGGCGGCGTAGCTGAGGGCGTAGCCGCCGAGCAACGCGGCGGCGCTGCGGGAGAGTAGTTGTAGCCAGGCAGGGGCTTTGATCATCGGAGGGTTCCTTGAGGTCCGGCGATTGGGCCGCATAGCGGCCCCTTGGATCAGAAGTTGATATTCAGCGCGGCAAACACCGCCCTGCCCGGCTGGTTATACGTGTTGGCCCCCGAACTGCTGGCGTTGCCGCCACGCAGGATCTGCTTGTCGAACACGTTGTTCACGCCCACCCGCACGTCGTAGTTGGCGTTGAACTTGTACCCCGCGCTCACGTCCACCAGGCCATAGGCCTCGACGTCCTGCTGCGCGGCCTGGTCGTAGTCTTGCTGGGTGCGGTAGTTGTAGGTCGGCGACTTCTGTTTACCGAAGTAAGTACCCGCCACCTGGAACGACAGCTGCTCGGTGGCGCGCCAGTCCAAGGTGGTGTTGACGGTATATTCCGGGATCACCGACAGCGGTTCGCCAGTCTCGCGATTGTCGTTGTCGAGCATCCAGGTCAGGTTGGTGTTCCAGTCCAGGGTCGGCGTCAGCTCGATGAAGAAGTTGCCCTCGATACCTTCCACCCGCGCCTTGCCTGCGTTTTCCCACTGGGTCACGCGGCGGCCGCTGTTGATGGCATAGAGCACATCGGTACCGCCGATGATCTTGTTCTTGTAGTCATTGCGGAAGTAGGTGGCGCTGGTACGCCAGGTGCCGCGGTCGTACAGCAGGCCAATCTCCTTGTTGACGCTGATTTCCGGCTTGAGGTCGGCGTTACCCTGCAGGTAGCAACCACCGGAGTTGGTCTGCTCCACACTGCAGCCGTTACCGCGGCTGTACAGCAGGTAATTGGGGTTGGACTGGTACAGGTTTGGCACCTTGTACGCGCGAGCAATGCCGCCTTTGACCGACAGCGCCTCGGTGAGCTTGTGCGACAGGTTCAGGCTGGGGCTGAAGTTGTCGCCAAACATCTCGTGATGGTCAAAACGCAAGCCAGGCGTCACCGTCGTGTCGCCGATGACGATATTGTCCTCGACGAACAACGCGTAACTTTTGGCGGTCATCTTCGATTCGCTGCGGTCGAAACCGCTGATCGCGTCATTGCCCGAGCCACTCGGGTCGAAGCTCTGCGGACGGAACGAGCCCTGGTCGTTGAGCGACTCGTACAGGTACTCGCCCCCCAGGGTCAGCACATGCTCGGTGCTGCCCAGGGCGAACGGCAAGTTGACCTCACTGTTCAAGCGCGTGTTGCGCAACCGCGACATCGCCGCGCCGCTGTCGTTGATCGCCCCTTCCGGGCCACCGGCCAAACCCTCGTTGAGGCGCCAGTTGCGCACGTATTCGTAGGCCAGCGTGGTCTTGCTGGTACCCCAGGTGAAGTCGCCCAGGTGGGTCAGGTCGTAGGTGCTGCGCTGCATGACGTTGGTTTCGTGGCCATACAGGCTGGAAATCAGTGCGACGTCGCTGCCGCCGTTGCTGTTCATGGTGTCGCCAGCATAGATATTGCCCTGCCGGCTGTAGCCTGCACTGGCTTCGAAGCGGTGCTCATCGTTCAGCTTCCAGCTGAGCAGGCCGTTGATGTCCTTGTTGCGCACACCCTCACGGCCGGCAACCAGTGCGCTGTTGGCGTGGCTGGCGTTGATATCGAGGTCGTCAGCGTCAGTCTTGGCCAGGCCGCCGAACAGCCGGAAACCAAGGTTATCGGTGAGGCCGCCACCGAGGTTGAAGTTGGCGCGGCGGCTGGCACCCTCGGCACTGTCTTCCGGCAACTGGGTGAACAGGCTGACGCTGCCCTTGAGCTCGTCGGTGGGGCGTTTGGTGATGATATTCACCACCCCACCCATGGCGCCGGAGCCGTAGCGAGCGGCGGCCGGGCCGCGCAGGATCTCGATACGCTCAACTGCCTCGGCGGGCACCCAGTTGGTTTCACCCCGGGTATCACGGTCACCGTTCCAGCCATAACGCACCGCGTTGCGGGCGCTGGAGGGCTTGCCATCGATGAGGATCAGGGTGTTTTCCGGGCCCATGCCGCGCAGGTCGATCTGGCGGTTGTTGCCGCGTGCGCCGCTGGCGCTGTTGCCGGTCAGGTTGACGCCGGGCTCGCGGCGGATGATATCGGACAGGTCATTGGATGGCGGGTGGCGCTTGATGTCGTCGGCGGTGATGATCGACGAACCCAAGGCCTGACGCGCCTCGCGCTCGGCGGTGATCAGGGTGTCCTGAATCACCAGCGCGTTGTCGGCAACCGGCACTTCCAGCACCTCACCCGTGCGCTGCTCTTCAGCCTGGGCCGCGGTGGCGACCATGGCCGGTGACGCCAGCGCAACGAACGCCAAGGCCAGGCTGTTGGGTGAAGTTCTGCACTGCATGGGTACATCTCCTGCGATTCATGAGCGAAACGGCACATCCCTGTCGGAAACCGGGAGCTCTCGCCCACCGGCCTCGCAAACACAGTCTGGTGGCCAACAGGGGTGGTAAATATAGGGAATCGCGAATGAGAGTAAATCGTATTTACGAAGTTTACATGTTTGTAACCGAACTTTGCTGAAGCGCGCGGTAGAGCGCCGTATTCCCGCTCACACAGAATCCTGGTCATGCTGGAGTAATTGGCTCCTGCACTGGCTACAATTGCCTTCCTCTAACCCGAGCCATCTGTTCATGCTCCCAGCCACGCTGATTTTCCTGTTCACCCTGACCCTGGTCATCTGGCAACCCAAAGGCCTCGGCGTCGGCTGGAGCGCCACCTTCGGTGCGCTTCTGGCCCTGCTGTGCGGTGTGGTGTCACTGCACGATATCCCCACCGTCTGGGCAATCATCTGGAACGCCACCGCCACCTTCATCGCCCTGATCGTCATCAGCCTGTTGCTGGACGAAGCCGGTTTCTTCGCCTGGACGGCGCTGCATGTGGCGCGTTGGGCCCGAGGCGACGGGCGTCGCCTGTTTGCCTTCATGGTGCTGCTGGGGGCAGCGGTATCCGCGCTGTTCGCCAACGATGGCGCAGCACTGATCCTTACCCCCATCGTCATGTCGATGCTGCTGGCGCTGCGCTTTTCCCCCACGGCAACCCTGGCCTTCGTGATGGGCGCCGGTTTTATCGCCGACACCGCAAGCCTGCCATTGGTGGTATCGAACCTGGTAAACATCGTGTCGGCGGACTACTTCGGGCTCGGCTTCAACGCCTACGCCGCCGTGATGGTGCCGGTGAACCTGGTGGCGGTAGCGGCCACGCTGCTGGTGCTGTGGCTGTATTTTCGCCGTGACATCCCGTTGCGGTACGCCACCGACGACCTGCAGTTGCCTGCCCTGGCAGTGCGCGATCGCGCCACGTTCCGTGCGGGCTGGGTGGTACTGGTGGTGTTGCTGGCCGCGCTGTTCGTGCTGGAGCCGCTGGGCATCCCGGTCAGCGCGGTGGCCGCGGCCTGCGCCGCCGTGCTGTTTGCCGTGGCCGCCCGCGGCCACGTGATTTCAACCCGCCGCGTGCTGCGCGAAGCACCGTGGCAGATCGTGGTGTTCTCGCTGGGGATGTACCTGGTGGTGTACGGACTGCGCAATGCCGGCCTGACTGACGCCCTTGCCGGGGTACTGGACTGGCTCGCCGGGCATGGGCTGTGGGCGGCTACGCTGGGCACCGGGCTGATTGCGGCGCTGCTCTCGTCGCTGATGAACAACCTGCCCAGTGTGCTGATCGGCGCCTTGTCCATCCATGCCAGCGAAGCCCAGGGCGTGGTGCGCGAGGCGATGATCTACGCCAATGTCATCGGCTGCGACCTGGGGCCGAAGATCACCCCGATCGGCAGCCTGGCCACGTTGCTGTGGCTGCATGTGCTGGCGCGTAAAGGGGTGGTGATCGGCTGGGGGTATTACTTCAAGGTCGGCGTACTGCTGACCGTGCCAGTGCTGCTGGCGACCTTGGCGGCCCTGGCACTGTGGTTGAGTTTTTGAGGTTGCCGAGCAGCTGGCTCCAATCCTTGGAGCACAGCTTCAGCCAGCGCAAAACCTCTCTTCAACCAATACTCAGTTGCCGTCAGCGGTTTCAGCCGTCTTGCGCAAGAAGCCCTGCTGGCCACCGTTGCGGTTTGGCGCGAAACCATTGGCCTGCAGGCTCTCTTCGACGGTGTCGTAGAACACGCCGATCTTGCTGATTTCACGAGCCTCTTTGGCGGTGGCGATCGGCCGACCGAACTCGCGCGAAATGCGCACCAGCTGTTCGATCTGCTGCACCGTGGACATCTTCTCGGTCTGCGCCTGGTTCCACAGGTTGTCCTCGATGCCGCAGCGCACGTGCAGGCCCATGGCGATGCCCATCATGTTGATCGGCAACACGTTGCGCATCGAGCTTTCCACGGTGAGCACGGCGCCGTCCGGCACGGCCCGCACGATGTTGGCCAGGCTGTAGATGTTCGGTACGTCCATGCCGCCGCCGATGGCCACCCAGTTCATCACCAGCGGGCCTTTGTAGATGCCACGACGCATCAGGCGCTCGACCGACTCGAAACTGTTCAGGTTGTAGCACTGGAAGGCACTCTGGATACCGGCGGCGCTCAGGCGGCGCACGTGCTCCTCGACCCAGCCGGGCTGCGCGGGCACGGTCATTTCCTTGTAGGCCTCATACACCGCCGGGTCTTCCATCGAAGTCCCGCGCACATCCTGGTAGCCCCAGTGCTCGACCACGTTCATCTGCGAGGTGTTGACCGTCACCGTGACCTGATCGGGCTTGGGGTCGAGTTCGGCCAGCATGTGGCGGGTATCGTCGCTCAGCCACTTGGCCGCAGCGCCTTCGGTCTCAGGGGCAAAGCTGATCGAGCCACCCACCTGGATGATCATTTCCGGTACCGCTTCACGCACACCGGCAATCAACTCGTTGAACTTGGACAGGCGCTTGGAGCCCTTGCCATCCAGCTCGCGCACATGCAGGTGGAGTACCGTGGCACCGGCGTTGTAGCAATCCACGGCCTTCTGTACCTGCTCGGCCATGGTCACCGGAATGTCCTCGGGGAAGTCGGACGGCACCCAGGAAGGCGCGTAGGGCGCTGCGGTGATGATCAACGGCTGCTGGTTCTCGGTGAACAGGTGGCCATCAAGGAAGTTCATGGGGGTGTTCCTTATATTGTGATTATTGGAAAAGTGTCGGTACAGACCGACGGCTATCGGGTTTCAGCAATGCATCTCGCGGATCAGCTTCTTGTTGATCTTGCCGACACTGGTCTTGGGTATGTCCGCCACGAAGTGCACCTGACGCGGAATCGCCCACTTGTTGATCTGGCCACTGTCGACAAACTGCTTCAGGTGCGCTTCGAGCCCTACCTGGTCGAGGCTGTCACCCGGCATGCACACCACCAGCGCAATCGGCCGCTCGCCCCAGTGCTCGTCGGGAATGCCCACCACCGCCACGGCATTGACCGCCGCGTGCTGGCTGATCAGGTTTTCCAGCGCCAGCGAGCTGATCCACTCACCGCCGGTCTTGATCACGTCCTTGATGCGGTCCTTGATCTCCAGCACCCCGTGGCGGTCGATCGAGCCCATGTCGCCGGTGTGCAGCCAACCGTCCTGCCACAGTTCGGCACCCTTTTCCGGCTCGTGCAGGTACCCCTGGGTCAGCCACGGCGAACGCACCACGATCTCGCCCAGCGACTCACCGTCGTGGGCCACCTCGACGCCCGCCGCATCGACGATGCGCAGGTCGACCATCGCCACCGGGGCGCCAGTCTTGATCCGCTGCGCCACCTGCTCGCCCATGGGCAAGGCCAGGTCTTCGTCGCGCAGGTGGGTCAGGGTCAGCAGCGGGCAGGTTTCCGACATGCCGTAACCGCTGAAGATCAGCATGCCGCGCTCGCTGGCCTGGCGCGCCAGGCCGTGGGTAAGCGCGCTGCCACCGAGCAGGATCTTCCAGCGGCTGAAATCGGTGTGCCGGCCTTGCTCGCTGTCGAGCATCATCTGCAGCAAGGTGGGTACGCAGTGGGAGAACGTCACCCCCTCATCGCGGTACAGGCGCACCAGCTTGTCCGGCTCGTAGCGGCCCGGATACACCTGCTTGATGCCCAGCATCGTGGCCGTGTAGGGCACGCCCCAGGCGTGCACATGGAACATCGGGGTGATCGGCATGTACACGTCGCTGGAGCGCAGCAAAGGCTGGCCGTCGTAGGCGGCGAAGGTGCCTAACTGGTTAAGGGTGTGCAGCACCAGCTGGCGGTGCGAGAAGTACACCCCCTTGGGGTTGCCGGTGGTGCCGGTGGTGTAGAACAGCGTGGCCACCGACTGCTCGTCGAAGTCCTCGAAATCGGCCTCGGCGCTGGCTGCATCCAGCAGCGCTTCGTACTCGCCGAGCACCGGCAGCGACGTGGCCGCAGCCTCCCCGTCCGTCAGTTGCAGGTAGCCTTTGACCGTGCCCAGCTGGCCGTGCAGCTGCTCCAGCAGCGGCACGAAGTCGTCATGCACCAGCACCAGGTCATCCCCTGCGTGGTTCATGGTGTAGGCCACCTGCTCCGGCGACAGGCGAATGTTCACTGTGTGCAGCACCGCGCCAATCATCGGCACGGCGAAGAAGCATTCCAGCGAACGGTGGCTGTCCCAGTCCAGCAGCGCAACGGTGTCACCGGCCTGCACGCCGGCCGCGCGCAGCACGTTGGCCAGGCGCCGCACCCGCTGCTCGAGCTCGCGGTAGCTGTAGCGCAGCGTGTCGGCGTAGACGATCTGCTGGTCCGGCTGGTGCCGCACACCCGACATCAGCAGGCGTTTGATCAGCAAGGGGTAGGCATAGGCGCCGGCTGCCGGCGGCATTATTTTTGTCTTGGCCATGACGTTGGTTCCAGTTTCCATGTTCGAATCGACTAAGAGCTGACTACGCCTGCACCCGCGCTTGCGCGCGTGGTACCGGGGCACTGTCACGAGGCGCAGGTGCGGCTTCGCAATGCGCGGGGGCCGCTGCGACAAAGCGCTTGTCCGGCAGCAGGAAGTGCGACAGGGCCGGGATCAGCAGCAGTGCGCCGAGCATGTTCCAGAGGAACATGAAGGTCAGCAGGATGCCCATGTCGGCCTGGAACTTGATCGGCGACCACGCCCAGGCGACCACGCCGGCGGCCAGGGTGATACCCACCAGCCCGACCACCCGGCCGGTGAAGGCCACGGCGTTCTGGTAGGCCTCGCCCAGGGTGCGGCCCTGCCGCTGGTAGTGCAGCTGCACACTGAGCAGGTACAGCGCGTAGTCCACGCCGATGCCGACGCCCAGGGCGATCACCGGCAAGGTGGCCACTTTCACGCCAATGCCCATGGCCACCATCAGCGCTTCGCACAGCACTGAAGTCAGCACCAGAGGCAACAGCGCCACCAAGGTCGCGCGCCAGCTGCGGAAGGTGATCAGACAGAACAGCGTGACCGCCAGGTAGACAAACAGCAGCATGGTGCGGTTGGCTTCGCGCACCACGATGTTGGTGGCAGCTTCGATACCGGCGCTGCCGGCGGCCAGCAGAAACTGCCGGTCGGGGCTGCTGTTTTCGCGGGCGAAGCGGTCGGCGATGGCCACCACGTCGTCCAGGGTCTGGGCCTTGTGGTCCTTGAGGTAGGCGATCACCGGCATCATCGAGCAATCGGTGTTGAACAGCTCCGGGGCGTTGACCGAGGCCTGCTGGGCGGCGTAGTTGAGCATGTCCTGGTTGCGCTGCAGGCTGCTCATCTTCGGGTTGCCTTCGAAGGAGCCTGCGGTGATCTGGCGCACGGCGTTGACCAGCGACACTGTGGTCTGCACCCCGGGGTACTGCTGCAACTGCCAGGCCAGGCGATCGGCAAGGATCAGCGTCTTGTAGCTCAGGCAGCCTTCCGGCGGGGTCTTGATCATCACCGCGAACAGGTCGCTGGACAGCGCGTAGTGGCTGGTGATGTAGGCGTTGTCGCGGTTGTAGCGCGAATCGGCGCGCAGCTCCGGCGCGCCGCTGTCGAGGTCGCCGATCTTCAGCTGCAGGCTCACCCAGAACCCGCCCAGGCCCAGCAATGTGGCCACCAGCACCGCGCCGGTGGCCCACTTGCGCGTGGTAAAGCGGTCGAGGGCATCCCACAGCTTGCCAAAGCCCCGGTGCTCGGCGGCGCGCTGGTCGATACGCAAGGCACGCTCCGACGCCTTGCGGCCAACGCCAACGTAAGAAAGCGACACCGGAATCAACAGCAGCGAAGTGAAGATCAATACCGCCACGCCGATGCTGGCGGTGATCGCCAGGTCCTTGATCACCGGAATGTCGATCAGCATCAGCACGGCAAAGCCCACGGCGTCCGCCAGCAGCGCCGTAACCCCGGCCACGAACAGGCGGCGGAAGGTATAGCGCGCCGCCACCAGCTTGTGGGTGCCACGGCCGATGTCCTGCATGATGCCGTTCATCTTCTGCGCCGCGTGCGACACGCCGATGGCGAAGATCAGGAACGGCACCAGGATCGAGTAGGGGTCGATGGCATAGCCCAGCCAACCGACAATGCCCAACTGCCACACCACCGCCGCCAGGGAGCAGAACACCACCAAGAGGGTACTGCGCACGCAGCGGGTGTAAAGGAAGATGATCACCAGGGAGGTGACCACCGCCAGGGCGAAGAACATCATCACCTGGATCAGGCCGTCGATCAGGTCGCCCATCAGCTTGGCAAACCCGATGACCCGCACCTTGTACTTGCCCTCGCCTTCCTTGCCAGACGCGCGCGCCTTGCTGTCACCGCCGTATTCGTACGTGTCGCGCAACTGCTGTTCGAGCATCTGCGAGAACTGCCGGTAGTCGATACCGCGCCCGGTGGCCAGGTCGTGGTCGAGCAGCGGCACCACCAGCATGCTGGACTTGAAGTCGCTCGCCACCAGGCTGCCGACAATACCGGCACGGTTGATGTTCTGGCGCAGCTGCTCGATGTCGGCCGGTTTGCCCTGGTAGTCATCGGGCATCACCGCGCCACCCTGGAAGCCCTCTTCCGTGACCTCGGTCCAGCGCACACCAGGGCTCCACAACGACTTCATCCAGGCACGGTCGACGCCCTGGGCAAGGAACAGCTCGTCGTTGATCTTTTTCAGCACGTCCAGGTACTCGGGGTCGAAGATATCGCCCTGGGTGTTCTCCACCACCACCCGCACCGAGTTGCCCAGGCCGCGCAGCGACTTGCGGTTGTCCAGGTAGTTCTGGATGTAGGGCTGGCTCTGCGGGATCATTTTTTCGAAGCTGGGCCGCAGTTCCAGGCGGGTGACAGCCACATAGCCGAGCACCAGCGTGGCCAGCACCATGAACAGCATGAACAGCGGGCGATAGTTGAAGATCATGCGTTCGAGCAGGTTGCCGGAACGTGGATCGAAATCCCGCAGGTCGCGGATCACCGGCATGGTGTCTTGCTTGATGTTGGCCATCACGAGGCTCTCTTGGAATACTTGTGGGTCTTAGCGGGCTGGCAGCACGCGCACGCCGCGCTCACCTACCAGCACGGTGCCGTTGCCGCGGGTCTGCAGGGCAGCCGCCACGGGTGCCATTGGCACCTGCGGTTGCAGGGCGAAGCTCTGGCCGCCGTCGTGGCTGCGCAGCACATGCCCGGCCTGGCTGAACAGCCAGTAGTCACCCTGGCTGTCGAGGCTGGCGGCGGTGATGCTCTGGCCCAGCCCGGTGTCCACCTTGATCCAGCTCTGGCCGCCGTCGACGCTACGTGCCACATGGCCACGCAGGCCGTAGGCAAGCACTTCGCCGGGCTTGCCGAGAATGCCGAACCAGGTGCCCTGGTAAGGGCCAGGCAGGGCGACGAAGCGCTGCTGCCCGGTGTTCCACTTGAGCAGCAGGCCCTGTTCGCCGGCCACGTAAAGGTCATCGCCGACCGCCCGGATGGCATTGAGATGCAGGCCTTGCGGGTTGTCGGTGCGGTCCTGCATCGGCACCCAGTTTTCGCCGCCATCGTCGGTGCGCAAGATCAGGTTGAACACACCCACTACGTAGCCGTGCCGGGCGTCGGTGAACCACACACCCAGAAACGGCTTGTCGGCGCCCTCTTGCTCCAGGCGCTGGCCTTCGGCGGCGAACTGCGGCCATTGCGCATCGTCGGGGTGGGCCTGTGCCAAGGCCTGGTAATGGGCCGTGACCAGTGCACCGATCTGCCGGCCATCGAGCTGCACGGCCCAGTTCATACCGCCGTCACGGCTGTGCAGCACCACGCCATCGTTGCCTACCGCCCAACCCTCCTGGGGGGTTGGAAACGTCAGGGCATTGAGGTCGGCGCTCACCGGCACACTCGCCTGGCGCCAGTCCTGGCCCTGGTTGTCGGAATACACGATGTGCCCACGGGGCCCCACCGCGACCAGCCGCTCACCGGCCCGCACCACATCGCGCAGGGCGCTGTGCACGGCTAGCGCGCTAGGCTCGGCCGGCAGATCCAGCACATCGACATAGGCCGCCTGGGCAACACCGCAGCTGCCGCCCAGGGCGAGCGTGATTGCCAACGCCCACGGCGCATATTTGTTCAAAGAAGCCATGCCACATCCTCTGCAAAACCTGACGGCGGCCACGTGAGGCCGCCGCCAGACGGGTCGTCGGGATCAGCGAATGCCGGCGCCGGCCAGGGCTTCCGGCGACCACTGCGCCTTGGACAGAGGGGCGATGTACTCGATACCGCCGTGCGGGCCGATCAGGCCGTTGACGTTGTAGGTGCCACCGACCAGGTCGTAGACCACGTGCGGGTTGTTGTTGGGAATCTGCACGTCGTAGCTCTGGGTGAAGAAGCTGAACGAGCCGCGATACAACTGGCCACGGGCGTCGTACTGGTCGGAAGCCAGCGCGAACCAGCTGTCCTCGTCGAGGTAGAAGCGGCGCTTGGCATAGATGTGGCGGGCATTGCCCTTGAGAGTGCCTTCCACTACCCAGACACGGTGTTTTTCCCAGCGCACCTGGTCGGGCGAGAGGTGGTTCGGCGTGGTCAGGGACTTCGGGTCGTGAATGTAGGTGAGCTTGTAGGTGTTGTACGGCACGTACATTTCTTTCTTGCCGAGCAGTTGCCAGTCGTACCGGTCCAGCGCACCGTTGAACACGTACACATCGTCGAAGGTACCGGAGCCTGCGGTGCCTGGGTTGGGTGTGTCGTAGGCCAGGTTCGGCGCCAGCTTCACCCGGCGCTGCCCAGGCAGGTACTGCCAGGCGCGGCGCTCTTGTACCAGCGGGTTGGCGGCGTCCTTGAGCATCATCGACTCACCGGCGCGACGTGCCGGGCCTTCGAAGTACAGCTTGGTCTGGAAGTAGATGTCCTTGGGCTCGATGACTTTGTTCAAGTCTTCGTAGATCGGGTAGGCGTTGTACGCCAGGCCCGTGGTGGCCAGGGCCGCGACGCCGGCGGAGTCGACGTTCCAGGAGTCATACTTGGCCTTCTGTGCCACGCCCTGGTAGCGCAGCAGGTGGTTCCACATGGCCTCGGCGCCCGACTGCGGGATCGGGAACGGCACGCCGGGCAGCACATTTTCGATGGCCATGCCGTCCTGCAGGGACTTGGCATTGGCGGCATTTTTCAGGGTGTTGTCGAGCAGCACCTTGGGCAACGCCGCGGTGCGGTGGCTCGGGTACACATCGATGTGGAAGCTCGGGAAGCGCTTGGCCAGCTCTACGGTGGTAGCGGTCAGCGAATCCTTGTACTGGTCGACGTTCTTGCCGTCGATCACCAGCAGCGGTTTCTCCGAGGCGAAGGGGTCCGGGCGCAGGGTATCGCCCTGCTTGAAGCTGGCAGGCGGGGTGTTCAGGCCACCCTGGTAGGCCGGGATCGCGCCGTCGGCACTGGCGGCCTTGTCGGCGCCGACCATGGTCAGGTCCTTGCCCAGCCGGGCGACGTCCTGGGCCGGGGCGGCCGCATGGGCATTACCGGCAATAACGACCGCAAGCGAGGCCGACAGCAGGCTATTGAGATACTTCATCGCGTTTCTCCGCTTGTTGTTGTACTAGGAGCTTCAGAAGGTGGTCTTGAACGAGGCCGTGACCATGCCGCGATCTTTCAGCAGCGGTGCAAGCCCAGCCTGCGAAGTGATCTGCCCGGGGATGCACTGGTAGCGCCCGTTGGTGCCCGGGGTGTTGTTGTCGGTGCCGGTTTCGCAGGTATCGAACTTGCCGAAGGAGTCGACGTACTTCAGGTCGAACTTGTACTTCTGGTAAACGTCGGCGGCGATCCCGATCGAGTAGCTGCCGGAGTCTTCGTTACCGCCCAGCTGCACGGCCGAGTTGCCCTTGAGGCCAACGTTGTAGGACAGCGGCAGTGTGATATCGACCCCTGGCAGCGCCTGGAACCAGGTCGGGGTGAAGTTGACTGCCAGGGTGTAGGCGTTGGTGGTGACCTTGTCGACGCCTTCGTAGCTGGCGTCGCCCTTGAAGGTCTGCTCGCCCTTGTCGACGCTGACCAGATGGGTCATGGCGCCTTCCACGGCCAGCGACGACGCGTTCCACAACGGCGTGGCGCCGAACGACACCAGGCCGTTGAGTACCACATGCAAGGTCTTGCCGCGGGCCAGCCCGGTTTCACCGTGGCCTGGCACTTCGCCGATCAGGTTGGTGCCGCCGGCGGTGCCGGCCAGGGCACCGTACAGCGGCCCGTTGATCGTGGTGAAGTTGCTGATCAGCGGCATGTTTTCGCGGTAGTTGACGTCCAGCCCCACGCTCACCGGGCCGACGCTCTTGGCCAGGCTGATGCCGTAGATATCGATATCGTCGGCATAGGCCGTCATGTAGCTGGTGCCTTCCAGGCTGCCCGTGTGCAGGTTGGGGGCATTGATCAACACCGCGGGGGTCGGGTCGGAGGTGTTGCGGTAGTAGAAGCCCAGGGTGCCGTCGAGCCATTCCGGGCTCCACTTGGCCATTACACCGAAGTCGCCGCTGTTGCGCGGGCGGATGTCATGCCCGCGGGGTGCGCCATAGAAGGCACCAGCACCGCCGACCGCGTTGGGCACCGGCAGCCAGAAAATGTCGGCACCGTCGCCAAGCATGTCGTAGGCGCCCATGTAGGTGCCCCCTTCAGGCAGGCGCGAGTTTTCGAATTCGAGAAAGTACTGGGCCGCCAGGGTCAGTTCCGGGTTGATCGTGTAGCTCAGCGACAGCTGCTTGCGCGGCAGGAACAGTTCCTTGGTTTCGGTGCCGGGCACGTTGTACAGCTTGGCCAGGTCCAGTGCCGACTGGCCATAGTTGATGCCGTTGGCGGCGTTGAACAAGGTCTCGCCCCAGTACACCGAGTGCCAGCCGAGCTTGCCGCTCAGCATCGACTCATCACCGATTTCGGTGCTGTAGAACACGAAGGCATCGAGGAATTCACCAGACGGGCCGTTGTAGTACCGGTCGCTGTAATTGCTCAGGCCATGGCGCCTGGACGGGCCGCCCTGCAGCACAGTGCCGGCCGGCAGGCCACCGGCCGGGCGCGCCAGCACCAGGTTGCCGGCATTGCCCGCCTGGCCGGGAAACGGGTTGGAGTTGGAGCCCACGTCGTCATAAGCGTGGTCGTACCAGCTCGCAGCACTGACGCGCATACCCATGTTGCCCTGATACACCACGTCCAGTTCGGTCAGCAGGTCGACCCGCTGGGTCACGGCGCTGCCGACGCTGAAGTTCTTGTCACCGTCGTTGAGGTTGGCGGTGCGGGCGACCTTGGCGTTCTGGCCCTCGACCCGCTGGCCGTAGCTGAGCTTGGCGGTGTTGTCGAAGCGCACGTTCCAGTCAGGGTCGGCGAGGTCAAGCTGAAATGCTTGGGCAGCCGGCGCCCCGGCGACCAGCACCAGCGTTGCCAACAGATTGCGGCGGTGAAGGCAGAAGAGAACGTTCTTATTGTTGTTCATGCGGTATCTCTGCTTGGGATGTGCAAGGTGCCAGCAACGATCGGGCGCCGGCCTTACCCTGAGTGCGCGTGCCCCGCGCGGTTTAGCGATCGAGTTGCTGGATCAAGGCCTCGGCGTGTGGCCACGGGCCGAAGCCAGAGGCCGGGTTGAGGTGGCCAACGGCGCCGAGATCGACCAGCTCGCTGCCCCACTCGTCGGCCATGCGGGCGACGGCTTCGAAGCCCGCCAGGTGATCGTTGCGGCTGGCCGCGACCAGGCTCGGGAATGGCAGCCGGCCGCTTGGCAGCGGCGCCCAGCCGTTGGCGCGCAGGGTGTCGGGGGTGGGGTAACTGGCCGGCCAATCGGTATCCAGGTCCGGTGGGGCGGCCAGCAAGGCGCCCTTGATCGGGCGTTGATAGCGGGCGGCCCAGTGCGCCACCATCAGCACACCGGCGCTGTGCGCGACCAGGATCACCGGGCCATCGATGCTGGCCAGTTCGCGCTCGATCGCTTCGACGCGGGCGCTGCAACTGAGCTTGTCGATTTGCAGCGGTGGTACTGAGCGAACCTTGCCCAGGCGCGCTTGCAGCAGGGTTTGCCAATGTTCGGGTACATGGTCGCGCAAGCCAGGCACGATCAGCACGGTTGCGGCGGTTTGCAGTTTTTCCACGTCAGGGCCCTTGCTCTGGTCAACTCGGTCGATTGCCGACTGCTTGAAGCCAGAGTAAAGAGTCGCCCTGCCAGCCGCTTTACATTGCGCGTCACGAACTTTTCAGTTGATGACACGGCTGCTGTGCCGCCCGGCCCCGGGCTCCGCTGCTCGGAAATGGCTTTGCATCTGACGACACAACCGCTATAAAAGACCACCCGCCAGCGCAGCGGAAGCTCATCAAGATCACGTGGAAAACAATAAAATGACCGTGCTCGCCCGTGCTGCAACCCTCACCAATTACCTGGAAGTTTCACGCCATCTGGGCCTCAACGGCCATGGCCTGCTGGCTCAGGCCGGCCTCAGTGCATCGCTGCTGGAAACCCCCGATCAACGCATCCCGGTGGCGGCCGCCATCAACGTGCTGGAGGAGTCGGCGCGGCTGAGCGGCTGCGAAGCCTTCGGCCTGCGCATGGCCGAACTGCGCCAGTTGTCGGACTTTGGCCAGGTCAGCCTGCTGATCAGCCATCAGCACTCGCTGCGTGACGCCCTGCAGGTGATCGTGCAGTACCGCCACCTGCTCAACAACGCACTGGCCATCCACATCGAGGAAATCGGCAAGACGGTGATCATCCGCCAGGAGGTCATCACCGACCAGCCGATGCACAGCCGCCAGGCCATCGAGCTGGCCATCGGCGTGATGCACCGCTTCTGCTCGGCGCTACTGGGCTCGCACTGGCACCCGATCAGCGCCAACTTCACCCACGCCGCCCCCGCTGACCTGGCCATCCACCGGCGCATCTTCGGCTGCAAGCTGGAGTTCAACACCGACTTCAATGGCATCGTCTGCTCGGCGGCCGACCTGGACACCGCCAACCCCCAGGCCAACGAAGGCATGGCGCGGCTGGCGCAACGTTATGTGGGGTTGCTGCAGGACGAAAACCTGCCATCGCTCACGCTGGAAGTGCGCAAGGCGATCTTCCTGCTGATGCCCATGGGCCGCGCCACCATCGAGCACATCGCGCAAACCCAGGGCATGAACGTGCGCACCTTGCAGCGGCGCCTGGAAGAAGAAGGCGCGACCTTCAGCGAGCTGGTCAACGGCGTACGCCGCGACCTGGTGGTGCGCTATCTGGAAAGCCCTGGCTATTCGCTGGGGCGCATCGCCGACATGCTCGGTTATTCCATGCACAGCTCGTTCACCCGCTGGTTCATCAGCCAGTTCGGCCAGCCGCCAGCCACCTGGCGTGCGCAGCATGAGCCGCACACACAAACCAGACGCAACCGCAGCGCCGCCCAGGCAACCACCAGCGCACGCTGACGGCCCTGGGCCTCTGGGCTAAATGCCGACGTGCATCAGGCCCAGCACCAGCAGCACCAGGAACACCGTCTCGCCCACCATCAGCAAAATCGGCTTGATGCCTACGGCGGCCAGCTCCTTGAGCTGGGTTTTCATGCCCAGGGCTGCGATCGATACCACCAGGCACCCACGCGACAATTCGTTGATACTGCCCTGCACAGCCAGCGGCACCCAGCCGGTGCTGTTGACGCAGGCAAGGATCAGGAAGCCGACCGCGAACCATGGCAGCAACGGCGGGCGCTTGCCGGTACTGTCGATACCCTGGCGACGGGCGATCATGGCCGCGACGACGATCACCGGCACCAGCATGGCCACGCGCATCAGCTTGACCACCGTGGCGGTATCGCCGGTTTCGGTGGACATGCTGTAGCCCGCCCCCACCACCTGCGCCACATCATGGATGGTGGCGCCGAGGAACACGCCGGCGGCTTGCGGCGACAGGCCCAAGGCATTGGCGATCATCGGGTAGAGGATCATCGCCAGGGTCGACAGCGCCGACACGCCGATCACCGTGAACAGCGTGGCCCGTTCCTTCTGCGGGTGGCTGGGCAGTGCAGCAGCCAGCGCCAGCGCCGCCGAAGCACCGCAGATCGCCGTGGCGCCACCAGTAAGCATGCCGAACAGGCGCTGGAAGCCCATGGCCTTGGCCGCCACCATCGACACGCCGATGGTCACCACCACCAATATCACCACCAGCGCCACCGCCTTCCAGCCAAGGCCAGCCATCTGCTCCAGGGTGATGCGCATGCCCAGCAGCGCGACGCCCAGGCGCAGCACACTGCGCGCGGTAAACTCGATGCCGGCCTTGCACTTGCCGTCCGCGCTAAGAAAGTTCAGCGCCAACCCCAGCAACAGGGCGAACAGCATCACCGGCGCGCCGTAATGTTCGGCCAGGAAGCTCGCCGCACCCGCAGCGATCAAGCTGACGATCAGCCCCGGGGCCAGGTCGCGCACCCGGTTGTTGACCTGGGCAAACGCCAGCGTGCTCATGCCTCCCTCTCCGCCAGGCCCGACACCGCCAGATGCATGGCCTCCAGCAAGGCCTCGGCCGGCTGCGCGCCAACCACTTGCAGTCGGTCATCGAAAACGAAGCACGGCACGCCGCGCCCGGCGATGTCGGCGCTGGCACTGACGAACGGCAGGCCGTCGCCACGCAAGCTGCCGGCCAGGGCCTCTGGGGCAAAGCCGCACTGCTCGGCGATGCGCAACAGCGTAGCGCGGTCGCCCAGGTCTTCACCCTGCTTGAAATACGCAGCCAGTAACCGCTCCAGCAGTGCCTCTACCTGTGCTTCACTGCCCAGCTCACTGGCGTGAAGCAACAGGCGATGGGCGTCGGCGGTATTGGGCATGCGCTCGATGCGGCTGAATTCGATCTGCTCGCCGACGGCGCTGGCCGCTGCGCGCACCTGGGCCTGACGTTGCCGCACCGCCTGATCGCTGCCGAGGCGTCGCCGGTAGAACTCGGCGAACGGCTGGCCATCGAATGGCAGCTCAGGCAACAGTTGCACGCCCTGCCAGGCCAGGTTGACCTCGACCTCTGGCTGCGCTGCCTTGAACTGCGCCAGGGCGGCTTGCAATTGCCGGCGGCCTATCAAGCACCACGGGCAGATGAAATCGAAGTACACATCAATCGACAACGAACGCTTCACGAACGGGCCTCCAGTTCTGGCTGGACAGGTGCCTGGGCAGTTTCACCGAGCTGCAGGCGCGCCATGTCCAGGTGATAGTGACGCTTGGCATAAATGAACACCGCTGCAGCGCCGATGCTGATCAACGGCACCAGCTGGAATGCCGACTGCAAGCCGATCAGGTCAGACACCTTGCCGGTGATCAGCGGGCCGGTGGCCAACCCGAGCAGGTTGTTGCACAAGGTCAGCGTGGCAAACGCGGTGCCGTGCACCGTGTAGTGGGTGAGGTTGGCGACCATGGCGCTGGACGGGCCATTGGTGCCGGCGGCGATCATCATGCCCAGGCAAATCAGCACCAGTTGCGGCATGCCGGGCGGCAAGGCAAAGGCCACTGACAGCAGCACACAGCTGCCCAGGCAGTAGGCGATGGCCAGGCTGATTTTGTGGTCCGGGCGCTTGCGCCCCATGCGGTCGCAAAGCATGCCGCACAGCACGATGCCCACCCCGCTGCACAGCACGATAATCGCAGCCACGGCGCCGGCGCGGTCAGTGCTCATGGCGTAGTAGCGGTTCAGGTAGCTGGGGAACCACACGATCACCGTGCCACCGACGAACAACTGCAAACCGCTGCCGACATAGGCGCTGATGACCGAGCGGCTTGAATACAGGGTACGCAGTGGCCGCATGGCCTTGAGCGCAGCCTTGTCGGGCGTTGCTGCCAGGCCTTTGGGGGCAATGCGCGCCTCGCGCACGATGAGCGGATACAGCAGCGCCAGCGCCAGGCCGAAGAAGGCCATGCCGGCGAATGCCCAGCGCCAACCCAGGTGCTGGGCCATCACACCGCCCAGGCCCATGCCAAGTACCGAACCAAACATGCCACCGGCCATGAACGAGCCGGCCAGGGTGGCTCGCATCTCACGCGGGAACACCGCCACCACCACGGCAATACCGACGCTGCCATAGGCTGCCTCGCCGACACCAACCAGAAAGCGTGCGATGAACATCTGCTGGTAGTTTTCCGCCAGGGCGCAACCCAAGGTAGCCAGGCTCCACATCACGGCCATGAACGTCAGGCTCTTGATCCGGCCAATGCGGTCGGCCAGCAACGACAGGGGGAAGGTCAGCAAACCGACCATCAGCGCAACGATGCCACTGAGCAGCCCGAGCTGGCTGTCGCTGAGCTGCCATTCCTGCTTGAGCAGCGGGAATACGGCGTTGAGCACTTGCCGCGACATGTAGTCGGAAATCAGCAGGCCGAAGGTCAGGGCGAAAACGATCCAGGCGTAGCGCCGTGGAATGCCGAGCGAAGTATCAGTGCCTGGTTCTGCCGCACTGGCGTGATAGGTGGCCATGCTGCCTCCTCGGATATCTGAGTTTTTTTGTTTTTATTGCTTACAGGCTATCGCGTAGCGATTGGGGCCGCATTGCGGCCCCAACGTGTCTGGCGGGTCAGAAAGTCGCATCCCCCATGATCCCGGCGCGCTCCATCTTGCGGTGGCAGGCTGGGTAATCCATGACGGCGTAATGCTGGGTACTGCGGTTGTCCCAGATGGCAATGCTGTTGGGCTTCCAGCGCCAGCGCACCTGGTACTCGGGGATGTAGGCCTGGCTGATCAGGTAGCGCAGCAATTCGCCCGCGCCGGGGTTGGCGTCCTGGCCGAAACGCACGCGCTCGGGGGTGTGGTAGTTGCTGAAATGGGTGGCGAAGGCGTTGACGAACAGCACCTTCTCGCCGGTCTCGGGGTGAGTACGCACCACCGGATGCTCGGCATCCGGGAAGCGCGCCTTTAGTGCCAGGCGTTTTTCGATCGGCATGGCCGCGCCAAAAGTGGCCTCGATGCTATGTCGCGCCCGCAGCCCTTCGATACGCGTCTTGATCTCGGTCGGCAGGTTGGCGTACGCCAGCACCATGTTGGTCCACAGGGTGTCGCCGCCCACCATAGGGCTTTCCACGCAGCGCAGCACGCAACCCATCGGCGGCTTTTCACGCCAGGTGGCGTCGGTGTGCCAAGCGTTTTCATAGCGGTCAACCGGCGTTTCCGGCGACTTGTAGATCTGCACCAAGCCCGGGTGGTCCGGGTCGCTGCCGACGACGGGGTGGTCCTCCAGCTCGCCAAAGCGGCGGGCGAACGCCACATGGTCGGCGCGGCTGATGTCCTGGTCGCGCAGGAACAGCACCCGGTGCTTGAGCAACTGGGCACGGACCTCTGCAAACAGGCCGTCATCATGAATCGCATCGGCCAGCCTGACGCCAAGCAGTTCGGCACCGATGGCGCAGGTCAATTGTTCGACTTGCATGGCAGTGCCCTCCTCAGATGACGAAGATCGACGAGCCGGTGGTCTTGCGCGACTCCAGATCACGGTGCGCCTGAACTGCGTCCTGCAAGGCGTAGTGCTGGTTGATCTCGATCTTGATGCGGCCACTGCCCACATGGCCGAACAGCTCGCCTGCCAGGGCGGCTTTCTCGGCAGGGTCGGCGATATAGTCGGCCAGGGCCGGGCGGGTCAGGAACAACGAGCCCTTGATCGCCAGGATCTGCGGGTCGAACGGCTCGATGGTGCCAGAAGCGGTGCCCACGCAGACCATCAGGCCACGGCGCTTGAGCGAGTCCAGCGAGCCCATGAAGGTAGTGCGCCCGACGCTGTCGAACACCACGTTGACCCCAACCCCGTCGGTCAGCTCGCGCACGCGTTTGGCCACGTCTTCGTGGCTGTAGTTGATGGTGTGGTCGCAACCATGGGCACGCGCCAATTCGGCCTTGGCGTCGGTGGACACGGTACCGATCACGGTCAGCCCCAGCAGCTTGGCCCACTGCGAGACGATCAACCCGACACCACCCGCAGCGGCGTGCAGCAGGATGCTGTCCCCTGGTTTGAAGTCGTACAGGCGACGCATCAGGTACGAGGCCGTGAGGCCGCGCATGGTCATGGCCGCGGCCGTTTCGAACGCGATGGTTTCCGGCAGCTTGATCAGCGGCGCGGCAGGGATCAGG
Source organism: Pseudomonas sp. YNh (assembly GCF_037993085.1). NCBI lineage: Bacteria > Pseudomonadati > Pseudomonadota > Gammaproteobacteria > Pseudomonadales > Pseudomonadaceae > Pseudomonas > Pseudomonas sp. YNh. The sequence continues at coordinate 18,834 of NZ_JBBMRJ010000005.1, read as the reverse complement.
CGCTCGGTGCTGTAGGCGCCGAGGGTATTCATGAAGCCGGTGTAGGTCACCCGGTCGCCAACCGCGACGTGGCTGACACCCTCGCCCACCGCCTGGACCACGCCGGACGCTTCCACGCCCATGCCGTTGGCCAGCGGGATCGGGTAGGTGCCGTTACGGAAATAGGTGTCGGCGTAGTTCAAGCCGACCGCCACATGGCGCAGGCGCACCTGCCCAGGGCCCGGTTCGCCGACTTCGACGTCTTCGTAGCGCAGGACCTCAGGCCCTCCGGTTTCGTAGAAACGTACCGCTTTGGCCATGCCAATCTCCCTTCTTGTAGTTTTTGTTGAACAGCAATATTCGTCTTGAAGGGCAATTTAGGCCGTTGCGCAATGCGCCGCTTATCATCGGACGACAACGGTTTTTCAGTTCATGACAGCGCCCCCGGTTTCAGTGCCGGGGCGCGGCTGGCATGGCTCAGAACGCCGAAATACCGCCATCCACGGCGATTGCCTGGCCGGTCATGTAGCTGTTTTCGCGGGCGCACAGCATCAGCATGGCCGCAACGATTTCGTCGGGGGTACCCAAGCGCTTCATCGGCGAGCCCTGGGCGAGAAACGCCTGTTCCTCGCCCACATCGCTCCCGGTAACCATGGGCGTGGCGCTGTAGAACGGGCACAGCGCATTGACGCGGATGCCTCGGCGGGCGTATTCGACCGCCGCGGTTCGGGTCAGTCCCACCACTGCATGCTTGGCAGCGGCGTAGGCGGCCAACCTGGGCGCACCGCCAAGCCCGGCCATGGAAGCGATGTTGAGGATGACCCCGCCGCCTTGCGGCAACATCTGGCGGAGCTGTTGCTGCATGCAGAAGAACACGCCCTTGGTGTTGACCGCGTGGCTGCGGTCCAGCTCTTCTTCGGTGGTGTCGACGAAGCGCTTCATCGGCGTAAGGATGCCGGCGTTGTTCACCCCCACATCGAGGCGGCCGAAGTTGGCCATGGCCGCGTCCACCAGCGCCTTGACCTGCACCTCACGGGTCACGTCGCACGGCACCGCCAGCACTGTGGCGCCGGCCTCGCGCAAGGCGCCGGCCACCTGCTCCAGGCCCGTGACGTTGCGGTCGCCGAGCACCAGGCGGGCGCCCAACCCGGCCAGGCGCTCGGCCAACAATGCGCCAAAACCGCTGGCGGCGCCGGTGATCATCACCACCTGGTTGCGATAGCTGTCCAGGTTCATCCGGCCACCCCCGGCGCGGTACGGGCGAGGATCTTCTTCGCCAGGCTCATGCGGTGCACTTCGTTGGGGCCGTCATAGATGCGGAAACTGCGCGCATCGCGGAAAATCCGCTCGACGATAGACTCGCCGGTAACGCCCTGCCCGCCGAGCACCTGCACACAACGGTCGATCACCCGCCAGATGGCCTCGGAGCTGAGCACCTTGGCCATGCTCGACTCGAAATTGCCGCGCTCGCCCTGGTCCAGTACCCAGGCGCAGTGCCAGATCGACAGGCGCGTGGTGTGCAGGTCCATTTCGTTGTCGGCGAGCATGAAGCCCACGCCCTGATGCTCGCCCAGCGGCTTGCCGAACGACACCCGGTGGCTTGCGTAGTGGCAGGCTTCGTCATGGGCACGACGGGCCTGGCCGAGCCAGCGCATGCAATGGGTCAGGCGCGCCGGGGCCAGGCGCACCTGGGCGTAACGGAAGCCTTTGCCCACTTCGCCAAGCACATCGCTGGCGGGAATGCGCAGGTTGTCGAAGCGCAGCACCGCGTGGCCGCCGGCGAAACAACTGTCGAGCGAGTCCATCATGCGCTCGAGGATGAAACCGGGGCGGTCGGTGTCGGTGAGGAACATGGTCGCGTTGCCGTCTTCCATGCGCGCCATGATGATTGCCACTTGCGCGCCTTCGGCACCGGTGATGAACCACTTCTGGCCATTGATGACGTAGTCGTCGCCGTCGCGTACGGCCTGGGTGGTGAGCATCGACGGATCGGAGCCGGCACCCGGGCTTGGCTCGGTCATGGCGAAGCAGGAGCGGATCCGGCCCTGCACCAGTGGCTTGAGCCAGCGGTCTTTTTGCGCAGGCGTTGCCACTTGTTCCATCAGGTGTATGTTGCCTTCGTCGGGGGCATGGATGTTCAGGGCCACCGGCCCAAGCGGCGAATAGCCGGCCTCTTCGAAGCTGATCGCCTTCTCGATGTGGCTCAGGCCCAGCCCGCCCATCTCACGCGAGGCATGCGGAGTGAGCAGGCCGTGTTCACGGGCGCGCTCGATCAGCACCTGGCGCAGCTCGGGCGACGGACCGTGGGGTGTCTGGCGCGGGTCGCGCTCCAGGGGGATGACGACGTCAGCAACGAACTGCCGTACTTTGGCTTGCAGGGCAGTCAACTCGGCAGACAGGGCGAAATGCATGGCGGTATTCCTTAACAGGGTCATCAGGGGTCAGGCGAGCAGGCGACGCGGGTCGATGGAGGCGTGCACGTGTTCCATGACGGTCCGGTCGATCGTTGCCTTGGCAGGGTCGTAGGCTGAGTAGTTGAGGGTGCGGATGTAGGCACGCAGCACCTGCGGGCCAGCCATGTCGATGTCGACGATGTTCAGGCAGGCCGGGTCTTGCTCGAAGGCAGCCAAGGCACCAAGGCCGGCGCCGCAGGCCCAGGCCAGAAGAATGCGGTTGACCGCATCGTGGCTGACCAGCAGCAGCGCGCTCCAGTCAGGTGCTTCCAGCAACTGCTGGAAGCTGCCCAGCACGCGTTGCCGGAACGCGGCCCAAGGCTCGCCGCGCAAGAAGGCTGCGTCGGGGCGATCGGCGAGCTGATAAGCCTGGGCCACTTCACGATGCAGGTATTCACGGGGGATTTCCCGCAAGCGGCCGGCACGGATTTCACGAAACCCGGCGCGCTCCTCCACAGGCTGGACGCGGCCGCCCAGGAGCTGGTCGAGGGTTTGCCGGGTGCGCGGGTAGTCTGAGCACACGGCGCGGTCGAATGGCGTGTGCGCCAGCACCTGGCCCAGCGCCTGGGCCTGGGCTACGCCCTTGGCCGACAACGCCACGCTGCGGGGGTCGAGGGGGCGGCCGCTGGCGTCGAAGTAGTCGACATGGCCATGGCGCACCAGGTAGCAGCGGCGTCGGCGCACGGGCTGGGCAGGCTGTTCAGTCATGGGCCAATACCTTGGGGTTAGTGATGCTCAGTTGTGCACGGTTGATGGTGCGCAGTGCCGCCATCAGGCGGGCGCGGGGCTCGCCGGCCTGGTCGTAGGCACCCTGGCGAATATGCTGGGCGAGTTCGCTGCGGGCTTGCTCGAGCGAGGCCTGGCCTTGCAGCAGACCGGCCATGGCCTGGCGTTCGATGTCGGCACAGGCCGCACCCTGGGCGGCCTCGCGGCTGGCGATCAGCAAGGCGCTGGCCACCATCCGCGCCTCGTAGTGCAAGTGCGCCGGCAATGCGGGCAACAACTGTCTGAGCACGGCGTCACGCGCCGTCAGCAGCAAATCCTGGGCATCGGGCTGGTTCATGCGCGGCCTCCTTGGGTGAGCAACAGCAGTTCCTGTTCGAGCTCGCTGACCATGCGCCCGGTCAACGCCAGTTCCAGCGAGCGTTGCTGGCCTGAGGCATGGCGTTCGGCCTGCTGCAGGGCGATTACCGCCCAGCGCAGGTGGGCCATGACCTGCCAGAAACGCAGCGTTTCTTTGTCCAGGTCGAGTGGCGAGACGCTGCGGTAGCCGGCGAGCAGGTCGTCCAGGCGGCCGATGCCGCCCGCCGCCAGGTCCGGCCGGGTAAACCGCCAGCAGCGTGCGGTGAACCAGCCCAGGTCTTCGCGGGGGTCGCCCCAGCCGGCGAATTCCCAGTCCAGCACACCGCAGAGCTCCCCTCCCTCGACCATGTAGTTGCCTGTGCGGTAGTCGCGGTGGATCAGGCAGGAGGCAAGGGGCGCAGGCTTGTTCAGCTCGCACCAGCGCAGGCCCCATTCGATGATCGGGTGGCTGCCCGGCAAAGCATCGAGGAACAGGCGGTACTGGTCGACGCTGGCCTGCACGGCGTCGGCCACCGGTGCAGGCAGGAACGCCAGCGCCGCTTGCGGTGGGCGCAGTTGGTGCAAGCGTGCGAGGTTGGCCCCAAGCGCCCGGCACAGCCCCGGGTTGCCCTCGGGGCCGCCTTGGCTGCTGGTCAAGCGGTGGCCGCCAGCGTGGCCGGCCAGGGCCTGCATGATGAAGAAATCGCGGCCGATCACCTGTGGCGTCTGGCACAGCCACAGTGGCTTGGGCACCTTCACACCCACGTGGTGAGCAGCGCTGAGCACGGCGAACTCCTGCTCGCGGCTCATGCTGGCGGCCACGGCGGAAGCCGCATCGGTGCGCAGTACCCAACGCTGCGGCACTCCGGCAACCTCGGCCTTTATCAACCAGTTCTCCTGGATGGCGCCACCCGACAATCGCTCGCTGTGGGTGATGCGCACCGGCTGGCCGTGCAGGCGCTCCTGTAGATAGGCAGACAGCACCTCATGGGCGTCTGATACGTCGATGCGAGCACTGGATTGCTGCGCGAAATGGCTGCTTGGCATGGTCGGTCCAACTCACTGTTCACGAGTGCGGTGGCTCTAAGCAAGATGGTTGCCAGCTTCCTAAAAATTAAATATTCACTTAAAAATCAATAGGTTGAATCTAATTTTCCAGCGCACTCAACGCCATTCAAGTCAAACTTGAACAGTGCCATCGCACAGCTGAAACCGCCGTTCAATTCTGCACAGCAGGCCACTGCCCTCCCCCAGCAGAATTTCCCCGCGCCGGGCGTGCGCTCGGCTAGGATGTCTGGCCAAACCGATGGAACCTGCTAGCCATGCATCTTCCCGCGCTCAAACCGAACCAGCTGCGCCCCCCCGCCGAGCCGACCAAGGGGATGGTGCGAGCGCGGCTGCTCGAGCAGCTGGCCAATGCCCTGGACGAAGGTAGCGTCGTGCTCCTGCAAGCACCGCTGGGCTACGGCAAGAGCACACTGCTTGGCCAGTTCACCCGCAGCCTGGCCGGGCCCTGGGCATGGCTGCGCCTGACCCGCGCCGAGAACCAGCCACTGGCCCTGCTGCTGCACCTGCACGCTGCGCTGCAACTGCCTGCGCAACAACGCGACACACCGCAGGCCGAGCACCTGTGGAGCCTGATCCTGGCCGACCTGGAGGCCCGCCAGGCGCCGCTGACGCTGCTGCTCGACGACCTGCACCTGCTCAACGCCGCGCCCGCCTGGCAGTACCTGGACACGCTGCTGCATTACCCGCCGCCTGCGCTGCGCCTGGTCGCCGCCAGCGAAGGGCCGCCCCCGCTGCCGCTGGCCCACTTGCGCCGCGATGGTCGACTGATTGTGCTGGGCGCCCGTGACCTGGCCCTGGACAGCGAAGAGACGCGCCAGTTGGCACAGGCCCGGGACGTCAACCTGGGCAGCGATGCGCTGTACCAGCTGCGCGCCGGCAGCGAGGGCTGGCCCAGCGGTGTGCTGTTCTGGTTCGAGGCCTACCGCGAGGCGCTGCACAGCACCGGCCAGGCCCCCGCTGACCTGCGCCCGATCACCCGCCAGGCCTATGCCCATGCCCGGCAGTTTCTCGAAGAAGAACGGCTGCAGCGCCTGCCCATGCCGTTGCGCGCATTTCTCGAACACACTGCCGTGGCCCAGGTGTTCGATGCGGGCCTTGCCAGCGAACTGGCCGCCAATCCCGATGTGCCCGCCGCGCTGCGCCAGCTGCAGCGCCTTGACCTGATCATCGAAGTCCCCCAGGGCAGCCATGCCGAGTACCGCTACCACCCTGCCTTGCGCAACAGCCTCTACCAACGCCTGGAACAACGCGACCCCCAACGCCTGCGCCAACTGCATCGCCAGGCTGCCCGCTGGCTGCTGGCCCAGCGCCGCTACACCGAAGCGATCTACCAGTTTGGCCGGGCACGCGACCTGGATGCCGTGCTCAACATCGTCGACCGGCACGGTTTCGAGCTGCTGCGCGAGGGCAAGGTCAACACCCTGGTCGATGTGCTCGACGAGGTCGCCGGCCATACCGGCAACGACAGCTTCACCTTGGCGGTGACCGAGGCCTCCACGGTGATGGTCACCAACGATATCGCCCAGGCCTGCCAGTGCCTGCACCAGCTACACGCCTTGCAGCGCCGCCAGGCAGTGCCGCGCCACCCCGAGCGGGTGCAGCAGACGGTGATGTTTTTGCGCAGCCGCCTGGCCTACCTGGGGGGCAACCTGGGGCACGCCCTGGCCCTCGCGGCGCGGGCACTGCAGCGGTTTCCCCAGCACAACGCAGCGCGCTCGGTGCTGTATTTCGACCGCGCCAACTGCCTGGCTGCGCTCGGCCAACTGGAGCAGGCCCACACCGAAGGCAGCCGCGCCCTGCGCGAGCTGCAGGGCTTTGGCCTGAGCGGCTACACCAACCTGCTGCAATTGTTGCTGGCGCAGATCGAACTGGCCCAGGGCGCCAACGATGCTGCATGGGCGCGCCTGCAAGGCATGGCCGAGCTGCCTGCCGCCGGCAGTTCGGGGCGCTTCTATGAACTGTTCCGCCACCTGGGCAAAGGCCTGGCACTGCTGCAAGCCAACCGCCTGGCCCAGGCACGCCAAGCCCTGGCCCAGGCCGAGGTGCTGGCACTGGGCTTCCCCCACAGCGCTGCCCTGCCGTGGGTGTTCCACCACCAGGCATGCCTGCACTGGGCGCTGGGCGAGACCGGCCAGGCCAAGGCACGCTGGGCAGAGGTACGCCGGCTGGCCCGCCAGAACCGTTTGCTCACCCTCTACCGCCAGGCCGGCGCCTGGCTCGCGCGCCTGGCCTTGCGCGACAATGACCAGGACTACCTGCCCGACTGGCTCGACCAATGGCACTGGTGCCGTCGCCAATATGGCGAGCAACTCTTACCGGAAGAGTGGCTTGCCTATGCCTGGGTGCAACGCCACCTCGGCCAGCGCGACAAGGCCTGGCAGATCCAGCAGAGCTTGCAGGCTCAAGCGCAGGCCCAAGGCAACCGCCGCCTGCTGCTCGACGTACTGCTGCTCGATGCTGCCCTGCTACTGGACCGTGGCGCCCGCGACGACGCCCTGCTCTGCCTCGAACAGGCGCTGCAACTGGCCTGCACCTACGGCTTCGGCCAACTGCTGCAGTACGAAGGTGACGCCTGCCTGGAGTCCCTGCGCCAACTGCTGCTGCCCCAGGTGCGCGAACGCCTGGGCCTGGAGGCTCCAGCGCCCTCGCGCGAGCACCTGAATGCGCTGTTCCGGCCATTGCTGGCAAACAAGGAAAACGTGGAAAGCGCCTTGATCGTGCCGCTCTCGCGCCGTGAGCTGGAAGTGTTGCAGCGCATGGCCCGCGGGCAGAGCAACGGCCAGATCGCCGAGGCGATGTTCATCAGCCTGAGCACGGTCAAGACCCACATCAACAACCTGTTCCGCAAGCTCGACGTGGCCGACCGCGACAGCGCCCTGTGTTCGGCGCGCGAACTGCAACTGCTGGGCTGACCTCCACCTGGCCCTCGCCGCGATTCCACCCGCCATTCCACCCGGGGGGTGGACGCGGCGCCCGGGCCTGCCTGTTACAACATGCCGAGTCCACCCAGCCAGGAGTTCGGCATGCCCAGCTACACCGCCCCATTGCGCGATATCACCTTTGTTGCCCAGGAGCTGCTCGGCCTGAGCCGCCACTACCAACAACTGACAGGCTGTGAAGCCCCGGACGCGGCTACCTTCGCCGCCATCGTCGAAGAAGGCGCCAAATTCGCCGAACAGCAGCTGGCCCCGCTCAACGCCGTGGGCGACCAGCACGGCTGCCAGTGGCAGGACGGAAAGGTCACCACCCCGCCCGGCTTTGCCGATGCCTACAAACGCTTCGCCGACAACGGCTGGCTGGGCCTGGACAAGAACCCGGCCTTCGGTGGCCAGGGCCTGCCGCCGTCGCTGGGGTTCGTCAATTACGAGATGGTGTGCAGCGCCAACCACGCCTGGGGCATGTACGGCAACCTCGCTGGTGGCGCCATCAGCACCCTCAGCGAGCACGCTGACGAAGCCCTGCAGCAGCGCTTGCTGCCACCGATGATCGCCGGCCGCTGGGGCGGCACCATGTGCCTGACCGAGGCCCACTGCGGGTCGGACCTCGGCCTGCTGCGTACCAGCGCCAGGCCCCAGGCCGACGGCAGCTACCAGGTCAGCGGCAGCAAGATGTTCATCTCCGCCGGTGAACACGACATGACCGAGAACATCATCCACCTGGTGCTGGCGCGCATCGAAGGCGCACCCGCAGGGGTCAAAGGCATTTCGCTGTTCGCCGTGCCAAAGATCCAGGTCGACGCCCAAGGCCAGCTTGGCGAGCCCAACGGTGTGAGCTGCGGCTCCATCGAACACAAGATGGGCATCCACGGCAACGCTACCTGCGTGCTCAACTTCGACAGCGCCACAGGCTACCTGCTGGGCGAGGCCAACCGTGGCCTGAACGCCATGTTCACCTACATCAACGAGTCGCGCCTGGCGGTGTCCCAGCAGGCCCAGGCCCACGCCGAAGCATCGTTCCAGGGTGCCTTGGCCTATGCCCGCGACCGCGTGCAGATGCGCGCCACACCCCGCTTGCGCAGTGACCAGCCAGCCGACCCGATCATCGGCCATGCCGATGTACGGCGCATGCTGCTGACGCAAAAAGCCTATGCCGAAGGTGGCCGCATGCTTGCCTACACCTGCGCCAAGGGCGTCGACCAGCTGCACCACGGCGCCAGCGCCGGCCTGCGCGAGGCCGCGGCGCGCCGCCTGGCGTTGCTCACGCCGATTGCCAAAGGCTTCCTCACCGAAACCGGCAACGAGGCCGCGCAACTGGGTATCCAGGTATTCGGTGGCCACGGCTACATCCGCGAGTGGGGCATGGAGCAGATTGCACGCGACGTGCGCATCACCGCGATCTACGAAGGCACCAACACCATCCAGGGCCTCGACCTGCTGACCCGCAAGGTGCTGGCCGATGGCGGCGAAGCCCTGGGCGAACTGCTCGGTGAAATCGAAGACTTCATCCAGAGCACAAGTGCCCCGGTCCACCTGGCCCAGGCTCTGCTCAAGCAAGTGATTGCCTGGCGCGAAGTCAGTGCCTGGCTGCGTGACGCCAGCGCAGGCGATGCCAACCTGATCGGCGCCAGCGCCTACGACTACCTGATGCTCAGCGGTTACACCCTGCTCGGCTACCTCTGGCTGCGCGCTGCCTGCGTGGCGGAACGGGCCCTGGCTGCCGGCAGCGACGAGGCTGCCTTCTACCAAGGCAAGCGCGAGACCGCGCGCTTCTACCTGCAGCGCCTGCTGCCACGCGCCAACCTGCACGAAACGCTGATTCGCACCGGTAGCAACAACCTGATGGACATCAGCGAGGCCGCATTCGCCCGCTGATACCACCGCGCCGGTCAAAACCCCGGCAAGCGGCGCTTTACCCTGTGGGAGCGGGCTTGCCCGCGAAGAAAACACCGCGGTGCATGGCACCGGCTTCGCCGGTGTTCGCGGGCGAGCCCGCTCCCACAGGGTCGGCCGAGCGCCCACGGCCCACCAACAGAAAGGTTACCCCATGCAACTCATCGACTATCGCCGCGAAAACCAGCTGGCCCTGATCGGCCTGCGCCACGCGCCGGTCAACGCCCTTGGCCATGACTTGCGCCAGGCACTGATGCAGGCCTGCAGCCGGGCCGCTGCTGACCCCGAAGTGCAGGCCATCATCCTGCACGGTCAGCAACTGCCGTTCAGTGCCGGTGCCGACATCAGCGAGTTCGGCAGCCCACGCACCTGGGAGGCGCCGGCACTGCCCGAACTCCTCGATGCCCTGACCCGCATCGAAAAACCCCTGATTGCCGCCATCGACGGGGTGGCCCTGGGCGGCGGCCTGGAACTGGCCTTGGCTTGCAGCCATCGTCTGGCTACCGCCACCGCACGCCTGGGGCTGCCCGAAGTCCGCCTCGGCCTGCTGCCCGGTGCTGGCGGCACCCAGCGCCTGCCGCGCCTTATCGGCGTAGCCCCGGCGTTGGAGATGATGCTCAGCGGCGACCCGATCGATGGCCGCCAGGGCCTTGCCCTAGGTCTGATCGATCGCCTGGTCGAAAGCCGGCAGGACTTACTCGAAGCAGCCTGCACTTTGGCTCGCGAGCAACTGGCCCAACCGGCCCTGCCAAGCGCCCCTGCAACACCTTTGGCCGCTGGCCTGGAAAGCGACTTCTTCGCCAGCCGCGAGGCACAGCTGATCGCCCGCAAGCCCGGCCAGACTGCGCCCCTGCGCGTGCTCGCCGCGGTCCGCGCCGCCTGCGAGATGCCCCTGGCCGAGGGCCTGGCCCGCGAGCAGGTCCTGTTCCGCGAAGCCCTGCAAGACCCACAGGCCACCGCCCTGCGCCACCAGTTCTTCGCCGAGCGCGAGGCGCTGCGCGTACCCGGCATCGACGCCAGCACGGCGCTGCGCAGCATTGACCGGGTGGCGGTGATCGGCGCCGGCACCATGGGCGCCGGCATCGCCATGAACTTTATCAACGCCGGTATCCCGGTGCGCCTGCTGGAGCTCAAGCCCGAAGCACTGGACCGGGGCCTGGCGCACATCCGCAAGACCTACGAAGGCAGCATCAAGCGCGGCAAGCTTGGCGCCGGGCAGCTCGAACAACGTATGACCCTGCTGCGAGGCACCCTCGACTATGCCGACCTGGCCGACGCCGACCTGGTGATCGAGGCGGTGTTCGAGGACCTGTCGATCAAGCAGCAGGTATTCCGCACCCTGGACCGGGTGTGCAAGCCGGGCGCGATTCTCGCCAGCAACACCTCGACTCTGGACGTCGACCGCATCGCCGCCTGTACCCGCCGACCGCAGGACGTGGTCGGCCTGCATTTCTTCAGCCCGGCGAACGTCATGCGCCTGCTCGAAGTGGTGCGCGGCCGGCTGACGGCGCCCGACGTGCTGGCCACCACGCTGCAGGTCGCCAGGCGCATCGGCAAATTGCCAGTGGTGTCGGGCGTGTGCTTTGGCTTCATCGGCAACCGCATGCTTGAACCCTATGCCCGCGAAGCCCATCGCCTGGTGCTTGAAGGCGCCTCGCCAGCCCAGGTTGACAAGGTGCTCACCGGCCTGGGCCTGGCCATGGGCGTGTTCGCCATGTGCGACCTGGCCGGCATCGATGTCGGCTACCTGGTGCGTCAGGCACGGCGCAGTGAAATCGCCCACGACCCGAGCTACTTCCGCCTGGCCGACGAGCTCTACAGCCTGGGCCGCTACGGCCAGAAGAGCGGGCGGGGGTTCTACCGCTACGAAGGCCGCGAACGCATCGAAGACCCGGAAGTGGAGCAGATTGCGGCGCAACTGGCGGCCAGGCTGGGCATCACCCGGCGCACCATCAGCGACGCCGAAATCCACGACCGCTGCCTGTTCATGCTGGTCAACGAGGGCCTGCAGTTGCTCGATGAAGGCATTGCCCTGAGAAGTGGCGACATCGACCTGGTGTGGACCAACGGCTACGGCTTCCCGGCCTGGCGTGGGGGCCCGCTGCACTATGCCCGCGAGCTGGGCCTGGACAACGTGCTGGCGGGCATCGAGCAACAGCGCGAAGCGCTCGGCGCCTATGGCCAAATGTGGCTGCAGCCAGCCCCGTTGCTGCGGCGCCTGGCTTCCAGTGCGAAGTTGCGCACGGCCAGCCTCTGAGCCGTTCTCCCCTGTCATCAAGGACCCCCGGACATGAAAGAAGCCGTCATTCTCTCCACCGCCCGTACGCCGATCGGCAAGGCCTTTCGCGGCGCGCTGAACAACACCCGCTCGCCAAGCCTGGCCGCACAGGCCATCCAGGCGGCAGTTGCCCGCGCCGGCATCGCCGGTGATGAAATCGAAGACTTGGTAATGGGTACCGCGATGCCCTCCGGCACCGCTGGCTGGAACCTGGGCCGCATGAGCGCGCTGGCTGCCGGCCTGCCGGTGTCGGTCAGCGGCCAGACCCTGGACCGCCAGTGCGCCTCCGGGCTGATGGCAATCGCCACCGCCGCCAAACAGATCATGGTCGATGGCATGCAGGTGACCGTCGGCGCCGGCCAGGAAAACATCAGCGCGGTACAGGCGCGTAACCTGGAATGGGCATTGGCCGAGCAGGACATCAGCGTGATCCAACGTGTCCCACACGCCTACATGCCGATGCTGCAGACTGCCGAGCACGTGGCCAAGCGCTATGGCATCAGCCGCGACGCCCAGGACGCCTACGCCCTGCAGTCACAGCTGCGCACCGCCGCCGCCCAGCGCAGCGGGTTGTTCGAGACCGAAATCGTGCCCGTGACAGCGCAGCAGTTGATCAAAGACAAGCAGACCGGCGAGGTCAGTTACCGCGAGGTGACCTTGACGCAGGACGAAGGCAACCGCCCGCAGACACGCCTGGAGGACCTGACCGGCTTGAAACCCGTGCTCGAAGGCGGCTGCATCACCGCCGGCAATGCCAGCCAGCTGTCCGACGGTGCCAGCGCCTGCGTACTGATGGACGCGCGCCTGGCCGAGCAGCGCAACCTTGAGCCGCTCGGCCTGTACCGGGGCATCGCGGTGGCCGGCCTGGCCCCGGAAGAGATGGGCATTGGCCCTGTGTACGCCGTACCGCGCCTGCTCCAGCAGCATGGGCTGAAGGTGGGCGACATCGGCCTGTGGGAACTCAACGAAGCGTTCGCCTGCCAGGTGCTGTATTGCCGCGACAAGCTGGGTATCGACCCCGCGCGGCTGAACGTCAACGGCGGCGCCATCGCCATCGGCCATCCCTATGGCATGAGCGGTGCGCGGATGGTCGGGCATGCCTTGCTCGAAGGCAAACGGCGCGGGGTGCGCTTCGTGGTGGTGACCATGTGCGTGGGCGGTGGCATGGGTGCCGCCGGCCTGTTCGAAGTACTTTGACCAAGGGCCGACAGCATGCTTGCAAACACATTTTCCCTGGCTGATAAGACCGTGCTGGTCACCGGGGCCTCCAGCGGCCTGGGCGCGCATTTCGCACGCCTGGCCCAGGCTGCTGGCGCCCGGGTAGTGCTGGCAGCGCGCCGGGTCGAGCGCCTGCAGGTGCTGGCCGAAGCACTGCAGGCCAACGGCGGTGAAGCACTTGCCATAGCTCTGGACGTGACCCGCCGCGACAGCGTCGAACAGGCCTTCGACCAAGCCGAGGCACGCTTTGGCGTGGTCGACGTGATCATCAACAATGCCGGTATCGGCGACCCCGGGCGCTTTCTCGATATGAGGGAGCAGGACTGGCAACGCATGCTCTCGACCAACCTCGACGGTGTGTTTCATGTCGCCCAGTGCGCAGCCCAGCGCCTGGTCAAGGCCGGGCAGCCAGGCAGCATCGTCAACATCGCCTCGATCCTCGGCCTGCGGGTCGGCAGCGGCCTGAGCCACTACTGCACGGCCAAGGCCGCCGTGGTGCAACTGACCAAGGCCATGGCACTGGAGCTGGCCCGTTACCGGATCCGCGTCAATGCCATTGCCCCAGGCTACTTCAGGACCGAAATGAATGAAGATTACTTCGACAGCGAGGACGGCCAGGGCTACATCAAAAACCACGTGCCGATGCGCCGCCTGGGGCAACTGCACGAACTGGACGGGCCTTTGCTGTTGCTGGCCAGTGATGCCGGCGCATTCATGACCGGCAGCATCGTGGCCGTGGATGGCGGGCACCTGGTAAACCCTCTGTAATGCCCCAGTTGCTATAGACAAGGAGCCTGTATGCCCGTCACCGCTTACCTGCCCCGCGTGGTTGCGCTGGTTACCCACCTGCATCGCCCCGCCGCTCCCAGCCGCATGGCGCAATTGATCGAGCAAGTAAGCGCCGACTACCGGCAACAAGCCCGTATAGAGGTCATCGAAACCACCCTGGCCGACCTGCTGCCACTGGCGCGCGATCTGGAAAGCCACCAGCAGGCAGACGTCATTCTGTGTTCCGGTGCTGCCGCCGATTACTTGCGACAGCACCTGATTACCTCGGTGCGGACCCTGCACCTGGGCGAGTTCGACCTGATCCGTGCCCTGGTGCAGGCCCGCGACCGGGCCAGCCGGGTGGGTATCCTCAGTTTCGGCCAGCCGTATCCGGAACTGGCGGCGATGCAGGCGCTGTTCACCCTGCAGATTCGCGAGCAGACCTACACCAGCCTGGAGCAGGCCCGGGATCAGGTCGAACGCTTGGTCGCGGATGGATTCGAGGTGATCATCGGCTCGCCAACGGTATGCCAGTTGGCCGACGCAGCAGGTGCCCAAGGGGTCCTGGCGCTGGATGCCGAAAGCCTGCGCCATACATTCGACAGCCTGGTGACCCTGAGTGCCAAGGCTGGTGGCGCCCCCACACGCCGCCTGCCACGGCGCAGCCTTGAACAGCCCGATACGCGCCCGTTCAAGGCGCGCCATCGCTTCGAGCAACTGCTCGGTGACGCGCCGGCATTTCGCGCCATCCTCAGCCTGGCTCAGCGTTACGCACAGGCTGACGCCACGGTGCTGATCACTGGCGAAAGCGGTACCGGCAAGGAGTTGCTGGCGCAGAGCATGCACCATGCCAGCCCGCGCCAACAGGGGCCGTTCGTGGCGATCAACTGTGCTGCGCTGCCCGAGTCGCTGCTTGAAAGTGAACTGTTCGGCTACGAGGACGGTGCCTTCACCGGTTCGCGCAAAGGCGGCAAGCCCGGCCTGATCGAGCTGGCGCACACCGGTACTTTGTTCCTCGACGAGATAGGCGACATGCCGGTGGCGCTGCAGACCCGCCTGCTGCGTGTGTTGCAAGAGCGCGAGGTGCTGCGCCTGGGTGCCTGCGAGCCGACCCCGGTTGACATCCGGGTGATTGCCGCCACCCATTGCGACCTGCCCGCGCGCATCGCCGACCAGCGCTTTCGCCAAGACCTGTATTACCGCCTGAACATCCTGCGCCTGGCCGTACCGCCGCTACGCGAGAGGATCGCGGACATCGTGCCGCTGTTCAATGCCCTGCTTGCGCGTCACTGCCGTGCCAATGGCTTGCCGTCTTCAAGCGACGAGCACGTGCAGCAGCTTATGCCACTGATGTTGCGTCACCCTTGGCCGGGTAACATTCGTGAACTGGAGAACATCGCCGAGCGCGCGGCCTTTTGCCTGAGTACGCAGGGGCACGATGACGAGGTCGATCTGGCCACCCTGTTCCCGGAGTTCTTCGAGGCCGGCGCGGCTGCAGCGGCGAAGCGGCCCCTTGCCGCCACCGACAACCTGCGTAGCCTGGGCAAAGCAGCCGAAACGGCCCATGCGCGTCAGGTGCTGGACGGCTGCGACGGCAACATGGACGAGGCCGCACGGCGCCTGGGGGTCAGCCGCAGCACCGTCTGGCGGCGGGTGCGCAGCCTGGCCTGACCGGTCGTGGTTCCGGTTTGCATCCTGCACGTGGGCTCCTACAGTTTGAACGTAGCAACACCGACGAGACCCCAGATGCGCAGCAATGAAGAAAGCGGCGCCGTTAATGCCAGCCGATCCTTGCCAAAGATCCCGCGCAGTGTCTGGGCGCTGGGCTTCGTGTCGATGTTCATGGACATTTCCTCGGAGATGATCCACGCCCTGCTGCCACTTTACATGGTCACCGTGCTCGGCACCTCGGTGGTGGCGGTGGGCGTTATCGAAGGTATCGCCGAGGCAACCGCCTCGATCACCAAAGTGTTTTCCGGTGCGCTCAGCGACCGGCTGGGCAAGCGCAAGCTGCTGACCGTGCTCGGCTATGGCCTGGGCGCGTTAACCAAGCCGGTATTCCCCATGGCTTGCGGGCTGGAGTGGCTGATCGCAGCACGTTTCGTCGACCGGGTCGGCAAAGGCATCCGTGGGGCGCCGCGTGATGCGCTGGTGGCTGATGTCACGCCCCCCGAGTTGCGTGGTGCCGCCTTTGGCCTGCGTCAGGCGCTGGATACGGTTGGTGCTTTCCTCGGGCCATTGCTGGCAATCATGCTGATGTGGCTGACCGCGAGCCACTTCCAGATGGTGTTCTGGGTGTCGGTGATCCCGGCGTTCGTGGCGGTGTACATCCTCATCGCCTTCGTGCGCGAACCTGAAACGCCGGCCACGACAAGGCCCGTGCGCGCACCGCTGGCGGTGCACGAACTGGTCCGGCTGGGCCCGGCCTACTGGCGGCTGATCGGCCTGGCCACATTGTTCACCCTTGCCCGCTTCAGCGAGGCATTCCTGTTACTGCGCGCCCAGGACATGGGCCTGGCGCCGATGTGGGCGCCGGCGGTGCTGGTGCTGATGGCGCTGGCCTATTCGGTGTCGGCCTACCCTGCCGGGGTGCTGTCGGACCGCCTGGGGCGCCGCGGCGTGCTGATGACGGGACTGGGGATGCTGATCGCCGCCGACCTGTTGCTGGCCCTGCTGCCTGGCTGGGCGGGGTTGGCCCTGGGGGTTGCCGCCTGGGGTCTGCACCTGGGCTTTACCCAAGGCATCTTCGCGGCCATGATCGCCGACAGCGCACCCGCCAACCTGCGCGGCACCGCCTTCGGCCTGTTCAACCTGCTGACCGGGGTGGCACTGCTGGCGGCCAGCGTGGTGGCAGGGTTGTTGTGGGATGGTGCGGGTTTCCAGGCAACCTTCCTGGTCGGCGCAGGGCTTGCCAGCACCACCCTGGTGGGGGTGATGCTGTTTCGTTGAGCACACCGGGCTAGGCCAATGCCGGTTCCTGCTTGAGCAACGACCAGCCCCCGTGCCCATCCACCTCCAGCCGGTGAGTATGGAACCCCGCCAGTGTGCTGCGATGGCCAACACTGACCAGCAGCGCACCCGGCATTTCCGTGCGCAGCAGCGAATACAGGGCGTGCTCGAGCCCTTCGTCCATCGCCGAAGTGGACTCGTCGAGGAAAACTACCTGAGGCCGGTTGAACAGCACCCGTGCGAACGCCAGGCGCTGCTGCTCGCCCACCGAGAGAATATGCGACCAGTCGCAACTGACCTCCAGCCGATCCGCCAGATGAGCCAGATTGACCTGGCGCAAGGCCTGTTGCATACGTACTTCGTCCTCGGGCTTGCTGGCTGCCGGGTAGGCGATGACCGCCCGCAAGTCACCCAGCGGCAGGTAGGGACGCTGCGACAGGAACAGCGCCTGATGGCCTGGCGGGCGCCTGACCTTACCTTCAGCATATGGCCAGAGGCCCGCCAGGGCCCGCAGCAGCGTGGTTTTACCACTGCCCGACGGGCCCTTGATCAATAGTGCCTGACCGGCGTGCAGGCTCAGGTCAAGGTCAGCGACAAGGGCATGCCCGTCTGGCCGAAGTACCTGCAGATCAGTGATTTCCAGCGCATGTTGCTGAGCCTCGGTGGTGACACGCGGCAAGGCGCTCGCCTGCTCGTTGGCATCAAGAAAACCGGTCAGACGGTCGAGGGTGGCCCGGTATTGAGCGAACGCATCGTAAGATTCGCGGAAGAACGACAATGAATCCTGCACCTGGCCAAAGGCCTGGGCGGTCTGCATGACGTCACCCAACTTGATCGCACCGCTGAAGAAGCGTGGCGCCTGGAGTATAAACGGGAACACCACGGCAACCTGGCTAACACCCAAGTTGAAACCACTGAATTTCAGGTTCCGGAACACCAGCGCCCAGGCGTTGACGATCAAGGCGCCAAAGCGGCCCAGCAACGTGCCACGCTCCACCAAGGCGCCTTGGTAGAAGGCAATGTTCTCGGCATTCTCGCGCAGGCGCATCAGCGCATAGCGAAAGTTGGCGGTGAGTTTTTCATTGAGGAAGTTCAGGCGGATCAACGGGCGCCCCAGGCGGAAGGCAATCCAGGTGGCAACGATGACATACAGGTACACGGCAAACACCATCGCCCGGGGGACTTCCACACCGGCAACCGCCAGCGGTGCCGACAGCGACCAGAGGATCCCGGTGAACGCTACCAGCGACACCAGTGCACTGACAGCGCCCAAGGCCAGGGTGACCGAGTTGGTGACAAATGCATTGGCATCCAGCTCGATACGCTGATCAGGGTTGTCCACCGGCTCGGCCAGAAACTGACCACGGTAGTAGGCATCGCCGTGCATCCAGTCGTGGGTCAGGCGCTCGGTGAGCCAGACCCGCCAACGAATGCTGAATGCCTGGGTTACATAGAAGGTGAACAGCGAGCGCAGCACGTGGATGGTGGCCAGTACGGCAAAGACGCCGAGCATGTACCAGAAGGCGGATTGATCCAGGCCTTGCAAGGCACTGTAGAAGCCGTTGTACCAGAACGAGAACAGGACGTTCAGGCGCACCGAGAACAGCGTCAACACCAGCAACAGCGCAAACACCAACAGTGGCCGCCAACTGCGCCTGAAACTGAAGTAGGGCCCGGCAAGCTGCCAGAATTGGCTGCCCCAGCGTGTGCAACGGACAGCCAGTGTCGCGGCAGCGGTAAAGCAGACAAGGGTGATGAACGAAGCGATTGCCAGCCATCTCAGGCTCTCTTGCAGGGCCTGGTGCCAGTTCATGTCCATGGTGGGTATCCGTGCTGAGTATTTCCGCGAGCGTAGCATTGCCCTACGGTTCATCAGGTATAGATGACGCACATTTCATGAACCTGACCTGTTGCCGCGGCCCCTGTAGGAGCAGCCTTGTGCTGCGAAGAGGCCATTGCAACCCAAGATAATCTTTAGCCTTACCGGCCTCTTCGCAGCACAAGGCTGCTCCTACAGGGCTTCAGGCAGGGCTGGGGATATTTTGGCGAAAAAGACAAAACCCCTACCTGCATGCGCAGATAGGGGTTTTGCGAAATGAATCTTGACGATGACCTACTCTCACATGGGGAAACCCCACACTACCATCGGCGATGCATCGTTTCACTACTGAGTTCGGGATGGGATCAGGTGGTTCCAATGCTCTATGGTCGTCAAGAAATTCTGTAGCCA